>JAICVS010000217.1 GCA_025935195.1 Ktedonobacterales bacterium
ATACTGCCCATTTTTAAACTGCTATAACCACACTGGCGATCCGCATTACGAACCATATCCCGCCACAGCCGTGCTACTGCCGAACGGGTCCGCGCTCAACATCACCGTCTATCAGGTGATCGTGCTTGCCCTTGGCGCCTTAATATTCGCCAGCACGCTTGCCTGCGCGATGCGCACCACGCGCGCTCGCTTGGGTGTGCTCGCTACCGCTGCCGCGCTTCTGGCACTGACACTCGTGGTCTTTCACACGCAGACGCCAGTTGATCTGCTCGTGTTTAGTCGCCCCGTGTGCAATGTGGTTTGTATCACGCAGCCATCTCAAGTAGTTCCCTATCGGCCCAATCGGCCCATCGCTCTCGGCGTTCCAACAGATTATTCTGGATGGTACATGGTACCCGCCGCCGCGCTCGGTCTGCTGACCACCGGCATTGCATTCCTGCCCGCACGGAGACGTACGACATAGAAATCGCCGTCGCTGAAGTGACAGCGAGTGCGATTTCCGCGTGCGCACGGCGCGTTGTTGGCGCCCTCGATGAAGCCACTTATGCGGTCCGAGCGGCCAATTCAGGTGCGCCTCGCGATAGGCTTGCTACGCCTCTTTCGGTGGCCGCGCGGCCCAACGCGCTCGTGCTCGAAGCCTTTGAGGCGGCGGTGCTCGCCTTCCCCGGCCCCGTGATCGCCGTCTCACACGACCGCTGGTTCATCCAGCGCTTCGGCGGCGCGCGCTGGTCGCTCGCAGACGGCCACCTCTGCCGCCGCAACGCCTGAGCGTAACATCTGACGGTACGAACCGACTGTACTTTCGGGCGTGGCGCATGCGCACCGCCGTCTGATATGGTTACGTGGTGTTCGACGCGGACCTATGGTGTACCCCATTGTCTAGACAGGGATGGGGCCGTTTGACGTTAAAGCAGCGAGCGGTGTAAGGTGCATTTACGCGACCTGAGCGGCGGCAAAGACCTGCGCGGGCGTCTGATAGCCCAACGCCTGATGCAGCCGCTCCTCATTGTAGAAACGGAAGTAGCAACCCAGGCCACTTACCGCCTCAGGAACCGTCTCGTAGTCGTGCAGGTACACCTCCTCATACTTGACTGAGCGCCAGAGCCGCTCGACGAAGATGTTGTCGAGGGCGCGACCCCGGCCATCCCAACTGATGCGACTACCCGCGTCGGCGAGCCGCGCGGTGAAGGCGGCGCTGGTGAATTGGACGCCCTGGTCGGAATTGAAGATCTCCGGCGTCCCGCGCCGGAGCGCACGGTTGAGGGTTGCCAGGCAGAAGCCGGTATCGAGCGTGTTGGAGACCTCCCACGCCAGCACATAGCGACTGTGCCAGTCGAGCACCGCCGCCAGGTAGAGAAAGCCCTGGCGCATGCGGATGTAGGTGATGTCCGTACTCCAGACTTGATTGACTCGCACAATGGGCAGCCCACGCAACAGATAGGGATAGCGGACGCTCGGCGCGAGCCCAGCGGGCGTGCTCAGGTGCGGTTTCGGATAGACCGTCTCCAGGCCCATGAGGCGGAGCAGGCGCCCGACCCGCTTGTGGTTGACGCCGTAGCCTTGCCGCTGGAGCCAGGCCGTCATGCGCCGAATGCCGTAGAACGGCGTACGGGTGTATTGCTCGTCGAGCAGCCGCATGAGCGCCAAATTCTCCCCGCTCTCCTCCGCAGGCGTATAGTACCAGCTCGACCGCGCGACGCCGAGCAACTCGCACTGGCGCATGATGCTCACCTGCGGATGGGCTGGCTCGATGAGCGGGCGCCAGGCGCTCACGTCGCGCTGCTCCCCGGCAGTGGCCGCCCCTTTTTTCGCAGCCAGTCCAGTTCCACTTTGAGCTGGCCGATCTGCTGGTAGAGTTGCTCGATGAGCGCCTGGTCCGCTTTGCTCTGGCGGTCGCCAGGGCTGGCGAAGACGCCACTCATCCCCTCCTGCGCCTGGCGCTTCCAGTGGGCAATCTGCACCGGATGCACGCCGTATGCGCTCGCTAACTCATTGAGGGTCTTCTGCCCTTTGAGCGCCTCTAGCGCCACCCGCGCCTTGAATTCGCTGCTATGCCGTCTCCGCACAGTTGCCATACCGTCCTCATTCCCTTCGCGCCTGATCACCTCCTGCTACTTTAACATATGGCTCTGTCCAAATATCGGGGTACACTATAACCTAACATGAGGCAGGTTCGCAACGATCCGTAAAAGCTGGCCTGTTCCTGTGATGTTGTTGTTGCCACACAACAGGATCGGTAACGGGATTACCCCCGGCATTCATGCCGGGAGGCTCGCCCATCACAACAGCTCAATGCGAAGCGGCATTCAGATAGCACACATGCTCGAAAGAGGCCACGGCATATGGCGCAGGTGTCGCTCGCGCGGCGGCTCGCGGCTCGCGGCCAGTGGGGCGGCTACTTCCAGTACGAGCGCACCGTCTATATCCTGCTGCTCTTCACGCTGGGCAAGGGCTTCCAGCTCAGCATCGCCACGCTGACGGTCAATCTCTACGTCAAGAGCCTGGGCTACGATCAGGTCTTCGTCGGCGTCTTCGCCGCCACCTCCGCCATCGGCGCGCTCGTGGCCGGCGTGCCCGTCGGCTTCCTGGCCGACCGCATGGGCCGCAAGCCACTGCTGATCATCAGCGGCTTCGCCACGCCGATTACGCTGGTGGCAACGGCGCTCAGCGCCAGCGTCCCGCTGCTGATCGCGTCGGGCCTGCTCAACGGCATCATGGCCTCCGCCTACTGGGTCACCAACCTGCCCATGCTCACCGAGCATACGACCGAGGAGCAGCGCGTGGGCGCGCTCGCGCTCAACAACTTCCTGCTGCTGGGCGTCGGCGCGCTCGGCGCGCTGATCGGCGGGCTGGTGCCGCAGGCCGTCGCCAGCATCACCGGTCAGCCCGCGCTCAGCACCATCCCCCTGCGCATCGGCGTGCTGGCCGCCGCGGTGGCCGTCTTCCTGCCCGCGCTGCCGCTCGTCACCATCCACGAGCCGCGCCGCCCCGGCCGGCACGATCTACACGATCCGAGCATCCCCGACCGTGCCGCCGTTGCCGCCCTGCCGCCGAGCGAGGCTGAAGGGCTGGCGCTGACCCAGCAGGCGGGCATCGATCCAAAGCCAGGCGATCCCGTCGGCCGCTGGGCCGTCACCGCGCTCTTCCTCAAGCTGCTCATCCCCGACGCGCTCTTCACCACTGGCGAGGGTGCCGTCGTCGGCCTGCTCTCGCTCTTCTTCGTCTTCCGCTTCAGCACCCAGCCCGACACGCTCGGCATCCTCTTCACCATCGCCGGGCTGGTCGGCGGCGCCACCTCGCTGACGGCGCCGCGCATCGTGCGCCGCTTTGGCCAGCTGCGCATGGCGACCACCATGCAGTACGCCAGCGTACCCGTCATCCTGCTGATCGGCTACTCACCAGGGCTGCCGCTCGCCGCCACCGGCGAGTTCGCGCGCCAGATGCTGCGCGGCCTCTTCGAGCCGGTCTACGCCGCCTTCGCCATGGGCCGCGTCTCCTCGCGCTATCGCGGCCGCCTCAGCGGCTTCTACAGCCTGACGTGGAGCCTCGGCTTCAGCATCGGCCCGATCACCGAGGGCTTCTTGCAGCGCAACGTCGGCCTCTCCACCTCGTTCGCCGTCGGCGCGGCGATGATCCTGCTCTCGGCCACGCTGCTGCGCCTCTTCTTCCCGCGCGAGGCGCGCGCCCTGCCCAAGCCGCCGCCGCGCTAGGAGAGAACGGAGAGCGATCACAGAGGGACACAGAGGGACACAGAGGGACACAGAGGGACACAGAGGGACACAGAGGGCAGAAAGGCAAGAGCGAGAAGACGAGGATATGGCAGATTGTGCGCCCATGCACGATATAGCGCGCGGGCGTCGTACAATCTGCTATGTCTTCCGTATCTCTTCCATTGTCCCCTGTAGTCCTTCTCATCCCTCTCCTCTGCCCTCTGTGTCCCTCTGTGTCCTCCGTGGTAAATCTCCTCTGCCCCCAGAAAGGAGCGCGGCGCGTATGGCGAACCCCGGCGCCGTCGGGCCGGCCGTCTTCATCCTGGACTGCGACGACACCCTGCTCGACAACGACGCGCTCAAAGATGATCTGGACACCCGCCTGCGCGCGCTGCTGGGCGGCCCGCTGGTCGCGCGCTTCTGGCAGGTCTACGAGGCCGTGCGCGCCGAGACCGGCGCGGTGGACTACCCGCTCACCCTCGCGCGCTTCCGCCCCGCGCTGCCCAACGAGACAACGCTCGCTCAGATACACGCGCTCATCATGGACTACCCGTTCGCCACCTGCGTCTATCCCGGCGCGCTCGACGCGCTGGCCCACCTGCGCGCCATCGCCTTCCCCGCCATCGTCTCCGACGGCGACAGCGTCTACCAGCCGCGCAAGATCGCGCGCAGCGGGCTGGCCGCCGCCGTGGACGGGCACGTGCTGATCTACGTCCACAAAGAGGAGCACCTGGACGAGGTGATGGCGCGTTGGCCCGCACCCTTCTACGTCATGGTGGACGACAAGGCGCGCATCCTCTCCGCCACCAAGCAGCTCCACCCCGACCGCTTCGTCACGGTCCATGTGCGCCAGGGCCACTACGGCCGCGCGCCCGACCGCTTCCCCATCGCGCCCGACCTCACCATCGCGCGCATCGCTGACCTGCGCGCCCTCGACCTGGCGGACCTGCGATCACATCTCGCGTCGTAACGGCCCTGATCAGCAGCCTGGTAATTGGAAGGGAAGGCATATAGCGGTGGACGACAGTGAGAGCCAGCGGATCGCTCCCATCCTCGAGTTCGACGAGACGCGCGAGGCCGTCCTGGAGCCAACCAAACTGATCAAGCCGCGCGACGTGCCGCAACACGCCGTCGTCTGCTTCTTTCAGGACGTGATCACCCACCTCACACAGCAGCATGAGATGCGCGTCGTCAAGCACCTGCGCAGCGAGATCGGCACGCACCCCGTCTACGAGATGTCATTCGAAGGCCAGCGGCTCGCCGTCTTCCATCCCGGCGTCGGCGCCCCGCTCGCGGCGGCCTTTCTCGAAGAAGTGATCGCCATTGGCTGCCGGAATTTCATCGCCTGCGGCGGTGCCGGCGTGCTGGATAGCCAGATCGCCGTCGGCCACGTCGTCGTCCCCACCGCCGCCATCCGCGACGAAGGCACCTCGTACCACTATCTGCCACCCACGCGCGCGGTTGAGGCCAGCCCCGCGGCCGTCGCCGCCATCGAAGCGACGCTCGCCGCGCGCAACGTCGAGTACGTGCTGGGAAAGACCTGGACCACCGACGCTATCTACCGCGAGACGCCCGGCAAGATCCGCCGCCGCCGCGCCGAAGGCTGCCTCACCGTCGAGATGGAAGCCGCCGCCTTCTTCGCCGTCGCGCGCTACCGCGACGTGGCGTTCGGCCAGATGCTCTACGGCGGCGACGACGTGGCCGCCGAGCAGTGGGACGCCCGCGGCTGGACGACCCACGACGTGCGCGAGAAGCTCTTCTGGCTCGCCGCCGAAGCCTGCCTGAAACTGTAATGATGACTCAGAACTCGTCCGACCCCGCAATCCACGCCTGCCCCGCCGTGAACCGCGGCAGCGGCTTGTGCGCGATCTCCGCGCCAGGCCGCGCCGCCCACTCGACCGAACGATAGCCGACGATCAACGCCGCCAACGTCTCGGCTTCTTTCCACACGCCGGCTTGTCTACATACGGCCCATCATGCGGGCGGTTGTGCGGATCGCCCGTGTACCGTATGCCGCGCGCCCAGCATACTGCAACCAACCGGGAGCGGCGCCGTAGACAGCCGCCGGTCGGATTGCCTGGGTGATGAAG
>JAICVS010000049.1 GCA_025935195.1 Ktedonobacterales bacterium
CGCAGCTCGTTCAGCGGTGAAGCCAGCGCATGCCATACCGGCACCTCGCGCTCCGCCACCCCCTGCGCGTGCTGGCGCAGCGTCGCCTCCAGCGCTGCCAGCGTCAGCTTGTCAATGCGCACCGCGCGCATCAGCGGGTGGCGCGCGATGCGTTCCAGCAGCGCCGCCCGGCCCACGATCAGCCCCGCCTGCGGCCCGCCGAGCAGCTTGTCGCCGGAGAAGCAGACGACATCCGCGCCTGCGGCGATGCTCTCCCGCGGCGTCGGCTCGTGCGCCAGCCCCCAGCGTGCCGTGTCGCCGAGGCTGCCGCTGCCCAGGTCGTACATGAGGGCGATGCCGCGCTCGCGCGCCAGCGCCGCCAGCGCCGCCAGCGGCGGTGTCTCGGTGAAGCCGACGACGCGGAAGTTGCTCGGATGCACGGCCAGCAGCAGCGCCGTCTCCGCCGTGATCGCCTCGGCGTAATCGCGCGCGCGTGTGCGGTTGGTGGTGCCCACCTCGACCAGCCGCGCCCCGCTCTGGCGCATCACGTCCGGCACGCGGAAGCCGCCGCCGATCTCCACTAGCTCGCCACGCGAGACGATCACCTCGCGACCGGCGGCGAGCGCGGCCAGGGCCACCAGCACGGCGGCGGCATTGTTGTTGACGGCGAGCGCGTCCTCGGCGCCGGTCAGCGCACGCAGCGGATCGCGCACATGCGCCTGGCGGGAGCCGCGCGTGCCGGCTTCCAGGTCGTATTCCAGATTCGAGTAGCCGCGCGCGACCTCGGCCATTGCCCGTACGGCCGCCTCGCTGAGCGGCGCGCGCCCCAGGTTGGTGTTGACGACGACGCCGGTGGCGTTGATCACGCGCTTCAGGTGTGGGCGGTCCGCCGTCTCCAATCGCTCGCGCAGCCGGGCGAGCAGATCATCATGCGCGGGTGGCGTAGCGCCGGATTGGACGGCGGCCCGCGCCGCGCCGATCACCGCCCGCGCCGCCGATGTCACCGCCGTGGCGGTGGGAACGGTCTCGCCGTCGCCGGCCGTCCGCGCCGTGAACGCGCGCACCAGCGCGTCCACCGAGGGAAGCCGTCGCAACGGCGCTGGCGGCCCGTCGCGCTCGTCGCGCTCGTCGCGCTCATCGTGATCGTTCCGAGCCGGTTCCGGCCGCCGACCGGATGCCATCCGCTTGCTCATTATTCCCCCCGCTGCCGCCCGCTCATCCCGCGATCTTCGCGCGGGCCAGCCCATCTCTCCATTATATCCATCCGCCGTCGTTTTTCCGCTTTCGCTTGCGCGCATGAGAAGAAGGAACGCGCACGCATGGGAACGCGCATCAGGATGCGCCGCTCCGCCTTTCGTGTGAGTCAGGGCGATTCAGGAGGCTCGTATGACTGGGACTGGACAGATGATCGAGTTCGACACCCAGGGAGCGCCCGCGACGGGCTATCTGGCGACGCCGGATGCGGCGGAGGGCGCAACGGGGCCGGGGGTGGTCGTGCTGCACGCATGGTGGGGGCTGACGGAGCCGTTTCGTCAGGTCTGTGATCGGCTGGCGGCGGCGGGCTTCATGGCGCTCGCCCCTGACCTCTACCGCGGCAAGACGACCGCGGTGGTCGAGGAGGCGGAAGCGTTGGGCGCGGCGCTGGATCAGGATGCGGAGCGCTGGCGCGGCGACATCGCGGGCGCGCTGCGCTTCTTGCGCCAACACGGCGCTAGCGGCGCGGCGGATGGTCGCGGCGGGTTCGGCCTGCTTGGCTTCTCGCTGGGAGGCGCCTACGCGCTCGATATGTCCGTCCAACGAGCCGATGAGATCGCCGCTGTCGTGATCTTTTATGACACGTACCCTGGTCTGGACTATCGTCGTGCGCAGGCGGCCTACCTCTGCCACTTCGCGGAGGATGACACCTTTGTGCCGGCTGAGAAGGTCGCGCAGATGGAGCGGGAGCTCCAGGCAGCGGGCCGGCCGGCTACCATCTACACCTATCCAGGGACCAAACACTGGTTCTTCGAGGCGAATCGGCCTGATGCCTACAATGCCGCCGCCGCTGCCCTAGCATGGGAGCGAACCATCACCGTCCTGAATGCCGAGCCGCGGCGGTCGTCTCGCCCCTAGCGGAGCGCATACGGGAGGAACGCATGAGGAACGCATGAGGAATGCATGAGGAACGCATGAGGAACGCACATGGATAGCTTGTGGCGCACGATGGTGTGGAAGCAGTTCGGCGCGGCCATTGAGATGCTCGACAATGCGCTGGTGGCCTGCCCCGATGCCCTCTGGCATCAGCCCGTCTGGCAGGACTCGTCCGTCCCGGCGCGGCGCGCGGAGTGCTGGTATGTCGCCTATCATGCGCTGTTCTGGCTCGACCTGTACCTTTTCGGATCTGAGGAGGGATTCGCGCCGCCAGCGCCCTTTACCCTGGTGGAACAGGACGACGCCGCTGGCCCACTACCCGACCAGCCCTATTCCAGGGACGAGCTGCGCGCCTATCTGGCTTCGGTGCGCCAGAAATGCCGCGCCACCATCGAGACGATGACGGACGAGCGGGCCCGCCAACCCGTCAGCTTCCCCTGGGTGCGGGACGGAGAGGTCGTCAGCTACATCGAGCTTCAACTGTATAGCATGCGCCATGTCCAAGAACATGCCGCCCAACTGAGCCTGTTGCTCGGACAACACGGTGTCCAGGCTGACCAGCTAGACTGGGTCGCTCGCGCGGCGGATGATCCCGGCTGATCCCGGCTGATCCCGGCTGATCCCGGCTGATCCCGGCGGCGGCTAAGGCAGCGCGGATGGGCAAACACGCTCAGGCATGCGCTGTGCGACGACGAGCGGCAACGCGGGATTTCAACCCGTATCCAGCCGCGAAAGCGGGGAGGAGGTCTTCTATGGCAGCCGCGATCCGTGTCGGCACGGCAAGCTGGACCGACCACGAGCCGTTTTATCCCGCTGAGTACAACAAGGCCAGCATGAAGGCGCAGCGTATCGCCTATTACGCGCGCTACTTCGCGCTGGTCGAGGTGGATTCGACGTTTTACCACTTGCAGCCCACGCGCAACTTCCAGATGTGGGCCGAGCGCACCCCCGACGACTTCGTCTTCGACGTGAAGGCGTACGGCGAGATGACTTGGCACCACCGCGACGACAACGGCACGCCGATCACGCCGAGCGCCGACACGTTCGCGAGCTTCGACCAGATGGTCCAGCCCATGCGCGACGCCGGCAAGCTGGGCGCGCTGCTCTTCCAGTTCCCGCCGTGGTTCACCTTCGACCGCGAGCGGCTGGACTATTTCGCGACCATGCGCGAACTGCTGCCCCAGGACACCATCGCGGTCGAGTTCCGTCACCGCTCGTGGGTGGAGGGCGAGCACCTGGACGAGACGCGCGCCGCCCTCAGCGACAACCACCTTGCCTACTGCGCCGTGGACGAGCCCCAGATCGGCAGCGGCGCCGTGCCGCCGGTCGTGCTGATCACCGACCCGCGCTTCGCGATGGTGCGCTTCCACGGGCGGAACCGGCAGAAGTGGTACGGCAAGAACCTGCAAAGCAGCCGCGACCGCTTCGATTACCTGTATTCGTCGGCCGAGCTGGCGCCCTGGGCCGAGCGCATCGCGGGCATCGCCGAGCAACTGGAGAGCGGCCAGGTTCACGTTGTCACCAACAACAATGCCGCCAATTACAGCATCGTCAACGCGCTGGAGCTGCAAGAGCTGCTCGGCCAGCCGATGGGCAAGGGCGAGCCGTTGCCTGATGTCATCCACGAGGCGCTCGCGGCGCACGCCCAGACCGAGCAGGCCACCCAGGCGGAGCAAACCAGCCAGAACGAGGAGAACGCGCCGGGGCCTCGGTAGCGGCCGTGTCCAGCTGGTCGTTGAGAGGACGTATCAGCCGCCCAGGTGGCTGCGATGATACAGCAGGTAGAGCATCAACGCCTGCCGGTAATCGTCCGTGGTCGCCGTGCCCGCCGCCGTCACGCGGTCGGTGATGGCGAGGATGCCTTCCGCCAGTTGCAGGTCGGCCTCATCCACGAAGCCGGAGCGCCGCAGCGCGTCCAAAACGCCGGCCGGCTCGCCGCTGCTCACCCGCACGCCATAGCTCTTGGCCGCGCGCCGCACGTAGGCTTCAAGCTGGTAGCGTAGCTGCCAGAAGATGAGCTTGTCGCTACGCCCATCGCCAGCGGCTGCCATCGGGGCCGCTGGGGCCGCTGGGGCCGCTGGGGCCGCTGGGGCCGCTGGGGCGCTCACATCAGGGCGGGAGCGCGCACCATCATAGCCGTAGCCAGCATTCGCGGCCGGCACGGAGCGCGGCGGGAGGGAGACAGGCGGCGGGAGGGACGCTGGGGGCGGTGGAGACGCTTCCATCTCCGGCTGCATGTCGCGCAGATAATCGCCGTACAGATTCATCAGGTCCGGCGGCAGCGACCGCGACTCGGCCGCGCCGCGCGCGGGCGGCGGCCCCAGCGGGCCGGTGGGCACCTCGGCGATGCCATTGCTCGCGCTGAAGGCCGCGAATGGCGCGCTGAACGTCGCGGGCCCAGCGGGCGCTCCCGTTGTGGCGGAGACGGGGATCGTCGCGTCCGCCAGCGACCTTCCCCACGGGCTGGCGCTCGTTGGCGGCGATGGCTCGTTGGCGGCTGGCGCATCATCGCGCCGCACCAGCAGCGCCTCCAGCACGCGGGTGTTGTGCTCGCCCTCGCTATCCCGCCGCCCACGCGCGCCGCTGGTCGCCCACGAGGGATGCTGGCGTGGGGCGCCGAAGGCCGGGGCCTTGCCTTCCAGATGCGCCGTCAGGCCGCGTTGCATCTCCGCCGCGAGCCGTGCCGCATGTGTGCGTAGCGCGGGCAGACGCCGGATCAGCCGCTGGCCGCGCAGGGAAGGATTGACCTCGATATAGCGCAGCAAGAGGCGTTCGAGGAAGCGCCGCAGCTCCGGCGAGGTGATGTCGGTCCGCTCCAGCGCCGAGAAGTTCACGGAGCGCAGGAAGTGATCTACCTCTTCGCGCTTGGCGCGGTCTACCGGCCGCATAGCGCTCTGTCCCGCGCGGAAGTCGAAGAAGGCGGGATAGGCATAGTGCGCCGTGAGCACCTCGACGATCTCGCCGCGCAGCCGGTCCATCCGCTCCGGCTGGAGATCGCCAACCGAGATCCCCATCCGCAATGTTCTCCCCTGATGGCGCTGGTGGTTCCGATGGGCAAGGCCAGCCACCACACCGGGCGGCATGCCTCGCGCCCAGTCTACCACGCTCCCGCTCCGCGGCAAAGCGTGGCATGCCTCCCGCGCTCTCTGCCGCTACCCGTTGCGTAGCGTCGCGGGTGCCGCACCATCGCTGTGCTACGCGGCCTACCAAAACTCCCGGCTGAGTGCCCTGCCTTTAGGCATGGGGGTGAAAGCCGGATGGCCCGCGGGCCATGAATACGAACGTCCTATCACTTGCCATACTAGAAGATGTATGGTATCGTTCTAGTATGGCAAACGAGAACGACCAGCACAAAATTGCGCTCAGTATCCCGCGTGAGACGTGGGAGGCGGTGAACGAGTTAGCACGTGAACACCAACGCTCGTTCACCAAAGAGCTGGTGTGGGCGCTGCAAGAGTACGTGCGCCGCGAACGGCGAGGGAAGGGCGAGCGATAACGATGTCCGAGATGGTGGCGAGTGTGCGCAAGACCTTCAAGTACACGTTGAACCCAACGCCCGCGCAAGAACGGGCGTTGGAGACGGTCTTGTGGCGCTGCCGCGACCTCTATAATGCCGGCCTAGAAGAGCGGAAGCTGGCCTGGGAGAAGTGTCGCGTCTCCGTGAACTTCGCCATGCAATCGGCGCAACTGCCGAGCATCAAGGAGGTGCGGCCCGAATACCGCGACATCAATGCCCAGGTATTGCAAGACGTGTTGCACCGGCTGGACAAGACGTATCAGGCGTTCTTCCAGCGCGTGAAAGCAGGCGAGACGCCTGGTTATCCCCGGTTCCAGGGCAGGAACCGCTATACCAGTTTCACCTATCCGCAGGTAGGCGAGCATGGCGGCGCGGTGCTGGACGGCGGCATCCTCAGCCTGTCCAAGATTGGCCGTATCCCTCTCCGGCTCCATCGTCCACTGCACGGCACGCCCAAGACCGTCACCATCAGCAAAGAGGCGGATGGGTGGTATGCCTCTATCTCGTGTGCCGAGGTGCCCACCGAGCCGTTGCCCCTCACTGGCAAAGAGACGGGCATAGATGTCGGGCTCAAGGTATTCCTTGTCACGGCGGACGGCGACATCGTGGAGAACCCACGCCATCACCGCAAGGCTGAGAAGGGGTTGAAGAAAGCCCAACGCCGCGTCTCGCGTCGGAAGAAGGGCAGCAAACGATGGTGGAAAGCGGTCGGGCAGTGCGCCAAGAAATACCAGAAGGTCAAGCGGCAACGCACCGACTTTCACCACAAGACGGCGCTCGCCTTGGTACGCCAATACGACACCATCTATCTCGAAGACCTGCAGGTGCGCAACCTGAGCCGGCGCCCGAAGGCGAGACCGGACGGCAACGGCGGGTACGAGCACAATGGGGCCAGCCGCAAAGCCGGCCTCAACAAGAGCATTCACGACGCCGGATGGAGAAGTTTCCGAATCATCCTCACGTGCAAAGCAGTATACGCTGGCAAGCGAGTGGAAGCCATCCCTCCCGCGTTCACCACGCAGGATTGCAGCGGGTGTGGCGAGCGTGTGTACAAGAGTCTATCCGTTCGTACCCACGTCTGCCCCTCCTGCGGGTTGATTCTGGACCGCGATGAGAACGCGGCGGTCAATATTCTTCGGGAGGGGCACTCCCGTCAGGCGCTAACGCAGCCCGTTGGGGCATACGTAGCCTGAGAAGCCCCGGCGTTTACGCCTGGGGAGCATGTCACAATGGATGATGGAGCGGGGATGGTCCCCAAGCGCGTCACCCCCGCCGTACATGGACTGGAGGCGAGCCGATGCCTGATGATGTACATGATGCGTCGCCGACTCACGTCGTCACCTGCTTTCCGCTGCGCCACACACCGGACGGCGACGAGATTCTGCTGGTCCGCCGCAGCCAGCGCGTGCGCACCTATCGCGGCGCCTGGGCCGGCGTCAGCGGTTACGTCGAGCCAGGCGTGACGCCCCTCGATCAGGCGTACACGGAGATCTTTGAGGAGGTCGGGCTGGATCGCGCGGCCGTCCACCTCATGCGCGTTGGCGAGCCGGTGAGCTTTCACGATGACGAGCTGGCGCAGAGCTGGGTCGTGCATCCCTTCCTGTTCGCCCTTGCTCCGGGCGCGGAGCCGCGCACGGATTGGGAGGCGACCGAGCATCGCTGGGTGCATCCGCGCGAGATCGGGCAGTTCCAGACCGTGCCCAGGCTGGCGGAGGCGCTCGCGCGCGTCTATCCCGCGCCGGACGCGCCGAACCAGCCGGATGCGCAGGGTGCGGCTGATGGCTGATCAGCCGTCGCGGGCCGTGCTGGACAATGCGCTCCAGTGCATCCGCGCGGATCGCGAGCACGGGGCGAGCTGGCTGGCGCGGGCGGCGGCGGACGCCCTCGCCGAGGCGTGTGGGGCCGCCGCTGTGGCGCATGGCGCCGACGAGGCCTTGCGCGAGATTCATACGGCCACCCGCGCGCTCGCGCATGCGCGCCCCAGTATGGCCGCGCTCGCCAACACCGTCGCGCACATCTGGGCGGCGGGAGCGGCGCCGCCAGCGGATGCGTCGTGGGATGCCACGGACGCCGGAACCGCTTTGGCACGCATGCGCGATGCCGCGCGGGTGGAGGAGACGCTGTGGTCACGCGCGGCCGGCGAGATAGTCACCGCGGCGCGATCCTACCTGAACGGCGGGACGCTGCTCACGCACAGCCGCTCCGGCACCGTCGAGCATGCGCTCACGCGGCTGGCGGCAGACGCGGCAGACGCCGAGCCGCGCGCCATCTTCGTCACGGAGTCGCGGCCCGGCGGTGAAGGCGTCGCGCTGGCGCGCATCCTCGCCACGGCCGGCTGGCGTGTCACGCTCATCGCGGACATGGCGTGCGGGCTGTTCGTGGGGCAGGCGCGGGCGGTGATCGTTGGCGCGGACTCGGTGCGCGCGGATGGTGGAGTGGTGAACAAGGTGGGCACGTATCCGCTGGCGCTCGCCGCGCGCGCGGCCGGCGTTCCGCTCTACGCCCTGTGTGAGACGCGCAAGGTCGCCGCGCCGGAGTATCCACTGACGTTCGAGGAGATGGACGCCGCCGAGCTGCTGCCGCGGCCCATGCCCGGCGTCACGGCGCGCAATCCGTACTTCGACCTGACGCCGGCCCCGCTCGTCACGGGCGTTGTCAGCGAGCGCGGCCTGCTCTCCCCGGATGAGATCAGGGCCATCGCAATGGCGGCGGCGCGCTCACTCGCCGCCCTCGACGCCGGCCTGGGCTGAGGTGGCGGGTGTGGGAGGCTGGTCGCGGCTCAACACGTCCGCCAGCGCCCGCGCGTACGCCTCGGCGGCGGTCTGCCCGTCGTAGTAGCCCGCATCGAGCAAGATGCGATAGCGGCACTTCCACCGCCGCGCCGCCGCCGGTGTCAGTCGAAACAGATTGTAGCCTGGCACGCGCGCTTCCAGCGCCCGGCGCAGCGAGACCTCGTCGCGTCGCTCCACGCCGAGCCGCGCCAGCGTCGCCGCCAGCTCATCGGGCAATCCCGTATCTGGTGTGGTGTCCATGCCCATCGTCGCGTCCATCGTGTCTATCGTGTCTATCGCTCATTCGCGCGCAATCGCGCTATCATCTTAGCTGGTATGGCGCCGCGTGTGGAAGGGGCGCGTGGAACGGAGGCCGCTCGTGGCACAGGCGCAGGCGCCGGACGCGACACCCGCGCTCCGCATCGGCATCGAGATCGCCCAGAGCGCCACGCGCGTGACGCTGATCGCCGCACCGGATCCGTCCGCAAGGCGTTGGCATGCGCGCTTCGCCGCGCCTCCCACTCCCGGTGAGCTGATCGCGGAGCTGCGGTCACTCATCGCCCGCGCGCGCGCCGATCTCGCCTGGCCTAATGGCGATGCGCCGGCAGTTGGCATCGCGTTCTGGGCGGCGGTGGATGCGGAGCAGGGCATCGTGCGCGACGCGCGGCTAGGGCAGGCGTGGCCGGGCTTTCCGCTGGCCGCGCGCCTGAAGGATGCGCTGCGCGCTCGCGTGCGCCTGGAGACGGGCACAGCCGCCGCCGCGCTGGCAGAGTGGCGGCAGGGCGCGGGCCAGGGCAGCCGTGCGCTGCTCTACGTTCACAATGGGCGCACGATCACCTCGGCCGTCGTGGCGGACGGTGTGCTGGTGCCGGACGCTGCCGGCGCGGGGGGGATGCTCGGTCACATGCGGATCGCGCCCGATGGTCCGCGCTGTGCGTGTGGCGGGAGCGGCCACCTCGATCCCGTCGCCTCGGCACAGGCGCTCGTGCGCACGATGATCGGTCGCGCGGCCGATTCGGATGAGAGCACGGCGGCGATGCTGGCGATCAGCGGCGGGCGCGCGGAGGCGATGACGGCGGCGCAGGTGGTCGCGCTGGCGGCGCGGGGCGATGCCATCGCGGCTGGCATCGTCGGGGAGGCTATCGCGGCGCTCGCGCTCGCGCTCGCCAATGCCGCCGCCGTGATCGGCCCGGATCGCATCGTGATCGGCGGGCCGCTGGTGGAGGCCGGCGAGGCGTTCTTCGCGCCGCTGAAGAGGCAATTTGCCGCGCTGGTCAAGATGTACCAGAGGTGCGCATTCATTGTACCTGGCGCATTGGAGCCACAGGCGGCACTGCTCGGCACGCTCGCCCTGATGTGACGCCGGGGCACGCGGGCGTCTGCTGGTCCGGTTGGTCCGGGAAGCGTGGAAGCAGAGGCGCGGGCGTGGCATAATGCGTGCCGCGGTGTGTAGCGCATACCACGCATGTCATCATATGTACGCGAGCCGCGCGAGTGGAGGCGCCCGTGGCACCAGAACGCAGCCACACCGGGCTGGAGCTGTATAACCGCTATCGTGTCGGCCCGCTGGAGGCGCGGGGCGCGCTGTGCGCGGTCTTCCGTGGCGACGACACGGTGTTGCGCCGGCCCATCGCGGTCAAGGCCGTGCCGCCCGCGCTGGTGGATACCTACCGTGACGCCCTCCGCGCCTGCGCCGCGCTCAGCCACCCCGCCATCGTCGCCACCTACGACGCCGTCAACCTGGATGGCTGGCTCTATCTGGCCCAGGAGTTCGTCGCCGCGCGCTCGCTCACCAGCTATCTGGACGCCGGCCTGCCGGTCGCCCGCGCCGTGGACCTTGCCGCGCAGATCGCCCGCGTCCTCGCCTACGCCCACGCCCACAGCGTCACGCATGGCGACCTCACCCCCGCGGCGGTGCTCGTGGATCGCCGCGCCGCCGTTCGCATCAACAACTTCGGTCTGCCGGCGGATGCCGCGTATTTCGCCACGGCCGGGGCCGGGCTAAAGCTGGATGACATCTCGGACGCGAGCGAGATGCCCAACGCGGATGACGGCGGTACGAGCGCGGCCGGCGCCGCAGAGGAGGATGTGCGCGCGCTGGGGCTGATCCTCTGGCAGGCGCTCTCCGCTCCCGCGCATCCGCCGCGGACGGAGCATGAGCCGGAGGACACAAGGCGCGCGTTTCGTGCGGACGTGCCGGAGAGCCTGCGCGCGCTGGTGCGCCGCTGCGCTGGGCGGTCTGAGGACGACCGTATCGCGGACGCCGAGACCGCCCTTGCCCAACTGGACGCAATCGCGGACGAGCTGGCCCAGGCGCGCGCGCCGCTGTCGGAGCAGACGCCCGCGACGGTGCGGGCGGCGCGCGCCGCCGTCGCGCGTGTCGCGCCGTGGTCGTCGGACGAGACGCAGGCGGGGCCGCGCCTGTGGGGCGACAACGACGGCCCCCACGCGCATTCCGCGCCGACCATCGCCTCGCCGCGCTATCCCTCGGCCGGGCCGCTCGCGGTGGACGCCGCGCCGCGCCTGCGCCTGCCGGCGCGAGCGACCGGGGCGCCGGGTGCGCCGGGCAGGCCCGGTGTGCCGTCGCCATCGTCCGGCCTACGCCAGCGCGCCACGGCGGGGCCGGCCGCGCCGCTGGATCCGCCGACCTGGCCGAGCCAGCGGCGCCCGCCAACCCAGCCGGCTCAGGTGAGCATCAACTTCCGCATGTTGCTGGTGGTGAGCGTCGCGCTCTTCGTGCTCTTCTTCATCATCGGCTTCATCGCGCAGCCGGGCATCGGCCTGCGCTGACGGAGAGGAGTTGCCCTGTGGAGCGGTTGTGGGCGCCATGGCGCATGGCCTACATTGCGGCCGACGGCAAACAGGATGAGGGCTGCATCTTCTGCGTCAAGCCCGCCGAGGACCGTGATGAAGAAAACCTGCTGCTGCATCGAGGGGCGCGCTGTTTCGTGCTGATGAACCTCTTCCCCTACAACAACGGGCACCTCATGGTCGCGCCGTACGCGCACGTTCCCAGCATCGAGGAGCTGGATGCCGAGACGCTCAGCGATATGATGGCGACCACGCAAACGTGCCTCGCCACGCTGCGCGCCGCCATGAACCCGCAGGGCTTCAACATGGGCATCAACCAGGGCGTCGTCGCCGGGGCCGGCATCGCCGATCACATCCACTTCCACATCGTGCCGCGCTGGAACGGCGACACGAACTTCATGCCGGTGCTGGCCGATGTCAAGGTGATGCCCGACTATCTGCACAACACCTATCGCCAGCTCAAAGCGGCCTGGCCGAAGTAGAGTTCATGTTCAGCGGATCAGCGCGGGCATCACCTCGTCGCGGAAGCGTTGCAGGGTCGCCATGCCCGTCGTGCGCACCAGGATGTGCGAGATGCCCATCTCCACGAACGGACGGAGCTGCGCGATGGCCTCGCGCGGCGTCGGGCCGATCAGGTAGAAGCCGCCGCGCGGCGCGAACGATGCGGGATCATCGGGCAGGTCCACCATGCCATAATAGGAGAGCGCGATGCTGCCGTAGTCGCGCCCGACGTCCGCGCAATGCTGCCGCAGCACGTCCAGCTTGTGGCGGCACTCGTCCGGCGTGCCGAAGTTGAAGTTCCAGCCATCGGCGTATTGCGCGGCCACCCGCAGCGTGCCGCGCTCGCCCGCACCGCCGATGACCAGCGGGATCATTGGATTGGGACGCGGCTCGCAGTAGGCATTCTCGATGGTATAGTGCGCGCCGTAGAAGCTGGCGGGTGACTGCGTCCACAGCGCGCGGATCACCTGGACGGCCTCGGCAAGCTGCGCCACGCGCTCGCCGGCCGATGGATAGGGATAGCCGTAGGCGCGGTACTCGTCCTCTTTCCAGCCGGCGCCGATGCCCAGGATGAAGCGCCCACCGGAGAGGTAGTGCAGTGTCGCCGCCATCTTGGCGAGCAGCGCCGGATTGCGGTAGCTCTGGCCAAGCACCATCGAGCCGTAGGTGAAGCCGGGAAACTCGGCAGCCAGGTAGGTCAGCGTCGTCATCGCCTCCAGCGTCGGGCGATCCTCCCACTGAAAGTGGTCCTCCACCCAGACGGTGGTGAACGCCGGAGCGAGCGCGCGTAGGGATGCGCGGTTGTACTCATGCAGATCGGCGGGGTCCATGTGTGGGCGCGGGGCCGGCTGCACGACCCAGCCAAAGGTGAGCGGCGGCATGTGGCGCTCCTTCGTGCTTCACGCGCGGCGGCGGGACACTGCCACCGCGACGACGCCCGCCTCTATGGCAAGCGGTTCGCCCACAGGCTACCACAGGACGCGCCGCGCGTACATCTCCATCATGGTAGGGCTGAGGGGCAGCGGTCTAGCTCACGGCAGATTCTCGCCATCCGTGGCTGTGACACTCTCATCGCGGTCATGGATTGGCAGCAGCGCGCGGGCGCGTGAGGAGAGCAAGGAGAGCGAGGAGAGGCGCACGCCATGCAGCGAGTCGGATGCGGACGCGGACACGGCCGATGATGCGCTGTAGGCCAGGTTGCCCGCGACGAGTGAGAGCGCCGCGAGCGCGCCCGCGATGAGCGCGCCGGGCCGGCCGAGCCGGCTCAGGGATGCGCGTAGCGGCACGGATGCGCCGGGGCGTGACGGTTCGAGCATGGCGGCGTTGGCGAGCGCCGTGAAAAGCTCGGCAAGCTGGACTACCGCGCGTTGCACATCCTTGTCGCCGAGCGCCGAACGCAACCGCGCCCGCTGTACGCCGTGCGCGGTGTCTGGGAGCCTGGTGCCTTCCTCCGCGCTCATATCCAGCGTGTACACAGCGGCCGCCATTCGCCGCGCGTGCATGCGCAGCGCCGCGCTGTCGCCGGACTGGATGGCGTCGGGCGCGACCACGAAAACAAAGCGCTCGCAGTCTTCGATCAGCGCGTCGAGTGTCTCTCTGAGCAGCCCGCGGCGCAACGCGTGCAGGAACGAGCAAGCTGTCGCGGCGTCGAGCGCGGCACTGAGCCGGGCGACGGCCGCCGCCGCGCGTTGCGTCAACTCCGTCGGATCGGCGGGAGCGCCACTGGCGGCGGCAGGCGCCGGATGGGGATGAGCGACGACGAGGCGCGGATGCCCCGCCCGCTCGCCGTGGTTATCACCCACACAGCGCATGGGTAGCTCGCGTCGCTGCTTCCCGCTCGCGACGCCCATGACACTCAGCAGGCTCGCCATGCGCTTCCTCGATCCCCGCATACGGACTCGTTGCGGACGTATTCATCCGTGGGGATGTTGCGCGCGAAGGCTTGCGCGTTACGGCACCTCCACCCAGTTCCAGTATACGGGGCGAACAATACGTCACCCGGCAGAGGGCCAGGATTCCGCCACATATGCCGTCTGGCGACGCCTCTAGGTACACATGCGTATACGCACACCTGCGTACGTGCCTACGCACACTCGCCACAGGTGCGCGCTGTCGTCTGGTTGCCCCTCACCCTCAGGCAGGCGTGTTCCCGTGGCATTGGCCCTGCGTGCGGCACTCTCTATCGGTCGGCGCGTAGAATAGAGAGGTGCGCGTCAATGCGGGCGCCCGCTCGTACACACTACACTCCAGTGATCGGATAACTCAGCATGTCAGAGACTGTTGACACCACCAACTCCCATACGACGGCGGGCGAGGCGCCGGCGGAGCAGAGCGAGGGCGCCGGCTTCGCCGCGCTCGGCCTCAGCGAGGCGGCGCTGCGCGCGATCGTGGACCTCGGCTACGCCGCGCCGACGCCTGTCCAGGAGCAGGTCATCCCGCTGCTGCTCGCCGGGCGCGATGTGATCGCCCAGGCCCCGACCGGCACCGGCAAAACCGCCGCCTACGGCCTGCCCATCGTCGAGCGGCTCGATCAGGACGAGCTGCGCCCGCAGGCGTTGATCGTTGTGCCGACGCGCGAGCTGGCGATCCAGGTGGCCGAGGCCATCCACGCGCTCGGCCGCTATCGTGAGGCCGTCACGCTGCCGATCTACGGCGGCCAGCCCTATGAGCGCCAGTTCCGCGCGCTGGCGCGTGGCGTGCAGATCATCGCCGGCACGCCGGGGCGCCTGCTCGATCACCTCCAGCGCGAGACGCTCAATCTCAGCGCCGTGCGCACTGTCGTGCTGGATGAAGCCGACGAGATGTTGAGCATGGGCTTCATCGAAGACATCGAGGCCATCCTGGCGCAACTGCCGGCCGAGCGGCAGTCCGCGCTCTTCTCCGCGACGATTCCGCCGCGCATCGCGCGCCTGGCCGAACGCTACATGCGCGAGCCGGAGCGCATCAGCGTGGCGGCGCGCGAGGCCATCGCGCCGCAGGTGCGCCAGGTGTACTACGAAGTGCCGGCGCATATCAAGCCGGACGCGCTCTCGCGCATTCTGGACCTGGAGACGCCGGAGTCCGCTATCGTGTTCGTGCGTACGCGCAATGACGCGGATGTGCTGGCGGAGACGCTCAACGGCCACGGCTATCTGGCGCAGGCCATCCACGGCGAGATCAACCAGGCGCAGCGCGAGCGCATTCTCGACCGCTTCCGCAATGGGCATACGCAGCTGCTCGTCGCCACCGACGTCGCCGCGCGCGGGCTGGACATCCCCGACGTCAGCCACATCATCAACTACGACCTGCCGATGGACGCCGAAGGGTACGTCCACCGCATCGGCCGCACCGGCCGCGCCGGGCGCACCGGCGAGGCACTCACCCTCGTCACCCCGCGCGAGCGCAAGCAGCTGCGCCTGATCGAGCAGAGCATCCACCGGCACTTGCAGCGCATCACGCTGCCCACCAGCGCCGACATCGCCGCGCGCCGCCGCCAGACGTTCCGCGACGACGTGTTGCGTATTCTGGACGGCGGCCAGCTCGACCCGTTCATCGCCTTGGTCGAAGATCTGGCCGACGTGCATGATCCAACACAGATCGCCGCCGCGGCGTTCAAGATGGCCGCGCAGGCGCGCGACACCGGCCGCCCCGGCCTGCTGGACGCCTGGCTCGCTCCCCCAGCCGCGACCGCGACCGCGCCGGAGCCGGCAGAGCCGGCGGGGCCAACACCCGCGAGTGGATCGCCGCCAGCGCACCGCGAGCGTGAGCGCCGGCCGGTCGGCGCTTTCCGTCCACGCCACGACGGCGCGATGACGCGGCTGTTCCTGCGCGTGGGCAAGCGCGACGGTGTGCGGCCGGCCGATGTGGTGGGCGCGATCGCCAACGAGGCCGGCGTACCCGGTGATGCCATCGGTGACATTGACCTGTACGACACCTTCTCGTTCGTCGAGGTGCCCGAAGACGCCGCCGACGCCGTACTGGCCGCGCTCGATCACACGACCATTCGCGGGCGCGAGCCGCGCGCCTCCATCGCGCGGCCGTCTGAGGAGCTGGAGCGCGACGGCAATCGTCCACACGGCCCTGATGGGCGGCACGGCGAGCGCGGCGAGCGCGAGTGGCGCCCGCGTCCCCCGCGCGAGCGGCCGTCATCCGTCTCCGCCGGCATACGCCCGCCGTTCCGTGTCTTCGGCGCCGGCCGCAAGGCTCCCGGTGGGTCGTCGGCGGGGTGGCGCAAAGGGCCGGGTGGCCCCGGCCGCAAGCCGCCGCGCGACCGTTCATAAATCGTTTGTAGCGGCGGCAGGTGGGCGCGGGTGAGATGAGGAAGGAAACGGGCGTGCATCATCATGCCGCCCGTTTGCGGCGCAGCCAGATAAACCAGGCTCCCAGCCCGATCAGCACCAGCACTGCCGCCGCTCCCACCATCACCCCTACCGATTCCGCGTCGCCAGACCTTCCACTCGTCCCTGTGCGCGTCTGGGCGGGCGGCTGAACGGTGGTGTCTTCCGGCGCCGGCAGTTGCACGGCGCGATTTTCGGGCGGGTTGCCGTCCGACACAAAGCGAGCGTAAGGGTTCGCGACGCTCGGAGCCTGCGCCGCCACATGCAGTACCTTCGACATCGCGCGTGTCCCGCCGCTCGCGGTGACACGCAGCGTGACGGTGTAATCCCCGGCCGCGGCGTACGTGTGCTGGACACTGGCGCCCGTCGCGGATGCGCCGTCGCCGAAGCTCCAGGCGTACGCCAGCGCGCCGCCGGCCGGATCGAACGCCGCGCCGGTGTCGAACGCCAGCGGCGTACCGGGTTGCGCCGCGCCGATGTCGCCCATCGCGGCCAGCGGCTTGCCGTCGCCGGGCGCCTCGCCCAGCACGTCCGGCTGGTGCAGCATCCAGGTCGTCAGCATCCCCGGCAGCGCCAGCGCGAGCGCCAGCGCGGGGGACTTCTCCGCGCGCCCGCTCGCGTAGGTGTTCATGAGCTGAATGGTGTCCTGCGGCCGGTCGTACGGGTACGACCACGGCGGCGGATTGCGGTCGTAATAGGTTGAGTTGCCGACGAACGTCACGCAGGGCAGCCCGGCCAGCGTGAACGGCATCTGATCGCTCGATCCGAGCACATCGTCGGCCAGTTGCACATTGCTCACCTGATCCGGCGCGAAGACCGGCTGTGTCACGGTCTTGCCGCCGTCGTCGCGATAGGCGAGCGTCGCGAAGCCGAGCGATTGGAACTGGGCGAAGACAGGCGCCGCCGCCTGCTGGAGCAGATCACGGAAGTGGGTGATGCGCTGTTTCTGCGCGTCCGGCAGATTGCTCAGCGCGGGGTAGAGCTGGTTCGAGGCGAGCGGCGTCATGTAGGCGAAGAAAGGCAGCAACGGATTCGCCGTTTTGCCGAGGAAGCGCAGCGGATAGGCGATGCCGTTCTGCTCCTCGTTGAACATCGCCACGATGTTGCTCAGATCGCCGTTGATGGTGCTGTTGGCGTAGTGGAACGAGCCGAAGAGGCCCTGTTCCTCGGCGTCGAAGATCACGAAGCGCAGTGTGCGCGCCGGGAACACGTGGTGCACCCGCCAGTACGCGCCCAGCGCCTTCGCCACGCCCAGCTCGATAGCGCAGCCGCTGGCGTCGTCGAAGGCCGACTGGGTGGAGACGGCCTCGCCGTCATAGTGGCAGCCGATCACGACGACCTGCTCCGGGTGGGCCAGGCCGGTCACGCTCACCTCCACGTTGAACGCCGGGACAGGCGCCGGGCGGCCGCTCCAGCCCTGGACGGGGAACGAGTCGCGCCGTGTCGCCGGCCCGAACCCCGCGAGATTCGCCGTGATCTCGCGCGTCCAGTAGGCGGCGAACTCGTCGTGCCCGTTCTGGCTGGCGGGCAGATTATTGTCGTAGCCCGCTTCGCGGCGCTGGAAGCCGGTCGCCATCGCGGCGAGCTGATCGTAGATGTAGGTTGGATCCACCGCCGGGATGTCGCTGGCGGCGAGCGGCCCGGCGGCGGCACGGGTGGGTGCGGGAGCGGCCGCTGTCGTGGCGGCGGGCGCGAGCAAACACGCGATCAGCGCCAGCAGGGGGAAGATGGACAGCCTCGCGCGCCGCATGCGTCGCCTCCGTTCATATTGCCAGTTGCCTGCCCGTCGCCCTGGCGGCAACCGCCCACTTTCCACTGTTTCTACGCCGGCCGCGGCCAGCATCTCCCGGTGATCGGTGGCGTTCGTCAATGAGGGCGGGCGCGTGTGTTTCTGGCGCGACGCCTGTTTGACATCGCTCACTCCCGGATGTACGATGCGCCGGGCCTGAGCGGCGGCCCAACCCATGGATTGCCCGCATTGCTGGCCGCCACCATCCATAGGAATTATCGCGCGCATGTCTACTACGCCGTACCAGTACCAGATCGTCGCATCGTCCGGCTTGAGCGAGGCCGAGCGTGCGAGCGTGTCGGCCCTTGCCGCGCTCTGCAACGCCGAGGCTAGCCTGGATCTCAAGCTCTCCCTGGACTTCCCCGCTGGCGGCGCCGACCAGGACGCCAACGCCTTCCGTGCCTATCATGACGGCGATCTCGTCGGGTATTGCGGCCTCGACGGCGGGGGTGAGCGCACGGCCGAAGTATGCGGGATGGTGTATCCCGCGCACCGCCGGCATGGCATCGGTCGCGCCCTGCTCGATGCCGTCGCGGCTGAGGCGGAGCGCCGCGGCACGCGCGAGCTGCTGGTGATTTGCGAAGACGCCTCCAGCGACGGCCGCGCTTTCGTCACCTCCACCGGCGCGCGCTACCGATTCTCCGAGCGGCGCATGGAGCTAGACCTCGCCCGTCGCCCGCACTCCGCGTCGCCCGAACGGCCCAGCGTCACTCTGCGCGCCGTGGCGATCGGCGACCTGCCGCGCGTGGCTGCGACCCGCGGCGCGGCGTTCGACGATCCGCCGGAAGATGCTATCGCGCACCTGGAGCGGGATCTGGCGGATCCCAATACGCGCTACTACCTCGCCAGCGTGGATGGCGCGACGGCCGCGACATTCAAGGTAATTCGCCTGGATGGGCGCGCGTACATCTACGCCTTCGGCGTGCTGCCAGAGTGGCGCCGGCGCGGTGTGGGTCGGGGGACGCTGGCGCGCGCGTTCGATGTGCTTGCCGCTGAAGGCTTCGCGCGCGTGGCGCTGGAGGTCGAAACGGAAAACGCGCCAGCCATTGCGCTGTACGAGACTATGGGATTCCGCACGATCACCACGTATGGGTACTACGCGCTTCCCCTCGGCATGCCAGACGCCTCGCCAGCATAATGCACGCACAGGGCGCGCACATTCCTCCTACTCCACCTGGCGCACCAGGCGGAAGCCGGAGCTGTCGGTGCGCTCGCCGATGATGAGCTGGCTGCGATGGGCGCAGCGGGCCACCGTGGGCATGTCGTCGAACGAGCCGCCAGCCAGGTAGCCCGTGCTGGTGCGCGGCTCGCCATTCCACCCGCCAGGGCGCAGCAGTGGCGAGTCGGGCGGCAGGCCGCACCACTCCTCGACATTTCCCGCCATGTCCAGCGCGCCGTAGGGGCTGGCGCCGCCAGGGTATGATCCGACCGGCGTGGTCTCGCCGGGCCCGCCCTCCTCGGTGTTGGCGCGCGAGGGGTCGAACGTGTTGCCCCAGGGATAGATGCGCCCATCCGTGCCGCGCGCCGCCTTCTCCCACTCTTCCTCGCTCGGCAGGCGCCAGCGCTCGCCGGT
Organism: Ktedonobacterales bacterium; assembly: GCA_025935195.1. Classification (GTDB taxonomy): domain Bacteria; phylum Chloroflexota; class Ktedonobacteria; order Ktedonobacterales; family JADMIN01; genus JAICVS01. The sequence continues at coordinate 19,388 of JAICVS010000049.1, forward strand.
CGTCTTTGCCAGCCATGCGGCGTATGCCAGCGCCGCCTTCCACGAGATGTAGACCACCGGGTGATCGGGCCGCGGCATCTGCCGCGCCCAATTGGATGGCGGCCGCACCGCCTCCGCCTGGACAGCGTAGTAATACTCGGCCACTGTGACGGGGAACACGCCAATCTGGAAGGCGGCGACCCGCACCACCCGCTGCGGCTGCTCGGAGTCCGCCGCGTCTGGCTCGCGGGCGGGGTCGCTGCCCATCAGGAACGGCCCCTCCGGCACATCTACCACCGGCGGGCGGATGACGGCGACGCCATCTACCGCCCAGCCGGTGAAGCCCTTGGGCTGCAGCATGGGAGGCACGACCTGTGGCGCGGGCGCGATCTGCTTGGGCGCGGGCGGCGCGGGGAAGACCACCGGCGAGCCGAGCGCCGCCAGCACCTTGCGCGCGCCGTCCTCCGGCGCCATCCCCGTAACGTCTACCCATTGGCGTGTCATCAGGAAGCCTTCGACGCGCGTCGGTTTCAGCATCACCGGCAGGATGGTGCGCCGCGTGGCAATCGCCAGCCGAATCTCCTCTTGCACCCACGGCGAGGCCGCGGCATCGGGCGAAAGCACCGTCACGAACACATCGCGCGCCTGCACCTCACGCTGCAGCGTCTCCACCCATTCCGCGCCGCCGGTCAGCCCTTGCTCGTCGTACCAGACGTCGTAGCCGGCATGCTTGAGCGCCGCCAGCAGCACGCGGCACCAGGCGTTGTCCTGCGTGCTGTGGCTCAAAAATAGACGTGTCGCCTCCGCCATGCCGCCACACCTCCCTCTCCGCCCACCCGTGCGGATAGAGCGCGCCGAAGCCCTCAGCAGTCGTGCGCGAGCAGTGTACACCATCCGCTCAATCGGCTGTATCCAGCGTTGGCTGTCGGCGAGATGAGGGCATGAAAAAACGGACCGCTGGATGGTGGCCGGCGCCCAGCTTCACAGACGCCGAGGTATCGAGGAAATAGCTCATTAACTCACTATGGCCCGCGATCTTCGATCACCATCTCAGCGCCTGACTTCCCCCGCTGAAGAGTTGGGCCAGGCGCTCGGCCTCGGCCTCGGCCTCGGCTTCCTCTTCCGGCGTGTCCGGCTCACCTGTGGGGATGCTCTCAAGAAGCCCCTGGCGCCGCACGTGTTGCCGAATGTCTTCGCGCGTCGGCCCAACCGCCCCTGCTTGCGGGCGCCGCGACAACCGCTCGCGCGCCACCGCTTCGATGGGCGTCCCGCTGCGCGCGGCTTCCGCCGCCAGCGCGGCGTATTCCTCATCGGTCAGCGTTCCCGTCAGTTGATGGCTCATGCCACACCTCGCGCGCTCGCTCACCGCATAGCATACTCCAGCATACACAGACGGGCCGCCGGCCGCGCCTACGCGCGACAGACAGCCCGCTGGATCGGTGCCCCCAGGGCGACTCGAACGCCCGCACCCGGCTCCGGAGGCCGGTGCTCTATCCGCTGAGCTATGGGGGCCGGTGACGCATGTTCCCGCGTCACCCTCACTCTACCACATCGCGGCGCCCGCTTCAAGCCGCATTGTAACAGAGGGTGCGCGTCAGCTTTTTGCGAACACCCAGGGCCGTCGCGACGCCACGGGTGGCGGACGGTGGGCGGGATTTCCCTATTTCCCCGCACAACCCGACCGTGAGCCTACATGCCCCATCGCCGCGTGCGCGCACGATCCCGCTCTTGACAGCGTCTTTATAATGATAGTGACTTTCATTAAATAGTCATTTGCGAAAGGTGGTAGCTACCATGAACACGACGGGGACACGCAGGTGGTGGGCGCTCGGCGCGCTCACGTTGGCTGTGCTGGCGGTCGGCCTGGATGGCACGGTGCTCAGCGTCGCGCTGCCCACGCTGGCGACCGCGCTGCATGCCACGGAGTCGGACCTCCAGTGGTTCTCCTCCGGCTATCTGCTGGTGCTGGCAGCGGCGGTGCTGCCGGTGGGGCTGCTCGGCGACCGCTTCGGCCGCAAGAAGGTAATGCTCACCGCGCTGGTCTTTTTCGGCGCCGGCTCGGCGGCCTGCGCCTACGCGCCGACGTCCGGCGCGTTCATCGCCGCGCGGCTCGCGCTTGGGCTGGCGGGGGCCGGCGTGATCGTCATGGCCGTCTCCGCGCTGACGGTGCTCTTCAGCGAGGCGGAGCGCCCGCGCGCCGTCGGCGTCTGGGCCGCCGCCAACTTCCTGGCGCTGCCGATCGGCCCGATCCTGGGCGGCTGGCTGCTGTCTCACTACTGGTGGGGCTGGGTGTTCCTGATCAATGTGCCCGTCGCGCTGGTGGGCCTGATCGCCGCCTTCGCGCTCGTGCCGGAGTCGCGCGCGCCAGCGCGCCCTGGCCTGGACCCGGCCGGCGTGCTCGCCTCGACGGCCGGACTCGTCGGCGTAACCTACGGGCTGATCGAGGCGGGCCAGAACGGCTGGGGCGCTGCCGCCGCGCTGATCCCGATGATCGCGGGCATGGTGCTGTTGATCGCGTTCTTCCTCTGGGAGCGCCGGCTTACCAAACAGCCGGGCGGCCAGCCCTTGATCGATCTGTCGCTGTTCCGCTCGGCCGCCTTCACCTGGGGCGTGATCCTCGCGGCCACGGCGGCGCTCGCCATGATCGGCGTGCTGTTCACCATGCCCCAATACTTCCAGGGCATCCAGGGGGCGGACGCGCTCGGCTCCGGCATGCGGCTGCTGCCACTGATCGCCGGGCTGGTGGTGGGGGCCGTACCGTCGGACCGCATCGCGCGCCTGCTCGGCGTCAGGCGTACGGTCACGCTCGGCTTCGTGGTGCTAGCCGCCGGATTGCTGCTCGGCGCCACCACCGACGTCGCGTCCAGCATCGGCTTCGTCGCGGCGTGGATGGCCCTCGTCGGCGCCGGCATGGGCATCGCCCTGGCGACCTCGACCGCCGCCGCGCTCTCCGAGCTTTCGCCGGAGCGCAGCGGGGTCGGCTCGGCGGTGATGCAGGCGCTGCAGAAAGTCGGCGGGCCGTTTGGCGCGGCCATCCTGGGGAGTGTGTTAAGCTCTGCCTATCAGGCGCGGCTGAATCTCGCCGATTTGGCGGGGCTGCCGCCGGCCGTGGCGCGTGCCGTGCGCGAGAGCCTCTTCGGCGGGCTGGCGGTGGCGGAGCGGCTCGGCTCGCCGCCGCTACGTGACGCGGTGCGCGCCGCCTTCGTCCACGGGATGGACGTCTCGCTGGTCGTGGCCGCCGGCATCGCGGCGATGGGCATCGCGCTCACGCTGCTCTTCTTGCCGGCGCGGTCCGCCGGCAAAGCCGCTCCGGCGGAAGCGACGAAACAGGAGCAACCGCTTGTCGTCACAGGCTGAACGACCGGCGCCCGGACTACGCGAGCGCAAGAAGGCCAAGACGCGTGCCGCGATCCAGCGGCACGCGCTGCGGCTCTTTCGTGAGCAGGGATACGACGCGACCACGGTGGAGCAGATCGCCGGCGCGGCGGAGATCTCGCCGAGCACCTTCTTCCGCTACTTCCCAACCAAGGAAGATGTCGTGCTGTACGACGCCTTTGACCCACTGCTCTTCGCCACGTTCGCGGCGCAGCCGGCCGAGCTCAGCCCGATCCAGGCCATCCGCCGCTCGGTGCATACGGTGTTCGGCAAGCTGACCGCCGAGGAGCTGCGGGAGCAGTGGGAGCGCGCGGTGCTGGTCCTCTCGGTGCCGGAGCTGCGCATGCGCATGCTCGACGCGACCGTGACAGTGTCTCAGCAGTTGGCCGCGCTGGTGGCCGAGCGCGTGGGCCGACGCGCGGACGAGATCGCCGTGCAAGCCCTCGTGGGCGCGGTGCTCGGCGCGCTGATCGCCGTGGTGGCGACGGACGCCGTACGCTCGATGGAGGACTACCTCGCGCGCATGGACGCCAGCCTGGCATGTCTGGAGGCCGGCCTGCCCTTATGAGCGCGTGGGGTGCCATGCGAAGGAGTGGCATGACGCCGTATGCCGTTCAGCATTCGTCGTCTCCCTACGTACCCGCCGCCTGATGGGCGCCGCTCCGGCCGCGGGAGCGTTGCTGGCCGTGGCGACGAGCGGATGGACCGGGCGTGTCCACCACCACGGGCGCGCGGTGATCCTGGCCGTGCTGGCGTGGGGGCTGGCGATCACTGGTCTGGGGCCGGCGGATCTGGGGCCGGCGGATCTGGGGCCGGCGCCCTCAGTGCCGCGCGCATGCGCGCGGCGTTGCGGCGGCTCGGCATCGCTCCCTGACCCGCCCGCGCCCCTCGACTGACTGACGGTCAGTCATCCTCGCCCAGCCATCCGCTCCCTCACGTACACGCACGCGCAATCGAGCGACGCGCCGCGGGCGTGATACTGGCTCGTCCTGGGGTGTTGTCAGTGCCGCGACGATTCAGCGCCGGGGATTACCTCCGGCATTCATGCCGGGAAGCCACCGCATGACCCCACCTCAACACACGTCGGTATGACTGACCGTCAGTCACCACCACCCCATCCCGCTTGCCATCCCGCCCCTCTTGTGGTATCTTAGTTCTATCACATGGCGCCACCCCGCGCCGCCAGCACCTGAACAACCGCATACGGGCAGAAAACACAGCGCCATCGCCTCATCGCGGCCGCGCGCCTGATCGCCAGCACGTGGCCGCGCCCCTCACATCCTTGCCATTTTTGCCACAAACCTTGCCACATCTTGCCGTTTTTGCCGCGATCTTGCCGCGAATCGGCAACGGCAACCCCGCAAACCCGCTTGAATCCCCGATCCGAAAGGAGGCCACCCTCGATACGAGGCTGAAAAGCGGCAAAAACGGCAATGTTCACCGCGCCAGTCAACATTACCATCCCGCCGCTCTCTCCCCAACCCGCGTAGGCGGGTTTCGCGGCCGTAGGCCCTAGAGGCGCGGTTTCAACCGCCGGCTTGCGCGGCTCGCGCTATAATCCCTGGATGAGGCCGTCAACGCGCGCCCACGGCCCTCCTCCTCTTTATCAGCACACCGGCGCGCACCGTACCTGGAAAGCCGTGCATTTTATGACCGCAACCGCACACCAGACCGCCGGAATTCCCTCTCCCGTCTCATCCTCCCCATCGCCAGAAGCCGGGCGCAGCGACACACCCGCCATCGTCGTCGGCACCCGCGGCTCCGCGCTCGCCCTCTGGCAGACACGCTACGTGCTAGACCGCCTGCGCGCACGCCACCCCCAGCTGGCCCCCGCCATCGAAGAGATCACCACCCGCGGCGACCGCACCCAGGCGTTGCATATCCCCCTCACACAGCTCGGCGACAAGTCCATGTTCGTCGCCGAGCTCGAGCGCGCGCTGCTGGCCGGCGAGCTGGATGTCGCCGTGCAGCCGATGAACGATCGCGCCCTCCACGACGCCGAACTGGCGATCACCGCCGCCGCGCAGCCCGCCTATCCCCAGCCCATAGACGCCGCCGTCCACAGCCTCAAAGACCTGCCCGGCCGGCTGGATGAGCGCCTGGTGATCGCCGCCGTGCCGGAGCGCGAAGACCCACGCGACGCGCTGGTCTCGCGCCATGGCCTCGGGCTGATGGAGCTGCCGGCGGGCGCCGTCGTCGCCACGAGCAGCCTGCGCCGCAAAGCGCAAGTGCTACACCTGCGGCCGGACCTGCGCGTCACCGACATCCGCGGCAACGTGGATACACGGCTGCGCAAATCGCTCGCGCCCGACGGCCCGGACGCCACCATCCTGGCGGCGGCCGGCATGAAACGCCTGGGCCTGGCGGAGTACATCACCGAATACCTGCCGGTGGACATGATGGTCCCGGCCGTCGGCCAAGGCGCGCTTGCCGTCGAGGTCCGCGCCGGCGACACACGCCTGCGCCGGCTGCTGCGCGCCATTGACGACCCGCGCACGCGCCGGGCGGTGACGGCCGAGCGCGCCGTGCTGGCCGAGCTTGGCGGCGGCTGCCAGGTGCCGCTGGGCGCGCACGCCACCCTCTCGCCCGACGGCCAGACCGTGCGACTGGTCGCCGTGGTGGCGAGCCTGGACGGCATACAACTGGTGCGTGTCGAGCGCGAAGGCCCGGTCGCGCGGGCGGCGGCGCTCGGCCGCAACGCGGCGCGCGCGCTGCTGCGCGGCGGCGCGGCCGAGATACTGCGCGACATCCTGAAGCGGGAATGACGAGAACTCCCACAAAGGACACGGAGGCGGAAAGCGGTAACACGGAGGGTTTGAGGGAGAGAAGAGGGCTGATGCTATGGGTGTGTCTGAGAGCGTGACAGAGCGACCGCTAGCCGGGCGGCACATCGCCATCACCCGGCCGCCGGAGCAGGCGCCGGAGCTGGCCGCGCTGCTGGAGCGTGCCGGCGCGCGTGTGACGCTGCTCTCCTCCATCGCCATCGCCCCGCTGGACGACACCGCCGCGCTGGACGAGGCGCTGCGCCGCATGGCCGCCTTCGACTGGATCGTGCTCACCAGCGTCAACGGCGTGGCCGCCGTCTCCGAGCGCCTCGCCGCGCTGGGGCTGGATTGGGCAGCCCGCGGGCGGGCGCGTATCGCCGTGATCGGCCCAGCCACGGCCCGCACGCTGCAAGCGCAGGGCGCCACACCCGACCTGATCCCGGACGAATATGTGGCCGAGGGGATTCTTGAAGGCCTGGGCGCCGTCGCCGGCACGCGCATTCTACTCTTGCGCGCGGACATCGCCCGCCGCTCGCTCGCCGAGGGGCTGCGCGCGCGCGGCGCCGCAATTGAGGAGGTGGCGGCGTACCACACGGTCGAGCGGCCGGTGGAGGCGCGTACGCTGCGGGCGCTGCTGGAGGCCGACCGGCCCGACGCGATCACCTTCACCAGTTCGTCCACGGTGCGCGGGCTGCTAAAAAGCCTCCCGACCGGCGGGCCACTGCCCCATGATGCGCTCGCCGGCATCGCGCTGGCCTGCATCGGGCCGATCACGGCGGGAACACTGCGCGAGCACGGGCTGGAGCCGGCGGTAGTCGCGGACGAATACACCGTTCCCGGTCTCGTGTACGCGCTGGCCGGCTACTTCTCACCCCAGCCGGCGCCGCGGGAAGCCGGCGACAGGCGGGAAAGCGATGGGAAGGAGCGTGCGCCATGACGGCGACGGGAGTCTTCGAGCTACTGGCCGCGCTCGCCGCGCTCGTGGCGGCCATCTTCATCTTCGACCAGCACCTGCACCGGCCGCGCCCATACAAGCTGATGTGGTCGCTCGGCCTGCTGTTCTACGGCATCGCGGCGTTCGCCGCCTTCCTGGGCAGCGACGGCTGGAGCGTCGCCGAATACAAAGCCTGGTACTTCTTCGGCGGCATCCTCACCGCCGCCTACCTGGGCCTGGGCACGCTCTACCTGCTGGCGCCGCGCCGCATCGCCCACGTCGCGGCGGGGATCGCCGTCGCGCTCTCGCTCTACGCCGCCGTCCGCATCCTCACCTTCGCCGTCCCCGCCACTGTCGCCGCGCAGCTGGCCGCCGCGCCGTTCGCACAGGTGACCAACGTCTCAAGCTTCCACGTCTTGCCCGGCGATCTGACGGTAGTGGCGATTCTGATGAACATCCCCGGCGCCCTCTTCCTCTTCGGCGGCGCCGTCTGGAGCGCCTGGCTGTTCTGGCGCCGCCACGCGCCGGGCTATCGCGTCGTCTCGATGGCGCTGCTGGCGCTCGGCTCGGTGGTGCCGAGTATCACAACAGGCCTCCAGCGGCTCGGCTATAGCGGCGGCGCTGCGCTCGGCGAGCTCCTCGGCGCGCTCTGCCTGCTTGCTGGCCTGCTGATCAGCCTGGATGTCTTCACCGTCTTCCGCGTGCCCTTCACCGGCATCGTGCTGCGCGAGCGCCGGCCCGCCCAGGCCGTGCCGAAGGGATAGCGGGAGGTACGGCTTTGCCAAGGTGATGATGGGAGGAGATTCCGGAGCTCTCGTAGAGGGGGAAAAGTATCAAGTCCGCGC
>JAICVS010000106.1 GCA_025935195.1 Ktedonobacterales bacterium
CAAAGGCACGGCCACCTGGTACACCGTGCGCGCGGGCGGCAAGACCGAGGAGAATGCCGCCTGGAGCTACGACGATCCCCCAGCTGGTGCGCCCGACATGAAAGGCTACGTGGCCTTCTACTGGACGCACATGGACGCCTGGTACGAGGAGGACGAGCGCGCCTTCGCCCACGCCCGCGACCCCTACAAGCTGGTGGATACCCGCCACAGCACGCGCCACGTGCGCATCGAGCTCAACGGCGTGACCGTCGCCGAGACGCGGCGCCCGCTGGTGCTCTTCGAGACCGGGCTGCCCGTGCGCTACTACATCCCCCGCGAAGACGTGCGCATGGAGCTGCTGGAGCCAACCGCGACGACCAGCGAATGCGCGTACAAGGGCGCCGCGTCATATTGGTCCGCGCGTGTGGACGGCAAAGAGTACGCCGACATCGCCTGGACCTACACCGAGCCGCTGGCGCTGGTCGAGCCGATCGCCGGGCTGGTCTGCTTCTTCAACGAGCGCGTGGATGCCCTCGAAGTGGACGGCGAGCGCGAGCAAAAGCCCAAGACACAGTGGTCGTGAGCGCGGCGTGCGCATGATACGCGCGATACAGGCGCCGGAGGGTACACATATGAGCGGGCCGACCGAATCGAATCCTGCCGATCAGGGGCCGCACGCGGGGCAGCCGGTGCTCTCGGCGGGCGCGGCGCTGGGGAGCGCGCGCCAGGCCGTGATCCTGCTGCACGGGCGCGGCGCCTCAGCGGACGACATTCTGACGCTGGCAGCGGAGCTGGGGCGCACCGACTTCGCCTACCTCGCGCCAGAGGCGGCCGGGCATTCCTGGTATCCCTCCACCTTCCTCGCGCCGATTGAGCGCAACGAGCCCTGGCTGAGCTCGGCGCTGGCGACAATCAGCGCGCTGCTGCGTGAGGTAGCGGCGGCGGGCATCGCACCGGAGCGGACCGTGCTGATGGGCTTCTCGCAGGGCGCCTGCCTCTTGCTGGAATACGCGGCGCGCCACGCCCGGCGCTATGGCGGCATAGTGGGATTCAGCGGCGGCCTGATTGGCCCGGACGGCACACCGCGCGGCTATCCCGGCTCCCTCGCCGACACACCGGCTTTCCTGGGCTGCAGCGACGTAGACCCGCACGTTCCCAGGGCGCGTGTCGAGGAGAGCGCGGAGGTGCTGCGCCGGATGGGCGCGGACGTGGCGATGCGCCTCTACCCCGGCATGGGCCACACAGTGAACGTGGACGAGCTGGCCCACGCGCGCGCCATCCTGGCGGCGGTCGCTGGCGCGGCATAACGGTACGCGGATACGAACGAGGAAGCCGCGAGCGCCCACCACCTGCTCCCGGCTTCCCGCTCGCCGCTAACGAAAATCTAACGCGCTCCTCTCTTGACAACGCGAAAGTTTAGGGCTATACTTTTTCGCATGCTTCATGATATGAAGTTACTTCATCAAAGTGACCATCAGCGGTCGCATCAAGCGGTCACATATGATGTGCCAGATGAACGACAAAGACGAGGAGAGGAACGACGATGGCCTGGCAGCTCGACACCACCCACACGCAGGTCGCCTTCACGGCGAAGCACATGATGATCTCGACCGTTCGCGGCCAGTTCAAGCAGTTCAGCGGCACGCTGGACCTGGACGAGCAGACCCCCGCGAACTCGCGGATCGAGGTGACGATTGACACGGCGAGCCTGGATAGCGGCAGCGAGCAGCGCGACGGACACGTGCGCTCGGCGGACTTCCTCGATGTGGAGCACTACCCCACCATCACCTTCAAGAGCACCAAGGTCGAGCAGCTCAGCCAGGATGACTTCAGCATCAGCGGCGACCTGACGATCCGCGGCGTCTCGCGGCCAGTCGTGCTGGCCGCCACACGTGACGGCGAGACCAACGATCCGTGGGGCAACCGCCGCGTCGGCTTCTCGCTCACGACCAGCATCAACCGCAAGGACTGGGGCCTGAACTGGAACGTCGCGCTGGAGGCGGGCGGCGTGCTGGTCAGCGAGAAGGTCACCATCTCCATTGACGGCCAGGTCTTCCAGCCGGCGCAGGTGCCGGCCGAGGCGGGCGCGGCCAGCGCCTAGCCCAAGCGGCCAAAGCACAACCCGCATCATAACTCAGCGGCGCGGTTCCCGTGTTGAGGGCCGCGCCGCTTTGCATCGTGTAGGCTCGGCTGCCGTTCACCGCGGTCGTTGACTTCTCTGTATACAGTACGGTATACTTCGTCTCGGCAAATGGAACATCATATTCGCATCCGTGAGGAGTACTCTATGCCAAGTACACTTGTACGTGTCAGCGCGCGCACGCATGAGGCGCTCCGCGAATTAGCGGCCCAGTCGGGTGAGACGATGCAGGCCATTCTGGACAAGGCAGTGGAGGACTACCAGCGCCAGCGGTTCTTCGATGAGCTAAATGCTGGCTATGCCGCCCTGCGCGCCGATCCGAAGGCATGGCAAGAGGAATTGGAGGAACGCGCGGCGTGGGATGTAACCTTGCTCGATGGCTTGGAGGATGACTGATCGTGGCTGATCCCGCTCGCGGCGAGATATGGCTTGCGGACCTGGATCCAATTCGCGGGCATGAACAAGGGGGCAGACGCCCGACGCTGATCGTGTCTGCTGATCCCTTCAATCAGGGGTTGGCAGGACTGGTGATCATCCTTCCATTGACGTCGAGAGCAAAGGGCCTGGCTTCGCATGTGCAAGTGATGCCGCCTGAAGGTGGTTTGAGTGTCACAAGCTACATCAAGTGCGAGGATGTGCGGTCTGTGTCGAAGGATCGACTCATGCGGCGCTGGGGAGCGATTTCGGGGCCGACACTTGCCGCGGTCGAACAGCGTCTCCGCCTTTTGCTTGGACTTTAGAGTGCTGGCATGATTTGGGTTATGGTGCGACCAGCACGTCGTTCGGATACCGCTCGGCGGGGATGGTGGCGACGACCGTAAGGGTGGTGGCGTCCATCACAGAGAGGTTCTTGCCGATGGTGTTGGCGACGATCACGAAGCGGCCGTCCGGGGTGACGGCAATGCCGTGCGGATAGCCGCCGACATGGATGGTGGCGCGCACGGTGGGCGCGGCGGGATCGCGGGTGAGATCGAGCACGGTGACAGCGGCCGAGGCGCCATCGGCGACGTAGAGGGTGCGACCGTCTGGGGCGCGTGCCAGCAGCGCGGGCCGCTGGCCGACGGGAGTGGAGCGGACCACGCGGCGCGACGCGAGATTCACCGTGAGCAGGCGTCCAGCCAACGTGTCGCTGACGTAGGCGTAACGCCCATCAGCGGAGAGGACGACGCCGGTGGGCGCGGCGGGCGCAGGCAGGGGGATCGTCGCGGTGAGGGTGGCGGTGGCGGTGTCCAGCACGGCCAGCGCGGCGCCGCCAGAGCAGGCGACATACGCGGTACGACCATCGGGGGAGAGCGCGATGCCATGCGGGCCGGCGGGTGTGGTGATCGCCTTCGCGCGCGTCCAGGTGGTCGTGTCGAGCAGGGTCACGGTCGCGCCGCCGAAGTCGGTGACGAAGAGGCGCTTGCCATCGGGCGTGTTGGCGGCGTGGACGGGCTGGCTGCCGGCCGTCACGGCGCGGGGATGGGAGAGGGAGCCGTCGGGCGCGAGCGCGTAGGCGAGCAGACGGCCGCCGGCGATGTCGGTGACGTAGAGGGTATGGCGGTCGGCGGAGAGGCCGAGGCCGTGGATGCTGCGCGAGAGGTGCAGCGTCTGGATGCCCAGCTCGGCGAGATCGCCGGTGGCGGCATCGCTGACGAAGATGTGATAGGCGGCGAGTATGGGCGGGCGCGTGAGGATGGGCAGCGGCACGGGAGTGGGCCGCGATGCGGTGGATGGAGCGGCGCCGGCGCAGGCGGAGAGGATTGCGGCGAGCGCCAGCAGCAGCGCCGCCATGCCTTGCACCCGCGAATGCACGTCGCGCTCCCCTCAGCCTGTCACCGCTTGTCGCCGCAGCTGGGCGGCTCCCGCTCTATTCTAGGCCATGAGGCCGGCGGGGCCAACGCGGGGGTACTTCGGGGAGCGCGCGAGCGCGACGCCGGGGAAGCGCTACGCCCTCACCTTCGCCTCGGCCATCACCGGCACTTCCGACGTGCAGAAGGCGCAGCGCGTGGCCTTGATCGGGATGCTGCTCAGGCAGAAGGGGCAGTCGCGCGTGGTGGGGTCAACGGGCAGCTCCGTCTTGCGCCGCGCCATAAGCATGTTGATCGGGCGCACGATGAAGAAGAAGACCACGGCCGCGAGGATCACGAACGCGACGAGGGCGGTGAGGAACGTGCCGACTTTGATCTGGCTGTTGTTGATCACCCAGTAATACTGGTCGAAGCTCGGCTTGCCCCCGAAGGCCCCGACCAGCGGCATGATCACATCGTTGACCAGGGACGTGACGACCGCGCCGAACGCCGCGCCAATGACGACCGCGATTGCCAGATCCACGACGTTGCCGCGCAGGATGAACGTCTTGAACTCGTTGATCGCTTTCATGCGCACCCCTCTCTCCAGACTACCAACCGACCCCAACGCCGACGTTTCGCTACGGGTGGCCACGCCCCACTGTAGGACGAAGGATGCAGCGGGCATAGCGGCTATCCGTATTGCTGCGTAGTGTACCCGATCATGTGGGCTTGTACAAGCCCGGAACAAAATGTGGCAGACGGTGAGACGCCCGGCTCAGATGGCTGTGAGCAGCCAGCGCAGCAACGCGGGAACGCGCTGGATGGAATCGAGCGTGACATCGGCTTCAGCGGCGAGATCGGCTGGCGCTTCATTGTGGAGTATGGCGACGGCGACGCCACGACAGGCGCCCTCGTTGGTGAGGCGGCGCAGTGCGCGGAAGGCGTCCACGTCGGTGCGGTCGTCGCCCAGGTAGAGGGCGGCGCGCAGGCCACGCTCGCGGATGACGCGCGCGACGGCGGCACCCTTATCCACGGCGACGGGCGGGCGCAGCTCGACGACCAGCTTGCCGCGTGTGACGCGCAGACCGTGCGGCGCGGCCAGCTCAGACGCCAGGCGGTAGGCCGCATCCTCGGCGGCGGCGGGATCGGGCGTGTTGCGGACGTGGACGCTGGCGGTGACACCCTTCGGCTCGATGCGCAGGCCGGGGAAGCGCGGCGCAAGCTCCGCGCCGAGGCGCGTGAGGACGGCTTCGACGGCGGGCTGGTAGGGGAGAGCTTCGGGGAGAATATGAGCCTCGGCGGCTTCACTTATAGGGGTGGCGACGTGAGCGCGAGGCTCCAGCCACTCGAAGCCGTGGTTGCCGATGTAGGTGATGGTGTCGAGGCCAACCATGCGCCGGGCATCATGGGCGGAGCGGCCGGAGACGGCGGCCACCACGTCGAAGCATTGCTGTGCGCGGTCGAGCAGATCCGCGACGCCGGGCAGCAGGGCGGCGGACTCCGGTGTGGGCGCGATGGGGCTGAGCGTGCCGTCCACATCGCTGAACAGGCCGCGCGGGCGGGCGGCGAGCGCCTCGCGGATATGGGCGAGCGCGGCGGCGTCGAGGCCAGTGGTTGTAGCGAGATCGTCAGGCATAGCGGCTCCGATTGGTCATCACATCTCCAGCACGCGGCGGCCCTTGATGGCGAGCTGGAGTGCCAGGCGCAGCTCGGCGTCGTCCAGGTCGCGGCCGAGCAGCTCGCGGGCGCGGTTGAGGCGGTAGATCAGCGAATTGCGGTGCAGGTGCAGGCGGCGCGCGGCTTCGGAGAGGTTGCCGTTGCAGGCGAAGAAGGCGTCGAGCGTGTCAATCAGCGCGTCGCCGTTGCGCGTGTCGGCCAGCAGCGGATCGAGGGTGCGCTGGACGAAGGGGGCCAGCTCACCGGCGTCGCGCAGAATCAGCAACAGGCGATAGATGCCAAGGTCGGCGGGGCGGACGACGCGGCGCGGGCCGAGCAGCGCGTAGCCGAGCCGGGCGGCGTCGCGCGCCTCGGTGGACGAGCGATGCACCTGCGCGGGCGAGGTGGCTGGCTCGCCCAGCCCGGCGATCCAGGCAGCATCGGCGGGCGAGGAGCCGTCGCCAAGGACGCGGGTGAGCAGCGCCCGCGCGCGGTCGTGTAGGTCGCCACTGACGCCGGGAGTAGGGCGGTCGAGGGCGAGGAGCGCGGTGACATGCGCGCCACGGGCGCGCGCCCAGGCGCCGAGGCTGTTGGTCAGCTCGTCGGCGAGGCGGGCGGCGGCGGGGTTGGCGGCGGGCAGGCCGAACACGCCGGAGGCGGCGGGATCGTGCGGGGCGAGGTTCACCCAGAGGACGGCGTGCGGGCGCGCAAGGTCGTAGCCAAGCTGGGCGGCGCGGGCGCGCATGGCGCTCTCGCCGGCGTAGGTGCCGGTGAGCAGGGCATCAAAGGCTTCGGTGCGCAGGCTGGCGCGCAGGCGCGCGGCATCGGCGGGGGATGGCTCGGCGGCGCGGGGATGGCGCTCACGGCGGGCGATCAGGTGGCTGACGATGTCGTGCTCGACCTCGGTGAGCGTGGTGACGGGAACGGCCAGCAGCGGCACGCTGAGCTCGTCCGCGCGGGCGCTCGCTTCCCTGAGGGCGGCCGCGTCGGCTGAGGAGAGCGCGGGGTCGGCGGCATCTTCGGGGACGCCGCCGACGAGGATGGCGGCGACACCAATCGCGCCGAGCTGCCGCACGACGCCGGGCAGGGTGAGCGAGTCCACCTGGGAGCGCAGGGCGCGCAGCACCGGCAGCGCGAGCAGCGCCAGCTCGCCGCCAGTGAAGCCCTCGAAGGCGGGCAGGCGCGCGCGCATCGTGTTGGCCCAGGTGACGGGGTGATTGAGGCCGGTTTCGCCCGCGAGAACGCGCACCTGCCAGCGGCGTAGCACCGCCAGCAGCTCGCGCACGGTGACTGGCCCGCTCGCGCTCACGGGGCGCCATCCCGCGCGCCTGATTCGCCTGATTCGCTCGATCCACCTGGCTCACCCAGTTCATCCGGGGCGAAGACGGCGATCTCGCGGATGGGTGCGGTGCGCAGGCCGGGATGCGCGGCGGTGACGAACCAGCCCGCGACGCCGAAGGCGAAGCCAGGCAGGCAGGCGATGCCGTACACGTCGGCGTCCACCTCCTCCCACGGGCCGATGGCGCGGGCGATCTCGGCGGGCGTGGAGCCAAGGCCGACGGCGCCACGCAGCCGGCCGCGATAGCCGTTGTGGACGGTGATCTGGCTGACGCGCCCGTCGCGGTGCGAGAGGTCTACGCTGGCGGAGCGGAAGACGCTGGTGGACCAGGGATCGCAGAGGCAGGCGTTGCCGACGCGCGCCTCGGTGAAGAGGCCGGCGCTGGCGCGCAGCACATCCTCCAGCCGGTCGCCAAGGTGAATGCCGGCAGCGCCCCGGCCGGGAAGGATGGGGGCGTCGAGATCGAGCATGGGAGCCTCACATGTCCCTCTTCCCTGGCAGGGAAGGAGGTTAGCCGCGGGCAGTGCGGGCAGTGCGGGCGGCGGGGCGCGGTGGCGTCTGGGCGGCACGCGCGGCGAGGTCGCGCTCCTTGAGCTTGCGGGCCCGCTTGAGGCGCTTGTGCCAGGCGACGCGCTTGGTCTTGTTCATTGGTCTATCCCTTCTTTGCTTCTTTGGTGTGGATGCTATTCTTCGGCCTCGCGGAAGCCGGTCTCCTCGAACTCAGGCTCGGCGGCCTCCTCGTCACCATCGTCGTCGTCGGCCTCGATGTACTCGCCCTCTTCGGAGAGATCGTCTTCTTCCTCGTTCTCGTAGCGCAGCATGGTGTCGCGGATGTAGCCGCGGCTGACCTCGCCGCCCTGCGTGGGGAAGCTGACCTTGCCGAACATCTTGGGATGCTGGAAGGTCTCACGGACGATCAGCCGCACCTCACGGCTGCTGAGGTCGGTGAGACCGGCGGCGTACTGATTGCCGCCCTCCATGAACTTGATCAGGCGGTTCGCCAGGCGCGGCTCGATGCGGCCGATGCGGTCGCCGCTGCCGCTCTTGACGTAGAGGATGCTGCCCTCACGCTCGAGATAGACCTGATCGCCGGCGCTCAGGCGTGCCAGCACGTCGCGCTTCGCCAGGTCCACCAGCGAGGTGAAGCCGGTCTTGCCGGTCTCCTCGATGAAGAGGCGCGGGTCAATACGCTCTTGCGAGGGGCGGCCGGCGCCGCTCTCATCGCCGAGCTGGGCGAGCCGGTCGAGGTTTTTGCGCGCGATGTTGTTGCCGGGGTCAATTTCGAGTACGCTGGTGTACGCCTGCCTGGCTTCGGCGATGCGGCCAAGCTCGCTGTTGGCCTTGCCGAGCCGATTGAGCGTGCTGAGATCGCGCGGGGTGATCTCGATCAGGCGTTGGTTGACCTCGACGGCTTCTTCCCACTTGCTTTGCAGCGCCAGCTCGATTGCGCGCTCGGAGAGCTCGCGGCGCAGCCGCGCTCGCTCCTCCGGCTGGTACATCACCTGGGTCATGCTCGGTTCAATCCTTACTCTGACTTTACTCTGGGATTCCGGTCAACGCGGCCGACAGTGCTGGTCGCATATCGTATCGTGTGATGAGACGGCCCTGCAACGACCAGGGTGTCGTTTTCTCGATTCGTACCAGCGCGAGATCGCCCGGCCCTACGCGCGCGCCGTCGTCGCTGGACGTGGGCCGCTCAGCGGGGCAGAAGACGAGCTTGTTGGTGCGGTTGCGCCCGCGCCACTGATGCTCGCCGTTCGTGACCTGACGCGCCTCGATCAGCACCTCCTCATCGCGGCCGAGGTAGGTCTCGTTGATCGCGCGGGCGATGCGCTCCTGCGCCTGCTCGACACGGTGCAGCCGCTCTTTCTTCACGTCCAGCGGCACGTCGTCCTGCCACTTGTAGGCGAGCGTGCCGGGGCGCGGCGAGTAGGCGGCGACGTGGACGACGTCGAAGCGGATCTCTTCGAGCAGGTCGAGCGTGTGCTGAAATTCCTCCTCGGTCTCGCCACAGAAGCCGACGATGACGTCGGTGGAGAGCGAGACGCCGGGCCACCAGGCGCGCAGCCGCTCGATCAGCGCGCGGTATTCGGCGAGGGTGTAGCCGCGACGCATGCGCTGGAGCATGCCGTCGTCGCCGTGCTGGACGGGGATGTTGACGTGTTCGCAGACCTTGGGGAGCGCGGCCATCTGGCGGATCATCTTGTCCGTCATGTGACGCGGGTACGAGGTCATGAAGCGGATGCGCGCCAGGCCGTCAATCGCGCTGAGCAGCGCCATCAGGTCGGCAAGATCGGCTTTGCACCCCGGCTGGCCGTTCTGGCTATCCTGGTCGCCGGGATCGGGCAGATCCAGGCCGTAGGCTTCGACGGTCTGGCCGAGCAAGGTCAGTTCTTTGGCGCCGGCAGCCACCAGCGTGCGGGCCTCCGTGAGTAGCTCGTCCACCGGGCGGCTGCGCTCGCGCCCGCGGCGCGAGGGGACGATGCAGTAGGAGCAGACCTTGTTGCAGCCGAGGATGACGGGCAGCCAGGCGGTGGGCTGGCGGACGGTGACGCCGGGACGCCGCGCGGTGGGGTAGTGCAGCTCGCGCGCGCCGGGGCGGAAGTTGACCGCCATCGGGCCTGACGTACGGGGTTCCTCACCTCCGGCCCCTCTCCCTGCGGAGAGAGGGGAGGCAGAGGCGGGGTCGGCGTCGAAGCGGGTGGTGGGAATGTCTTCGGGGGCGAAGGCGGGGGAGATCGGCGGCAGCGGCATGGGCAGGACGGGGAGACGCTCTGAGATGCCGATGGTGCGGGGGGCGCCGAGGTCGGCGAAGTCTACGCAGCCCTCACCGGCGATGGGCGTCCAGCGCTCCTCCAGGAAACGCGGCAGGATGTCGGCCTGCTCGACCTTGAAGAAAAGGTCTACGACGGGGTATTTGCGCTTGAGCTCGTCGAGCTGGCGCGAGTTGCCGATCATGCAGCCCATCATGGCGACGAGCAGGTCTTCACGGCGGCGCTTGGCATGGCCGAGCAGCGAGAGCTGGCCGTGGGCGCGGCGCTCCGGCTGCTCGCGCACGCTGCAGGTGTTGAGGACGACGAGGTTGGCGGCGTCCATCGCGTCGGTCTCTTCCCAGCCGAGGCCATCCAGGATGCCGGCGACACGCTGGGAGTCGGCCTGGTTCATCTGGCAGCCGACGGTCCAGATGTGGTACTTGCCTCTGGCGGCACGCGCGGCGCTCATCGGCCACCTCCTCGCGTGGCAGCGGTTGCCGATTCTGTCGAGGAAGAATGAACCGCGGAGGTCGCGGAGGTCGTGGAGATCGCGGAGGTCGCGGAGGTCAGAGGAGAGGAGGGGCGAGAGGAGGGGCGAGAGGAGGAAGATCTCCCCCCCGGCCCCTTCCCTGGGAGGGAAGGGGAGACAGAAGCAGCGGGGCGCTCGTTGCGCTCGGGCTGCTTTTCCTGCTTGCCGTTCTTGCCGGTGGTGACTTTTTCGACTTCGCCTTCTTCGATCAACTCGTCCTCTTCGACGCGGCGCACGTTCTCCTTGGGGATGCGGTCAATGAAGAGGACGCCGTCGAGGTGGTCAATCTCGTGCTGCAGGACGCGGGCGAACCAGTCCTCGGCTTTGACGCGAATCTCTTTGCCCCTGGGGTCGCGCGCTTTGACGGTGACGGCGCGGGCGCGCGGCACGTCGTCGCCGACGAAGCCGGGGATGCTCAGGCAACCTTCGGTGCCGAGCACCTCGTCGTCGCTGCGCTTGATGATCTCGGGATTGACGAGGGCAACCGCCTGGTCTTCGTATTCGGCGACGAGCACACGGATGGATTCACCGACCTGTGGGGCGGCGAGACCGACGCCGGGGGCGGCGCGCATCGTCTCCCACATATCATCTACGAGCCGTTGTAGGTAGGCGTCGAAGCGCGAGACCTTCTTGGCCTTGGTGCGCAGGACGGGCTTATCCAGTGTCAGGATGGTGCGAATAGCCATGGCGGTTCCTCAATGCTGCTGTCGGGGCGGTCGGCCGCGGTCGTCATGACGGGCGCGGGTGGGCGTTCGTGCGGCGGCACGCGCGATAGATTGGGTAGTCTATCCCAAATTGCGCCCGTACTATAGGCATCCGGCGGATCGCATGTCAAGCGACCGTGCCGGACGAAGACGAGAGCTACCACAGAGGACACAGAGGAGGAGAGAGGGAGAATCACCACAGAGGAAAGGGAGGAAGGGGAGGTACACGGAGGAGGAGCGGAGTGGAGATTGGCCGCGGTGGTTACGGCAATGTTGACTGGGATGGTGAACATTGCCGTTTTTGCCGCTTTTTGATGTTGTACGAGGGCGATTCCGGGATTCATGGGGGATGAGGGCCGGTTGGAGCGGCAAAAAGTGGCAAGGGTGGCAATAAAGGTGGCACAGTAGGTGGCAAAAACGGCAAGGGTGGCAGGGGTGGCACGAGGATGCGGCACTGTCATGTGCGGGAAGAATCGGTAGGATTGCCTGAAGAGGGGCCGGTTCACAGGCGGTAGAGCGCTCATAGGATGGGCCTCCATGTGGAGCGATTGCGGTTGCGGACAGGGTGGTGTGACTGACTGTCAGTCATCTTGCCATAGCCGCATGCTGTCACGGCCGCATTATAGAATATAATATCTTTTAGCGCAAGCAATGAGGTGTGCGCGGCGGGCCTGCTGGAACGGGACATGCCGGGTGGCGTCTCTGGTGGGGAGGCGGTCGCGCGCGGGGAGGACGTGGCGGGTTCGGACGCCTCCGGCGGGGAGATCACTAGCGGCAAGGAGGAGGGAGACGTGGCGACGATTCCACGCCCAGCGTGGGCCGCGAACGGTATGGCGGCGTGGTTGACGCGCCGGGCTGATGCGCTGCGCGCTCGCGTGGGGTGGGGCGGTGGGGCGCCGCGTGCGCTGGCGCCGGCACTGGTGGTCGCGGTGGCGCTGGTGGTGATGGCGTGGGCGTATTACGTGCGCTGGGGGCTGGATCAGCGGGTGTGGGGCGACGATCCGCGGCCGCGGGCGGTGCCGGTGTGGCTGGCCTACAACGACCTGGGGCGCTTCTTCGCCGTCCATGCGGGGCTGCAAGCTGAGGCCATCGCGCCGATTGGCTACGATGGGCAGTTCTATTACTACATGGCGCGCGATCCAGCGGTGATCGGGGCGTGCGCGCGGGCGGAGTATGGCTGCGCGCTGGACGCTTCGCCGCTGCGGGAGGAGCGCATCCTCTATCCGATGACGGCACGGCTGGTCGCGCTGGGCGATCCAGGGGTGATCCACGTCGCGCTGTTCGCGATTGATTTCGTGTCGATCGTGCTGACGGCGCTGTTGGTGGGGCGGATGTGCGTGGAGGCGGGGGCGTCGCGCTGGCTGGGCGTGGCGGCCGGGCTGTTCTGCGGCGAGCTGCTGGCGCTGCTGCACGATCTGGCCGATCCGTACGGTGTGCTGTGGGCGGTGCTGGCGGTCTATCTGCTACGGAAGAATCGCCCGCTCTGGTGTGGGCTGGCGGTGGGTGCGGCGCTGCTGACACGGGAGCAATTGGTGATCGCGCTGCCGCTGCTGGCGCTGCCATGGGTCGTGCGGCGCGAGTGGCGGCGCGCGCTGGCTTTCGCGGTCCCGGCGCTGGCGCCGTTCCTGGCGTGGCAGGCGATATTGCGCGCGCTGTTCGGCCAGTGGGGGCTGACGGGCAGTGTGACGACGACGCGCGGGCTGCGCCTGCCGTTCCTGGGGCTGTGGGAGTATCGCGGCGGGCCGGAGTTTGGCGTGACGGTGGCGTTCGTGGCGGTGCCGCTGGTCTGCACGGCGGTGGTGGCGCTGCTCTGGCTGCGGCGGCAGGGTACGCGGGCGCTGCTGGCCGATCCCGTGCCGCTGGTGGTGCTGGTCTACGCGCTGTTCGCGATGCTGACGGCGAAGGCGGAGTGGGAGGGGCCGTGGTCGTCGGCGCGGCTGATCGCGCCGATTGTGGCGCTGGGGGTGGTGGTGGCGTGCCGGATCGCGCCACTGCCGCGCTACGCCTATGCGGCGCTGCTGTGCGTGACAGTGCTGACGCCGTTTTTGGTGCCACCAGTGTTGTTCTAACGGTGCGCGACGAATCCAGGCCATTCGCATCATGGCATCGGGCAGAGCGTGTGACGTGCCCCTTAGAACACGCGGAAAGATCGAGCAGGCAGGCGAAAGTCCTCACCCCCGGCCCGAACGGGCGCATCGCCATGCGCCCCTCCATCAGCGAGAGTATGGCCGGCGGGCGGTTGAAACCGCGCCTGAGGGCCCGCGGCCACGAAACCGACCTGCGTCGGTTGGGGAGAGCGCGCTGATTGGGCGAGCACGGCCAGGGATGCGGATATGTGACGTGCCGAGACGCGCTAGCCTGGATTATTCACGCACACCCAAGAAGCCGTAAAGATGGATGCGCGCCGATCGCATCGGCCAGGCTCCTGTCGCGGGCCACTCGTTCATCCTGGGGGGGTCATGGCTGCCTATCGCTGTTTCTATGAATAATCCGCGCTAGCTCGTCAGCTCGCGGACGATTTCCTGGACGCGGCGGCCGTCGGCGCGGCCCTTGGTCTCTTTGGAGGCGGCGGGCATGACCTTGCGGAAGTCTTTGCCTTCGCGGGCGACGATGGCGGCGACGATGGCGCGCAGCTCGTCGTCCGTGAGCCTGGCGGGCAGGTAGGCGGTGAGCAGCGCGGCCTCGCGCGCCTCTTTCTCGGCCAGCTCGGGGCGGTTGGCGCCGCGATAGATCTGCGCGGCTTCTTCGCGCTGACGCACCTGCTTTTCGAGAATGGCGACGCGGTCGGTCTCGGTGAGTGGCTGGCCGTGCTGGGCGTGCTTGCGGTCGGTGCGGGCGACCTCTTCCTGGTGGAAGGCGTTGAGCGCCAGGCGCAGGGCATCCAGGCGCACCTGGTCGCGGTCGCGCTGGGCGGCCTGGCTGTCGGTGCGCAGGCGGTCTTCGAGAGGGGATGACATGGGTTCCTCCGCGCGGTAGGCGCGCGAGGAGGATCAGCTCGCTCGCGCGGGAAGCATGACAAGAAATGAGCCGCTGGCCGGCGTGAGTGTCGTGGGGGTCGCGGCGCTGGTGGGCGCGGCGGTTGGTGTGGTCTTCGGGGTGGGCGACGTCGTCGGGGAGGATGCGGGCGTGGCGGCGCCGGCCTGGGGCGTCGGGACGGGCGTGGAGACGCGGAAATAGCCGTACGCGCCGCCGATGCCGAGCAGGAACGCCACGAAGATGATCAGGATGGCCTTGCCGAAGGGTGAGCCGCTATCCTCGTCATCCTCCTCCTCGTCCTCCACATCGTCGGGGACCAGCCCACGGCGCAGCGCGCGTGGGTCGCGCATCTCCGCGCCACGACCACGAGCATCGCCGCGATCGGAGCGCCGGCGACGCGGCGGCTCGTCGACGTCATCCCAGGCGGGACGGGCGGGCGGGCGATTGCGCGGGTTGGAGCCACCCGGTCCCGCGCCGGGGCTGGGGCCGCGTCGCGGGCGGGCGTCCCGGTCATCGTCGCGCACCGGCGCGCGCGCGCCGCGCATCGAGCGATCAGGGCGGTCATTGCCGCGGTCGCCACGCCCGTCGTAGCCGTCGCGCGGCGGCCGTTGGCGGGGGCGGTCGTAGCCGTCGTCGGCGGATGGGCCGCGCCAGCGGCTGCCGGAGGACGCGCCGGGGCCGCGGTCGTCGTAGCCACGGGTGGAGGCTCGGTCGGCGCGCTCGTACCCACGACCGTTCGAGCCGCCGCGCGGCGCTCGGTCGTAGGAACGGTTGCCCGACCGCTCGTCGCGGGGCGCGCGGCCGCGGCCGCCCGAGTCGTCCCATCCGGAGTAGCCCATTACACTTCGCCTCTCCCGCTGTCCATCGCGCACGGCCGCTCCGCTCCGCCGCGCGTATGGCTCCCGTACGCTCCGCCGCCGATGCGTGGCGCCTTCCACAGGGCGTGGTCTGCCAGCGCGAGTGTACCATACTCATTCACAGGCCGCACCAATGGTCACGGCGCACGGACCATTAGGCTACAGAGGGCGCGCCGATGCCGCGCGGGCGGGGGGCGGCGCTACTCTTCATCCGGCTCGCGCTGCGGCTCGCGCCGTGTGGGATGCGGCTGTTGCGGGGGGTGTGGGGACTGTCCGGCCGCTTCCATCAGCCCGCCGATGGCGATACTGCCGCGGCCGGAGTCCTCGGCGGGTGTCTTCTCCAACTCCTCGCGCAGCGCCTTGATCTGCGCGCCCAAGGCTGAGGCTGAGACGCCTTCGCCCGGCAGAATCAGCCCGTTCAGGCCAAGGCGGACGAGCAGGCGGACATTAGCGGCATCGGGCGCCTCGGCGAGTGGGGCGAGCGTTGGGAAGCGGAGGGATTCACGGGCGAGGCGCAGCCGCGCGAAGTCCGCGACGGTGAGCCGAGCGAGGTCAGCGTTGCGCAGCGGGGCGCGCAATAGCGCGGCATGCGCGGGCAGCAGATTCTCGCCACGCAGCAGCACGAGGCCGAGGTCGTCATGTGGCATATCTACAGTGACGACGAGGTCGAGCTGGTCCACATCCTCGAAGAGCAGGCGCGCGGGAGTGGCGGGGTCCGCCACGGCAAAACTAGCGCCGGCCGTCCGCGCCGCCGCCAGCTCATCCTGGCCGGATACCCCTTCGGCGGCGAGCGCGACGCCGAGCACGGCTGAAGCGGCGGCGGCCGCGGCCGTGAGCGCGCTCAGATCCGTGTCTCGTGTCCAGCCGGAGACGATCACGCCGTCGGCGCCGCTCTTGAGCGCGGCCTCAGCGGCGGAGGTGTCGGCGGCGCCAATCGAGACGAAGATCGCCGCCGGGCGGGGCTTCTGGGTCTGCGCGCGCGCCAGGAAGCCCAGTCCACCCGATCCCGCCTGCCCGACTTGGCGCAACTTATCTACGAGCTTGCCCATCATATGCCATCCTCTCTCGGCGCGACCATGGGCGCCGCGCCGGCCTGTCATTCGCTGTGTGCGCCGCGTGTGGTTGCTGGCAAGCGCCGGGTGTCTGAGCGACGCGGGGCGTTGGGCGCGCGGCAATACCGCATTATAGCAGCCACGGCCGGGAACAGGCCACGAAAGGCAAGCGGGCGTTGCGAGTGGCACTGGCCGGTTATTTGACGGTGACGGTGTATGAGGCGAGGCGGGCGTACTGTGGGCAGGGGGCGCCGGGCTGGTCGCAGAGGGCGGTGCCGACGAAGCTCAGGGTGATCTGGCCGGAGGCGCTGGCGCGGAAGCTCCATACGCAGGCATTGAGGGCGCCATCGCGCACGCCGCCCTGGCCGACGATCACGGCGGAGGCTGACGCTTGCTGGAGCTGCCAGCGCTGGGTGGTGGGTAGGCGCACCTGGATCAGATCGCCGACTTTGGCCGTGCCGGACGCGTCCGAGACTCCACCTGAGAACACGAGCGCGGGCGTGCCGGCGGAGGAGGCGCTGCCGGTCGGGCCGGGGCAGGGGCGGATGCTGGCGCCACTGGGAATGGGCGGTGTGGTGGTGGTCGTGGTGGGAGCGCCTACACCCGGCGCTCCGATCGTTGCGCTGGACTGGCCGCAGCCGGCGAGGAGCGCGGCGG
>JAICVS010000111.1 GCA_025935195.1 Ktedonobacterales bacterium
GAACAGGCACGCCCATCTGACCCCGACGCTGGTAGTCTCAGCGCGAGGGCTGCGCAGAGGATAGCACGCGAGCCTGGGCCGTGGCTAGCTCGCCTGACTTGTCTCCTCTGCGCTCTCCCCCTCACCCTCTGCCGCACCAGCGCCTCTCCAGGTGCCGTCCTGATGACGGCGCCCCTATCTTGGGGGAGGGTGACATGGCCGACGGACGCGACATCAGCGGAACGAGCGGAACGAGCGGAACGAGCGGAACGAGCGGAACGAGCGGAACGAGCGGAAGCGACATGAGCCTGGCGCTGATCGAGGAGCAGGCTGATGCGTCCATCCGGCGTGTCTATCAAGATGGACAGTGGTTCTTCAGCGTCATTGATGTGATCGGCATGCTGACGGACAGCCGGACGCCGCGACGCTACTGGACGGACATGAAGCGCCGCCTTGGCGAAATCGAGGGGTTCCGTGACGTGTACGCAAAATGCGTACAACTGAAAATGACCTCATCTGATGGGAAGAACTACCGCACGGATGCCGCCGACACGGAAACGATGCTACGCATCATCCAGAGCATCCCCTCGCCCAAAGCCGAGCCGGTCAAGCAATGGCTCGCGCGCGTGGGCGCGCGACGGCTGGAGGAGGTGACGCGGCCGCTGGACACCGCCGATGTCAGCCAGACGATCGCGGCCACGCCCAAGCCCGCACCCGACGCGCCCGCCCTCGTGTGGGCGGAATATTTCGAGCAGCTCGCCGCGCTCTATCGGCGCCAGGCGGACTACGAAGCGCAACTGGCCTACGTAGATGCCACAGTGAGCGGGCGGCTCGACGAACACGACACGCAATTGCGCGACCACGACGAGCAGATCGGCGCGCTGCACGGGCGGTTGGAGGGCGTGGAGGAGCTGACACGGTTGGTGCCGGAGATTCTGCAACGGCTGGGACCGCAAACGCTCACTCCGGCGCATCAGGCGACGATCAAGCACCAGGCGACACGCCTGCACGAGCTGAGCGGCTTCGCCTACGCGACCATCTACGGCGAGCTGAATGCGGCGTTCCACGTGGGCAAGTACAGCGACATCGCCGACGTGCGCTGGCCGGAGATCGCGACCTGGTTCAAGACGCGCATCATGGCGGCGGAGCGGCGGGGCGGCAGATAAGCGCGAGCGGCGGCATGGAGTGTGATGCTGGTAGAATGGGCGCGTGGCGACACCTGATCGACCTGATCGACCTGATCCACGGAGTTGGGAAGGAGTGTGGCGCGTGGAGCCAGAGACGCCGCCGGTGGGGCCGCTGAACGTGTTCGACTACGAGCGACTCGCGCGCGAGCGGCTGCCCGCGGGCGCGTGGGCCTACTACGCGGACGGGGCGGGCGACCGCGTGACGTTGCGCGAGAACCGCGCGGCGTTCGAGCGCATCCAGATCGTGCCGCGCATGCTGCGCGGCGTGAAGACGGCGGACACGCGCACGACGGTGCTGGGGACGGCGGTGGGGGTGCCGCTGCTGGTGGCGCCGATGGCGGCGCAGGGCTTGGCATGCGCGGAGGGCGAGGTGGCGACGGCGCGGGCGGCAGGCGCGACGGGAACGCTGATGATCGCGGCGACCGAAGCGAACCGGCCGCTGGCCGAGATCGCGGCGGCGGCGACAGGTCCGCTCTGGTACCAGCTCTATGTGTATCAGGGACGGCGCGCGATGGCGGAGCGGCACGTGCGCGCGGCCGAAGCGGCGGGCTGTCGGGCGCTGGTGGTGACGGTGGACGCGCCGCGCTGGGGGCGCAAGGAGACGAGCGAGCGCGACGAGTTTGTGCTGCCGGCGGGGATGGGCTGGGGCAACTTCGAGCGGGATGCGGACGACATCAGCCTGGAACCGGCGGCGCTCGCGTGGGATGACGTGGACTGGCTGCGCTCGCTGACCGCGCTGCCATTGGTGCTGAAAGGGCTGCTGGCGCCGGAGGACGCGCGTGAGGCGGTGGCGCGCGGGGTAGATGGGATCGTCGTCTCGAACCACGGCGGACGGCAGCTCGACGGCGTGCCGGCGAGCATCACGGCGCTGCCGGCAATCGTCGCGGCGATGGATGGCCGCTGCGAGATATATCTCGACAGCGGGATACGACGCGGGACGGATGCGCTGAAGGCGCTGGCACTGGGGGCGCGGGCGGTGCTGGTGGGGCGGCCGGTGCTGTGGGGGCTGGCGGCGGATGGCGCGGATGGCGCGCGGCGCGTGCTGGGGCTGCTGCGCGATGAACTGGAGCTGGCGATGGCGCTGGCGGGGGTAGGCAGCGTGGCGGAGGTCGCGGAGATCGGGGCCGGGCTGCTGCGGATGGGATGAAGGCGACCATGGGATCGTTGGGCAGCCGGGCAGGCGAGCTGCCAAACAGGCGGGCTACCAAATAGGCGAATGAATGCGCGCCGGGATGGCCGCTGGCCGCGAAACCCGCCGTCGCGGGTTGGGGAGCGCTCGGGCAGGTGAGGAGAGCGGGATGGAGAGCGATTTCACTCTCGTCGCCGTCAGCACGACGCAACCGCGCCGGACGCGGCGCGTACAAGGGGATGGCCGCGCGGCGCGGCCGGCACGCGAGGAGAGGAGAGCGACGATGCGCTACGTCATCCGCGAGCGGTTCTTCCGGCTGGGCGAGGATTCGGACATCACCGACGAGGCGGGGCAGCCCGTCTTCCACGTGGACGGCAAGGTGTTCAGCCTGCACAACACGCTCGTGATGCGCGACATGGCCGGCAACGAGGTGGCGACGGTGCGCAAGCAACTGATCGCGCTGCGGCCGACGTTCCATATCACGCGCCACGGCCAGGAGCTGGCGGAGGTGCGCAAGAAGCTGTTCACGCCGTTCGTGGACCGCTTCACGATTGACATTCCCGGCCCCGACGATCTCGAGATGAACGGCAGCCTGTTCGAGCACGAATTCACCGTGACACGCGGCGGCGCGCTGGTGGCGACCGTCTCGAAACGCTGGATCAGCCTGACCGACACCTACGGCGTGGAGACAGCGCCAGGGCAGGATGACGCGCTGATCCTGGCGAGCGTGCTGGCGCTGGACCTGGCGGAGGACGCCGAACGCGACCACGATTAGCCCGGATTTTCATGGAGATGTCCCTCACCTCGCACGACCTGGCCCCCCTCTCTTCGCACGGAGAGGGGCCGGGGGTGAGGACACTCTTCAGCCCTGCGCGACTGGCTCCAGCGTCGTGATGGTGTCTTCCATCAGCGCGACCGCGTCGCGCGGCGTGGCGGCGTCGAAGGCGAAGCGTGCGCCGGCGGCGTAGAGCTCGGGCAGCGGGGCGGTGCCGCCGAGGGCGAGCGCGCGGCGGTAGGCGTCCACGGCGCCAGCCTGATCACGCAGAGAGTTGGCCCAGACCTGCACGGCGCCGAGCTGCGCCAGCCCATACTCGATGTAGTAGAACGGCTCGGTGAAGACGTGGCCCTGCGAGTGCCAGAAGCCGCGCTTCTCGGCCTCCAGGCCGCTCCAATCCACCTCCGGCTGGAAGCGATCCACCAGCGATGCCCACTGATCGTCGCAGCGCGCGAGATCGGCGGCCTCGTCCTGGTGGGTTGCCGCAAGGCGTCAATCGTCGCCATATACGGCCAGAAGGCAATGCTGCCGGCGAGATGGTCTATACGCGCGCGGGCAGCCTCGGCAGCGGTGTAGAAGCCGCCCTGGTCCGCGGTGAGATACGGCGAGGCCAGCAGCTCCATGCCTATCGAGGCGACCTCGAGGAACTCCATCGGCAACATCTGCTCCTGCCGCTGCTGCAGGTACGGCAGCGGCGCGACCAGCCAATGCGAGCACGGCAGGCACACCAGGAACGGCGCGCGGCGCGGAATGGGCAGCCAATTGCAAAATCGGTGTCAGATAAGTACAAATACCTAGACAGAAGCGCGCGAATGTGCTATACATGATTACGCATATTTGCGTACATGGTGCCTGAATGGCCGGGCGGCGCATCAAGGGGGTGGGCGTGTGTGGCAAACGCTGATACGCTCGTATGATCCAGCGGCGCGATGCGGCGCGGGGGCGACGTCCACGGGCCTGGCGGCGCTCGAGATCACCTTCGCCGGGGAGGTACCGCGCGCGCTGGTCGAACTGCTGCGCGTGCTCGACGGCGCTGTAGACGGACAGGGAAGCGCGCTCTGCTGGTGCGCCGAGCGCATACGCGACGAGAACGTGCGCATGCGCACCAGCCCGCTCTATCGTGAAAGTTACATGCCGTTCGATGCGCTGCTGTTCTTCGCTGAGGAGGAGCGCGGCCGGCGGGTGGGGCTGGCGATCATTGCAGGGATGATCGCGCAGCCGAACGTGTATATCTGGGATCCAGTCAACGACAGCCGCACATGGGTCGCGGCCTCGCTGGGGCAATACCTGCTGGAGCGCGCGCAACGCGGCGTCTGTTCCGCGCGGGCGGTGGAGGCGGCAACGGCATAGGTGCCGCCCGCTCAGTCCGCCGTGGCACCCCCTCGCCGTGCGCGACGAGGGGGCAGGAGGGTGAGGACTCCCCGCGTGGATCGTTGAAGAATCAGGCTACCTGAAAGCCTCGGCGGAGACGTCAGCAGGGGTCTCGACGCCAGACTCGAGAGGGGCTAGGGGAACGGCGATGGTGATGGTGGTGCCGCGGCCGGGCGCGCTGGTGACGTCGAGCGTCGCGCCGATCTGGCTGGCACGCTCGCGCATGCCCACCAGGCCAAGCCCACTGAGGTCGCGCTGATCGTCGTCGCGCTCACGCAGGTGGCTGGCGACGGCGTTGTAGTCGAAGCCGGCGCCATTGTCGCTGACGCGGACAATCACCCGCGCCGGATGGTAGGCGATTTCGAGCGTGGCGCGGGTGGCGTGAGCGTGGCGCTGCGTGTTGGTCAGGGCCTCCTGGGCGATGCGATACAGCGTGACCTCGATCTCGGGCGCCCACGGCTCGTACTCACCGATCTGCTGGAAGGCGCAGGGAAGGCCGCGGCGGGTGACGAGCTGGGCGAGCGATTCGAGCGCGGCTGAGAGGCCGAGGTCGTCGAGCACCGAGGGGCGCAGGTTCTGGCAGGCGCGGCGCACGCCTTCGAGCGTGCGCTTGGAGAGGTCCACGAGGTCGCTCAGTATCTGCTTATCCTGGCCGGTGATCGGCTGGCCTTCCTCACGCGAGCCGAAGGTTGTGAGGCCGCGCGAGAGCACGATCAGCGACTGGGCAGTGTCGTCGTGCAGCTCGCGCGAGAGGCGGCGGCGCTCGTCCTCCTGGACGCGCGTGACCAGCGCCGCGTAGCCGGAGAGCTCAGCTTCGCGCATGCGCGAGGCGCCTAGCTTGGCGGAGGTGGCGAGCACCTCGGCCGTGCTCTGTTGTAGGCGCACGCTGAGCAGCGCGAGATAGTAGTAGGCGGTGAGCGGGGCGAGGAAGCACGTCCAGGCGAAGACGGAGACGCGGTCGTCCATGAACTCGGCGAAGGGAACGAGCGGCCCAACGCTCAGCAGCAGCAGTTGGAAACGCAGCAGCGGATCGCGCAGGCCCTCACCGAGCCGGCCAAACACGCCGGCGCTGCTCCCTTCCCTGCTGAGCGCGTCCGCGCAGATGACGCCGAGGAACACGACGATGCTGGCGACGAGCGAGGCGATGACGTGGCGCCACATGTCGGCGGAGAGCAGCAACGCGTCGTCGGGGTATCGGGGACCGGTGACAGTGACGTAGAGCAGTCCGGCGACAAGGGCGGTTGCCGCGTCGGTCGCGCCCTCGCGCACGATGTTGGTGAGGCGTATGCGGCCCTGCGCCAGATCGAGAGCGTAGACCAGGAACGGGCAGACGGCGGCGATGAGGACGGCGGCGGGGGTGCCGGCGATGACGATGGCGGCGATGTACATCGCGTAGCGCGGCTTCGGCAGCCGGGGAGCGGCGGCGCCGCCCACACGCAGGCGGAAGTGGTGGCTGAGGACGGCGATGGCGAAGGTGGCGAGGCTGATGGCCCAGATACCGCCTGGCGGCGGCACGGGCAGGGGAACGTTCGGTTTGCTCAAGGACCAGACGACCAGAGCGACGAGAACGAAGGCGGAGACGACGAACCGCGCGTCAGGGCGGCGCATCCCAGCGAGGAGCGGCCCCGGCCGGCCCAGCGTCTTCACGCCGATGCGACTGATCGTGCTCATGCGCTTCCCTCCGCCGGCTCGCGCGTTGCCGGCCCACGCCGCGTGCATCCCACTCACACCCCGTACTCTACCGCATCAGGGTACACCATTTCGCGCAAACCGGCAAGCCAGGTCTACGCTAATATGCGTACGATGCGTGAGAGATTCGGAAGGGTCGGGAGCGGCATGGAGCCCGCTCAGCGCGCGACGACGAAGCTGCCACCTCCGGCTGCCGAGGCGGGCGCACCAGCGAAGTCGGCGACAAGGCGCGCGACGGCGTCGGGGGCGTCGTCGAGGATGAGGTGGCCCGCATTGGGGACGACTTCGAGGCGGTTGTCGGGAATCTCGCGCGCCATACGCCGGCCCAGCGGGTCGAGCGGCGTGACCGTATCGGCCTCGCCCCAGATCAGCAGTGTGGGGAACTCCAGCGTGCGCAGGTAGGACGAGACGGAATTGGTGTAGCTGGGCAACATCAGGCGCACGTGCTGGAAGATCAATTCTTTGCCGATCTCGCTGTTCCACATCCGCACATAGGCATCCAGCGCGGCGGCGGGGAGCTTGTTGTTGGCGGAGCCGAGCGGCACGGTCTTGCGCAGGTCGGCGAGTGCCTGGTCGGTCTTGGTGTGCTTGGGGGCCTCGGGATCCTGGCGCTTCGTCATCTCCGGCAGCGGCCAATCCGGGGCGTAGGCGTGCAGATAGCCGTAAGAATTGATCAGCACGAGCCTGGCGATGCGGTCGTAGTAGAGGCGCGAGGCGAGCACCTGAGCAACGGCGCCACCCAGGCCGAAGCCAACCAGCACGATGTCCGTGAGCCGCAGGGCGGCAAGGGCGTATTCGAGGCCGTCGGCGTGGCCCCAGATCGAGGTGTCGGAGGGCCAGGGGTGGTCGGAGTCGCCGTAGCCGAGCAGGTCGAAGGCGTAGACAGCGCGGCCTGTGCCAGCCAGGCGATCCAGCAGCGGCGCCCAGACGTAGGCGCCGCCGGGCAGATCGTGCAGCAGCACGATGGCGCCGCGCGGGCCGGCGCCGGCGTTATGCACGATGTAGCTGAGGTTGTAGTGGATGGTGCGCACGATGCCGCGGTCGGGGGCGCTGGGCAGGGGCGCGGGCAGATCGGTGGAGACGTTTTCGACAGCGCGGGCGGGCGTGAGGCCGGGTCCGGGGGTGATCTGCCCGGCAGTGGTCGGCCGCTCCAGCGTCGTGGGATCGAGCTGGTCCGGCCGGGCTTGGGGGTGCGGGATATCGCGGGGCTGTTCGTCGCGGTCGTCGCTCATCGCGTCTTCGGCGCGGACACCCCCGCCATCGGACAGGGGAGGAAGCGCCGCCTCCTTTTCTTCTCTACACTGCCACGGTGGGGTGGAGCGTGCGCGCCCTCACCGCCAGAGCTCGAATAGCCAGTTTAGCCGCGGCCATCGCCGCAGTGCGGCGCCCAACGGAGACGCCCGCTCGCCTGCCCGGCTCGCCGGTATCAAAGCCTCGGTGCCGGACTGAGGCTGGTCAGGGCGGGCGAGTGCGGTTCGCCACATCAGCTCCGGCTTGCGCCTATAGGGTTCCTGACGGGATAGACACCGCGGATGGATCGCCAGCGGTTCGCCGCGCGCTTTCCACATAGCGGCGGCCGAGCGCGAGACGGCGCGCGGTGGACGGGTGATTGTACAGCAGGAACTCGACGAACCATGCCGGCTCCAGCTCGGCGAGGTTCTGGTTCGCCAGGCGCGTCATGGCGCTGATGAAAGCATCCGACTTGTGCGTTGTCTCCAGCGCATAGACATCGGCCTGGCGCTCGACCCGCCGGCTATAGCCGTTGCTGAGCGGCAGCGTGACCAGCGCGAAGGCGGCGAGCGCCGCGCCCACGAGCGGCATCGTCGCCGCATCGGCGAGGCCATGATACGCCGTGACGCGCGCGACGACGGCATGGAGCAGCAGGTTGACGACAAACAGCCCGCCCAGCGTCGTCACGGTCTGCACGGCAATCAGCTTAGGGATGTCGCCGTGGACCTGATGGCCCAGCTCGTGGGCCAGCACCACCTCGATCTCGTCGGGCGTGTAGCGATCCAGCAGCGTGTCGCCCAGCACGACGCGCCGCGTGTTGCCCAGGCCCATCACCATCGCGTTCGCCGCCGTGGTCTTCGTGCTCATGTTCATCGCATAGATGCCGCGTACGCGCGTCCCCGCGCGCGCGGCCAGCGCCAGCGCCATGCGCCGGACATCGCCATCGGGCAGTGGCGTCAGCTTGTAAAAGAGCGGCAGGAACAGGATGGGCGCCAGGTTCGCCAGGATCACCGTCACGAAGAGCATGGCCGCGCCCGTCCACAGCCACCAGGCATCGGGCGACGCCGCCAGCAGCCAGTAGACGAACTCGACGGCCACCAGCTCGAAAGGCAACGAGATCGCCAGCCCTTTGAGCAGATCGAGCGCCCAGGCGCGGCGCGATTGTGTGGAGAGGCCGTAGCGATGCGGCAACACAAAGCCGCTCTCATACGAGAGCGGCAGGCCCAGGACGAACGCGCCGGCGAAGATCACGAGGAAGTAGAGGCCGATGCGCGCGGGCAGCCAGCCCGCCACCGGCTCCCAGGCGGGCGCTCCGGCGAGCGCGTCGCGCAGGGCGAAGCTCAGCCCGCTGAAGAGCAGAATGGCGATCAGGGCGGCGTCGAGGACGAGGCTGACGAGCGCGAGCGTGTGACGCTGGCGCGCGTAGCGCCTGGCTTTGGCCTGACGGTCGGCATCGAGCGTCGCGGGCGCGGGAACGAGTGCGGAAGGCGCGGCTTCGATGGCGGGAGCGGCGGGCGCATCGTCGCGGGCATGGTCAGCATGCTCAGCATGCTCAAAAGCGTACAGCGGGCGCGCGGCGCGCGGGAGCTGGAGCGGCATGGTGTTTTCTCACTTCCCAGCTTCCCGTGTCGCATATCGCTCCCCTCGCTCCGTCTCCCCCTCGCCTCCGCAGAGGCGAGGGGGTTGGGGGTGAGGACTTCATTCCGCCATGACGCCGCGGGCGAGCTGATCGGCCAGCGCGGCGCCCTCGGCCAGGAACACCAATTGGTCCACCGTCACGGTGCGCGTGCCGCCCAGGTGCGGGTGCGCCAGCTCGTACAGGCCGGGGCGGCCCTCCGCCTCGTGAACGTCGAAGCCCATCTTGCGCAAGGCCACCTGCGCCTCGCCCTCGCTGAGGACACGATCCAGCCGCATCTGCCGATTCTCCTCACACGGCGCTAGCGCCGGGGCTTGCAACGGGTGACGACTTCGCAATCCTCGAACACCTGCACCTGGCAGGCCAGACGCACGGCGGGGTTGCGGTTCTTGCGGCGCGTGCCCACCTGATTCATCGCCATCTCCAGCGGCGTGCGCGGGTTCACCGCGTTGGCGGGCGAGACGCGCACGCGATCCGTCCAGCACAGGCCGTTGCCATGGCAGTTCGCGTACTTGGAGAGGCCAAACCACATGCAGTAGAGCGGGACGTCGTTTTCCAGCGCGGCGTAGCGCAGGGACGCCCCCCGCTCCACCTCCACCGTGCGCTTCTCGTTGACGAAAGTGACTTTCGGCACAGCTCTACTCTTTCGATGATGTGAAGGACACATGCCCCGCCGGCCGTGCTGAAGCAGTCTGGACGCGGCGGCTCCCTGGAGGGAGCGCGATCGCGGGACACGACGCAAGGCACTATCATGGAGTGTAGCATAGGCCCGTCGTGATGGTCAACGGACGCTCAACGGACGCTCAACGCACGATGGCGACCGGCGCGCGTGGAACTTCGAGCGAGGTGATCGTCCCTTTGCCCGTCTGTGAGGCGATGTTCAGCTTCGCGTCAATCAGCTCGGCGCGCTCGAGCATGTTGAGCAGGCCCCAACTGCCGCGGTTCTGGTAGTCGTCCCGCACCTGCTGGACGTCGAAGCCGGCGCCGTCGTCGCGGATGATGACGACCAGCTTCTCCGGGTACTCACGGATGTCAATCCAGCAGTTCCGCGCGCCGGCGTGCTTGAGGACGTTGTTCACCCCCTCCTGGACGATGGCGAACACCGTCAGCTCCTGGTTGTGCGGCAGCCGCTCCGTGTACTCGGCACGCAGGTGCAGCTTGGGGCCTGGCCCCGTCTCGAAGCGGACCAGGAAGTGATTGAGCGCGGCGACCAGCCCGCCGTTCTCCGCCTCCAGGACGAGCGGGCGCAGATCGAAGAGCAGATCGCGAATCTCGCGGCTGGTGTTCTGCGCTGTGTCGCGGATGGCGCGCAGCTCCGGGATCACGCGGTCCGGCTCGTGCTTGGCAAGCTGCTCGGCGTATTCGAGCGAGATCGCGATCTGGGCGACCTTCTGGGCCGGGCCGTCGTGCAGCTCGCGGCCGAGACGCTTGCGCTCGTCCTCCTGCGCCTGGATGATGCGGTCGCGCTCGATGCGCAGGCGGCGATACAACTGAGCGTTGGCGACGGCGGTGGCGGCCTGGGCGGCGAGCGTGCGCAACAGATCGAGGCTTTGCGCGTCGAAGCCCTGCCCCGAAGCGTTTTGCGCCACTTCGAGCACGCCGGTGACGACGCCCTTGAAGAGCATGGGAGCGGCGACCAGCGCCGAGGGCGTGAAGCCGAGCACACGCGCGTCCACCGCCACCGTCTCCGCCGCAAAGCGTGTGTCGCTGCGCGAATCGTCAATCAGGATGCGCTCGCCGGAGGTGGCGCAGTAGCCGGCGACGCCTTCGTCCCAGGCGATGGCGATCGTGCCGGTTGGATCGGTCTCGCCGTCGAGGCCCGGCTGCGACGAGCTCGCGCCGTTCTGGCCGAAGAACGCGCCGCTGTCCATGGCGGTCAGCTCCGTCTCCACCGCGCGCGCGACCAGCGCGGGCACGGAAGGCTCCATCAAATAGACGATGCTGGCGTGTCCGGCGGCGAGCCGCAGCGCGGCGATGGCGATGCGCCGGAGCAGGTTGGGCAGGTGCAGCTCGCCGCTGAGCGTGTTGGCGATCTCCTGCAAAACCTCCAGCGACCGCACGTGCCCATCCAGTTGAGAGGTGCGTTGCGTCAGCCGCTCGTTCTCGCGGCGCAGCTGCGCGATGAGCGTGGCGGCGCCGAGGTCGCCCGGCAGGTCGTCAGGCCCGGTTGACATAGGGAGTTGCCCTTTACCACGTAGACGGCGGACACGGCTTCCACGGCCGCATACGCCGGAATGCCCGGCTATTATAGCCTGAACCGCGACGCCGCACAACACACGCAAACACACGAACATACGCTCGCCAGCGTGCAATGGCCTAAACAGGAAGGTTTCGTTGACGCGCACGATATGCGGGCTATAATGTCCAGAGCTACACGGCGGCACGCGCCTCTGCGCACACGATGTCGCGTCACACGAAGCATCTCGCGGTCGGGCCGGGCAGGAAGCGGGAACGGCGGCACGAGAGATGCTGATTCAGGTCAGGTACGTACAGGCAAGCGTAAGGGCGTTTGGCGCTCCAGCGGGCCTTCAAGTTCGATCCGGCGGGGAGCTGTCGCCGCAAGGGAGTGGGGATTATATGGGCGGGTGGCACGAACCATACGGCGAGAATGGGCATTCCCGCCAGAAGCGGACGCCGCCGGACGACGCCCAGCTCACGCGCGAGGGGACATACCCGCTATCCGCCTCGCTTTCCGCCTGGAATGGCCTGGCCGATGCGGACACCGCCCCGCCCGCGCGTCCCGCCGCGCCGTCGTGGGATCAGGCCTACCAGGCCCCAACGCTGCCGCGGGAAGCCGTGAATGGGCACCATCCGGCCGGCAACGGCGCGCATGGCAACGGCGCGCGCACAGAGGCGTACGCGGCGGCGGCGCAGGGCCAGATCACCCAGATTCCCCAGCAGCGTCCCAGCCAGGGGCCGGCGCGCAAAGGGCTGGACGACGACGACGAGATGAACACCACCTCGCGCATGGCCCGCATCGCCCGCGCACCAGACTACGCGCAGGTGCAGCGCAAGCTGGCGAGCCGCCGCCGCGCGCGCGCCGCGCTCAGCGAGATCATGCTGCTGCTCGACACCGCGCTCTCCGTCGCGGCCTTGATGCTGGTGACGCACTTTCAGAACCGGCTGCCGTACCTGCAAGTCACCATCCCCTTCTTCCGCGGCCTGGCCTTTCGCGCCTCGCTGCTGACGCCCGGTCAGATCGCCACGCTCGGCCTGATCGTGCTGACGGGCTGGCCGGTGCTGCTCTCGCTCTTCGGCCTCTACTCCTCGGATTGGTCGGCGAACCTGTTCGCGCCGATCAAGGCCGCGGCGGTCGTCGCGCTCGCCGGCCTGATCATGTGCGGCGCACTCTACATCCTCGATATCGGGCGCCTGCGCTACGTCTGGCTGGCGTTCATCATTCTGGATGCCGCGCTCGTCGGCGGCGCGCGCATCGTGCTGCGCCCGCTGCTGACACGAGTCACGCCGAGGCGGCGCGTGCTGATCGTCGGCACTGGGCGGCTGGCGGTGGATACGGCGCGCGCGATCACCGCCGGCGGGCGCCACAGCGTCGAGCTGGTTGGGGTGGTCGGCCCGGAGCGCGAGATCGCGCCGCCGCCCGACGCGGATGAGGGCTGGCAGGCCACCATGTACGGCACCTGGGTGGCGTGGCGGCTCGGCGACATTGACGACATCCCCAGCCTGCTCCAGATCATCCGCCAGCGCGAGATCGACCTCGTGCTGATCGCGCTGGCCCCGCGCGACCGCCAGGTCTGTAGCTGGATCGTCAGTGGGCTGGCCTCGATGCCGGTGCAGGTCTGCGTGGTGCCGGATGTGATCGGCGAGACGGCCAAGGCGCTGATCGAGATCGTGGACGGCATGCCGATCATCGGCCTGACCGAGTCCGCGATCTCCGGCTGGAAGATGCGCATCAAGCGGCTGATGGACCTGGCGATCTGCATTCCCACGCTGCTCATCCTCTCGCCGGTGCTGCTGGTGATCGCCGTGCTCATCCGCGTCAACTCGCCGGGGCCGGCGCTCTTCCTGCAGGAGCGCGTGGGCCAGCACAACCGCCGCTTCAAGATGATCAAGTTCCGCACGATGTACGTGGATGCCGAGCAGCGCGCCCGTGACGTGGCGGTGCGCACCGAGAAGGGGCTGGTTCACAAGCGCCGCGACGATCCGCGTATCACGCCCATCGGCGCTTTCCTGCGCCGCACCAGCCTGGACGAGCTGCCGCAGCTCTTGAACGTGCTGAAGGGCGATATGTCCATCGTCGGGCCGCGGCCAGAGATGCCCTGGATCGTCGAGCGCTATCATTCCTGGCAGTACCGCCGCCTGCTCGTGCCGCAGGGCATCACCGGCTGGTGGCAGGTGCATGGGCGCAGCGACCGCGTGCTGC
Organism: Ktedonobacterales bacterium; assembly: GCA_025935195.1. Taxonomy (GTDB): domain Bacteria; phylum Chloroflexota; class Ktedonobacteria; order Ktedonobacterales; family JADMIN01; genus JAICVS01. The sequence goes on from JAICVS010000111.1 coordinate 13,378, forward strand.
ACCTGCACACGCAGGACGATATCTATTACGTGCGCAACTACTCGCTCTGGCTCGACATCAAGATCCTGCTGATGACGATCAAGGTCGTGCTGACGGGCAAGGGCGCCTTCTGAGCGGCGTCTACACGCGCGTCGCGCGCTGCTGAACGTCAGTGCCGACGGACTTCGCGGAGAGCGGAGACACGCATGGAGTCGTCGCGATCTGTCCACCCGAACGGGTCGGGCGTGACGCACGCCTGGGTCGAAGTGAGCGATGTGCGACTGCATTACGTGCGCGCGGGAACCAACGCCGATGCGCCGCTCGTCCTGCTGCACGGCTTCCCCCAGAGCTGGCTCATGTGGCGGCACGTCCTGCCCGCGCTCGCCGCCCGGCACCTCGTCATCGCGCCTGATCTGCGCGGCTACGGCGCATCGGGCAAGCCCGGCGGCGCGGCGCGCTACGACAAAGGCACGATGGCGGCGGATGTCGCCGCGCTGATACGCCACCTGGGGCTGCGGCGGCCGGTCCTCATCGGCCATGACCGCGGCGCGCGCGTCGCCCGGCGCTACGCGCTGGACTACCCAGACGATCTGGCCGGCGTCGCCCTGCTCGACATCCTGCCCGCGGAATACGTCTACGACCGCCTCAGCGCCGCCGAGATCGCCCGTAGCTACTGGCACTGGGTCTTCCACATCGTCCCTGATCTGCCGGAGCGGCTGATCGCCGGCAACGAAGAGGCGTACCTCGCGGCGCTCTTCGGCCGCGCGCCAGGGGTGATCGAGCGGCTGCGCGCGGATGGAGCGTGGGACGTGTACTCCCAGGCGTTCCGCTCGGAGGGCGCGCTCGCCGCGATGCTGCGCGACTATCGCGCGACCTACGCCGACGATGTGCCGCGCTACCGTGCCGAGCGCGCGGCCGGGGTGAAAGTGCGGGTGCCGGTCTTTCTGCTTTGGGGCGAGCGCGGCAATCTGGCCGGCCGCCCCGTCGTGGACATCTGGCGCGAGGTCGCGCAAAGCGTCACCGGCCGCGCGCTGCGCGACTGCGGGCACTACGTGGCGGAGGAGCAGCCGGAAGCGGTCGCCACCGAGCTGCTGCGCTTCGCCGCGGCATGTTACGCGGCGGCGCCGGACGAGAAGTCAGCGCGGCAGGCGCCTGAATCATCTGAAGAATAGGACGGAAAAGCGTGCGCGAGTATCGCATCGCCGTGCTGCCGGGCGACGGCATCGGTCACGAGGTCATCCCGGAGGGCGTCCAGACCCTTACCACCCTCGCCGAGCTGCGCGGCGACATCCGCTTCACGACGCGCCACTTCGATTGGGGAACCGAGCGCTACCTGCGCGAAGGCGCCATGATGCCCGCCGATGGGCTGGCCGTGCTGGAGCGCGAGCGCTTCGACGCCATCCTGCTCGGCCCGGTGGGCGATCCGCGCGTGCCCGACCACGTCACGCTCTGGGGGCTGCTGCTGCCCATCCGGCAAGGGTTCGACCAGTACGTGAACCTCCGCCCGCTGCGCCTGCTGCCTGGCGTCACCAGCCCGCTCGCGGGCAAAGGCTCCGCCGAGATTGACATCATCTGTGTCCGCGAGAACACCGAGGGCGAGTACGCCGGCGTGGGCGGGCGCGTGCATCGGGACATGGCGGATGAGGTCGCCATCCAATCCATCGTGTTCACACGCGCGGGCACCGAGCGCATCCTGCGCTATGCGTTCGAGTACGCGCGCACGCATGGGCGCCGGCGTGTCACCAGCGCGACCAAATCCAACAGCATGCAGTACAACATGGTCTTCTGGGACGACGTGTTCCGCGCGGTGGCCGCGGACTATCCGGAGATCGCGCACGAGCAGCACCTCATTGACTCACTCACCGCGCGCTTCGTCTCCCAACCGGAGAGCCTGGATGTCGTCGTCGCCTCGAACCTCTTCGGCGACATCCTGAGCGACCTTGGCGCGGCCATCTCAGGCAGCATGGGGCTGGCGCCGAGTGCGAACCTCAACCCCGAGCGGCGTTATCCGAGTCTGTTTCAAGCGATCCACGGCTCCGCGCCCGACATCGCCGGCAAGGGCATCGCCAACCCCATCGCCACCATCTGGTCGGCGCAGCTCATGCTCGACCACCTCGGCGAGCGCGACGCCTCCGCCCAGCTCCTGCGCGCCATCGAGACGGTGCTGGCCGAGCGCCATGTGTGTACGCCCGACCTCGGCGGCGACGCGACCAC
>JAICVS010000201.1 GCA_025935195.1 Ktedonobacterales bacterium
GGGCGGGCTGCTCGCGCTGGATGTGAAGGCGCTGAACGTGGATATGCTCTCGCTCTCGGCCCACAAGCTCTACGGGCCCAAGGGCGCGGGCGTGCTGTATGTGCGGCAGGGGACGCGCATCCAGCCACAGATTCTGGGCGGCTCGCAGGAGCGCAATCGCCGCGCCGGCACGGAGAACGTGGCGGGGATCGTCGGCGTGGCGGAGGCGCTACGCCGCGCGCAGGCGGAGCGCGCGAGCGAGGGGGCGCGGCTGGCCGCGCTGCGCGACCGGCTGATCGCGGGCGTGCTGGCGATTGCGGGCGCGCGCCTGACCGGCCACCCCACCGAGCGGCTGCCCAACAGCGCCAGCTTCGCGCTGCCGGGTGTGGAAGGCGAGTCGCTGCTGCTGAACCTCGATCTGATTGGGGTAGCGGCGTCCAGCGGCAGCGCCTGCACCACCGGCTCGGTCGAGCCGTCGCACGTGCTGACGGCGATGGGCCTCACGCCCGCCGAGGCGCGCGGCCACCTGCGCCTCACGCTGGGCCACAGCAGCGACGAGAGCGACGTGGAGTACGTGGTGCGGCAATTGCCGGCGATTGTGGAGCGGCTGCGCGCGCTCTCGACACAGCCGGCGGCGCTCGCCTGAGCCATGCCGCAGGCAGCGCGGCGCCAGGCGTTCGCGGGCTTCCCGGCATCAATGCCGGAGGTAATCTTGACCTATCACGGGCGGTGAATGCTCCAACAGTTTAGAACAATTCGGTATGAGAAAGGATGGGGCGGTCAGTATGGCGCTCAACGGGAAGGTCGCGATTGTGACGGGCGCGTCGCTGGGCATCGGCTCGGCCATCGCCGTGCGGCTCGCTAGAGAGGGGGCGAGCGTCACCATTGATTACCACACCCACCGCGACGCGGCGGGCACCGTCGCCGGGCAGATCAGCGGCGCGGGCGGGCGCGCGCTGATGGTGCAGGCGGACGTGGCGGATGTGACGAGCGTGGGCAATCTGGTGAATCAGACGGTGGCGGCGTTCGGCCGGCTGGATATCCTCGTCAACAACGCCGGCATCGAGCAGCCGGCGCGGCTGGTGGATGTGACCGAGGAGATGTTCGAGCGCCAGATCGCCGTGGACCTCAAAGGGCCGTACTTTGCGATGCAGGCGGCGGCGCGGCGCTTCATCACGCAGGGCAGCGGCGGCGTCATCATCAACATCTCGTCCGTCCACGAAGACCTGCCGATGGTCGGCAACGCGGTGTACTGCGCGGCCAAGGGCGGGCTGCGCATGCTGACACGCACGCTGGCGCCGGAGCTGGCGCGCAACCAGATTCGCATCGTGAACGTCGGGCCGGGGGCCATCGCCACGCCGATCAACACGGCGACGCTGAACGATCCACAGAAGAAGGCGGCGCTGCTGGCCGAGATTCCGCTGGCGCGCATCGGCAATCCCGATGACGTGGCAGCGGCGGTGGCGTGGCTGGCTTCCGATGATGCGAGCTATGTGACGGGGACGACGCTGTTCATAGATGGCGGGCTGATGGTGAGCGCGGGCGGGCTGTAAGAGTCCTCACCCCCCGGCCCCCTCTCCGTGCGCGGCGAGGGGGAGAACGGACGGTCCCTAGCCGTCGAGCAGAAAGCGCACCGCGACGGCGAAGCCGGGCAGCAGTGGCGTGGTGAGCGTCTGTGCGTCGCCAAGTGTCGTCGTGCCCTGCGCCGTCCAGACTTCCACAGTGCGCGTCTGGTGATCCACCACCCAGACTTCTTCGACGCCGGCAGTGATGTAGGTCTGGGCTTTGAGCGCCAGCTCGGCCAGCGTTTGCGACTCTGAGACGACCTCGACGGCGAGCAGGGGAGGCTCGCGCACGACGGTTGTCCATGAGAGCGGGGTGGTCATGCGCAGAATCGCCAGATCGGGCGCCAGCACCGTGCGCGATGTGGCGCCGGCCGGCGTCAGATCGACAAGGGTGTTCTGCACGATGGGATTGGCATACCCGGTCGTCCGCGCATAGATGCCAAGCTCCACACCCAACCGCTGGCAAACGGCGCCATGTCCCGCGAACGTCATCTCACGCACCAATACCCCTTCGTACAATTCATAACGGTAGCCGTCGTCGGGCAGACGCACCAGGTCGTCCGCGCTGGTGGCGGGCGGCATGCGGAATACCTCACCCCAGGCGGGTCGAGTCGTAGTCATAGGGAACTGTCTCGCTTTCTCGTCACTCATCCGCGCCATGCGTCGGCTGTGCCAGCAGCGTACCACGCGGATCGCGGAGCGACGGCGCACGGAACTAGGGCAACGACGCGGACATGTATAGACCACGGCTATAGGAAGGGAAGAGGCGGCGGCTCTACCGCGACCAGCCGGGACGGCCCGCTGGCGGCACCGGCACGCCCGCCGCGCGCACGCGCTCACTGTAGGCGCGCAGCGTCTGCCCCACACGCGCGCTGATTGTGCCTTCCAGGTAGCGGCCGGATGCGTCGGGCCGGCCGGCGGGGATGCCCGTCAGCAGCTCAATGCCCTCGTCAATCGTGCTGACGGCGTAGAGATGGAACGCGCCGCGCCGCACCGCGTCTACCACGTCTTCGCGCAGCATCAGGTGGCGCACGTTCGCCCGCGGGATGAGCACGCCCTGCTCGCCCGTCAGCCCGCGCGCCCGGCAGGCGCGGAAGAAGCCTTCCACCTTATGCGTAACGCCGCCGACCGCCTGAATCTCGCCGCGCTGGTTCACCGAGCCGGTCACGGCGAGCGACTGGCGCACCTCGACGCCGGAGAGGCTGGAGAGCAGCGCGTACAGCTCGGCCGACGAGGCGCTGTCGCCGTCCACGCCGTCGTACATCTGCTCGAAGCACAGGCTCGCCGCCAGCGCCAGCGGGAACTCCTGCGCGAAACGCCCCAGCAGATAGCCACTGAGGATCAGCACGCCGCGGCTGTGGTCCGGCCCACTCATAGCGATCTCGCGCTCGATGTCCACCACGCCCGACCAGCCGGGCGCGGTGCGCGCGGTGATGCGCACCGGCCTGCCGAAGGTATGCTCGGCGGCGGTCATCACGGTCAGGCCGTTCACCTGACCGACGACGGCGCCAGACGTGTCAATCAGAATCTCGCGGTCGTCAATCATCTCGTAGACGTGATCGGCGACCAGACTGACGCGGCGCTCGCGGTTGGCGATGGCCTGGCTCACATGCGCGCGGTCCGTCGCGGCGGCGCCCTCGCGCCCGGCCCAGTGGCCGGCTTCCAGCGTCAGATCGCTCAGGCTGCCGAGTGACGTGGAGAGACGCTCCTGGTCATCGGCCCAACGGCTGCCTTCCTCGATGATCTGGGCAACGGCGGCGACGGTGAGCGGCGCGGCGCCGGCCATGCGCGCCGCCTCGCCAGCGAAGCGCGCATAGAAGCCCTCCGTCTCGGGCGTGCGCGGCATCTCGCTCGCGAAATCGGCGCGGACCTTGAAGAGTTGGTGGAAGTCGGGATCGCGCTCGGCCAGCTCGACGTACGTAGACACATCGCCCACCAGCACGACCTTCACGCGCGCCGGGATTGGCTCCGGCAGCAGAGACGCGCCGGCGGGCATGCCAGGCATCTCGCCCACGGCACCCTCCGCCGTGATGACACCGAAGCGCAGCATGCGCTTTACCGCATCCCACGCGGACGACTGGCTCAGCACGTCGCGTGCGTGGAGCACGAGGAAGCCGCCGTTGGCGCGATGGAGCGCGCCCGGCCGGATCATCAGGTGGTCGGTGTAGGGCATGCCGGCGCGCATGCCGTATTCGATGCGGCCGATCAATCGCTGATAGGTCGGGTTCGGCTCCTGCACCACGGGCGCCGCCGCGCTGGCTGGGTGAGTGACGAGCGGTTGCACGCGGTAGCGCCGCAGCAGGTCCGCGAGCGCCGGCCGCACGCGCACGTCGTCGCCGAGTGGCACGCCGCTGCTCCGGTCGCCGTCGTCGCCGTCGCCGGATGCCGCCAGCTCCAGCGCGTCCGCGTCGCTCTCCGCCGGCTGGTCGTCGCGCGCCGGCTCGTCGTCACGCGGCGCCGGCCCCGCATCCGCCGGCCGGTCGTCGTCTGTGGCGCTCAGCACGCCAGCGTGGGCCACAATGTCGGCGGCGAGCTGGTGAAGATAGGCAACGACGGGCTTGTTCGCGCCGTAGCGTTGGTGCAAATCGTCCGCGAGGTGCTTGACCGCCCGCACCGCGATCTCGTGATCCAGCCGGTGCACGCGGGTGCGAGCCTCGTCTTCCAGCGCGCGCACACGCGGCAGCATGCGGTGGATCGCCTCCTCGGCCAGCGTGTGACGCTGGCGGATGGCCTCCTGTTGCGGCGGCGGCAGCGCCTCGAACTCCTCCTCGGTCAAGGACCGCGGCTCGGCCGCGTCGTCGCCCGCCATCGCGGTCGCCGCGGCCGGGGTGGGGGTGGGGCGCAGTGGGACGGGGACGAGGCTGGAAGCGGTGCCACGCAGGCTGAAGCCGAGCGCGAGCGCCTCGCCGCGCAGCGCATCCCACAGGTCGCCGATGCGGCGCTCGAAGGGCTTGACCAGGCTCGCGCGGTGCTGGAAGTACGTCTCGTCGGTGAAGGCGCGGCGCAGCTCGCGGCGGCAGGCGGCCACGTAGGCGGCCACGTCATGCGCGAATGGGCGGCCAGCGCCGGCGGACAGCGCCAGCGCACGCGGCTGTTCGGGCTGCTCGAAGTTCTCCACGTAGCACCAATCCGAGGGGGCGCCACGCCGGCCCGCCGCCGCGCGCACCGCCGCCATCACCGCGGTGAGGCGCCCGCTGCCCGGCTCGCCCGTCACGTAGAGGTTGTAGCGGCGGTCAGCCATCGCCAACGCGAACTCGATAGCCTCCATCGCGCGCGCCTGGCCCACCATCGGCCCAGCCGGCGGCAGCGTGGCTGTGGTCTCGAAGCCCAGCGCCGCTGGATCGGTGATACGGCGCAGCTGCTCCGGCGCCAGCTCCAGGTCGCGACGCGCTCCGTTCATGCCCTTGCGCTCCTCTCCCGTCTCGTACATGGCGCTGTGGCGTGGGGCGCGATACGCGCCTATCTCCCGTCCACCGGCCCAGCGCCGCTAGTGTAGCACGGCAGGCGCGCGAGGCACATCACCGGAGGCAGAGAGACGGACACAAGGAAAGGCCGGGCGGATGCGTTTCACATCCGTCCGGCCAGTGCGCATGCCGCTCGCGCGGTCGTCACCTCGTCCGTTCGTGCGTTCGCTACACGGTCGCGGGCCGCAAGTCCTTGATGTCCTCCGCGTCATGGGTGAGGGTGCCGGTCCAGGGGGTTCCCAGCAGCGGCAGGATGTACGAGTCGAGGCCGTAGTAGCCGGCGACGCGCCAGGCCAGCACCAGGAAGAGGCTCAGGATGCCCAGGATGGGGTTGACGCTCACCGCGCCGGCCAGCAGGAAGTTGAAGTTCATGAACAGGCCGAAGAAGGCGGCGATGCCGGTGAGGCAGCCGACGATCAGGCCGAGGCCGACCAACACTTCGCCGAAGGTGATGATGTAGGCGACCCAACCAGTGTTCGGCAGGACGAAGTCGCGCAGGAACGAGGCGTACCAGCCCTGCACGTCTGGGTGCGCGCCGGTGGACTTGGCAAGCGCGCCGTTGATGAAGCCGGCGAAGCCGGCGCCGTCGTGCCCACCCGTAAACACCCACTGCGCCTTGGCGTTGTAGACGCCGAAGTCGCTGGCGCCGAAGGTGAAGTTGCGCCCCACCAGCTTGTCAAGGCCCGCTGTCAGCCATTGGTAGCCGACGTAGAGCCGCACGATGGCCCACAGCCAGGCGATGCGCGTGTCGGCGAAGGCGAACTTCGCGACCGGCGGCTCCGGAATGGTGGTCGCCGTGGCGGGTTTGATAGCTCGAAGTGAGAGTGCCATTGTCGTTCCTCCTGGGAAGATGCCCTGCTGAGAGTGTGGCCGCGCTTCGAGACGCTGTCTCGTCTCTGTTGCGGCGGACTCGCTCCTCTGTCTCTCGTTTGTCTGTCGTTGTCTTCTGTGTTTCTCGGTGTTTCTTCCGACACCCATAGTCTATCCGCGACATCTCTCTGCGCCCTCTCAAAGCCGTGGGACACATCACGCCGGCATCACGACACGCACGATGCGCTGGCGTGTCTCGCGCACCGGCCACCTTTACACCCAGCGCGCCGCGTGGTATGCTCGTCGTAGCGAGAGCAATGAGCGGGACGAGTACCCGCCGCGCCCCACCAGCGAGGAACGGCCAGCGGCTGAGAGCCGTTCCGGGCGCGCGCGACGGCGAAAACCCCCCGTTCGCCCGGCGCCGAACCTGCCCTACTATGGGGCGGCAGTAGACCGCCGCGATCGGCCCCGTTAGCGGCCCACCAAGCGCGCGACGCCTCAAAACGGCTCGCGCGGAATGTGGGTGGAACCACGAAGGCTTGTGATGCCCTTTCGTCCCATGCGGGTGAAGGGGCTTTTTGTTTGGGCGCTTTCCCGCTCGCGGCACTGAAGTGCCGACGCACGGGAATGGGGGACTGAAGTCCCTCGAACAGCCCAGGCATCCAGTCCACGCTGATTATGAAGTCGCGCGCGACATCTCTCTGGAGGGCAAGCGGCATGTACGCCGAGCGCGTGTCACGCAACCCTGGAGGTCATGGATTCCGCCGGCTCACCGCCGGCGGCGCCACCGCCTGCCTTTGAGCGGGCGAGTTTGTCCACGCGGGCGGCGCGTGCCGTTCGCGCCTCTTGGGAAGTCAGGTGACACCCGATGATTGCGCTCGACCAGATGCTTGATAGGTCTCTCGGCCGTGGGATGAGAGACGACGCCGAACAAGGCGAGATCGCGGACGCGCTCGACCGCGCCGCGGCCATCCTCGACGCGGACGCCGACGCGGCGGCGCTGCTGCTCGACGGCCTCGTGTGCCGGCTGGCGCGGGCGCTGGCCCGTGCGTACGCAGCCGGTGAGGAC
>JAICVS010000197.1 GCA_025935195.1 Ktedonobacterales bacterium
AAGAGCGTGTTGTCGGCGAGCAGTGTAGACTGGCCGGTGCCCAGGTCGTAAAGCGAGACGATGGAAAGCTCCGTGTCACCGCTGAATGTGAAGCTGATCAGCACGAGCGCATCGCCGTCGGCACGCCAGACGTACTGGCCGCTCGCCAGATCCACGGTGCGGAGCGCGCCGCCGCCACATCACTGGCGACGGCCGCGTCATCCGGGACAGATCGTGGAGCGGTGCGCCGGCCGAGCGCATGCGTCCGCCACCCCACTGCTACCACCGCCGCCAGCGTCCGTGCCGCCAGCCCGCGCGCGTCGAGCGCACCCTGCTCCCCGCCAGCACAATCATCGCCGCCGCCTTTCCACTCACTCGCACCGCCGCGAACGCTTGGCGCACGCTTCCAGAACACCGTCACATCCGCTATGACACGCCACCCGCCCGAAATGGGACACCTGGACATCTAAATACTCGCGATACCGCAACAGCCCGTAGTTCAGTGCAACGAGCGAAGCGCACACATCCCGCCGCGCGCACGATGTGCTATGTGTGTCGCGCGAACGAACATCCACACCCTGCCGGCGCCCTCCGGGCCCGCCGCGCCCGCCGTCCACTGCTGCCCCGGCGCGCCAGATCAGCGGCACCGCCCGGTGCTGCCAGGCCACCGCGAAGCAGCGCGTGCCCGCGCTATGCCCGTGCCGTGCCCGTGCCGTGCGCGGTGGCCCGGTGTGGTCGCATCCGGCAGCAGATCCAGCCGCCCCCGGCAACGGCGCAGCGACGGCGACGGCGCAGCATCGGCGCCGGTGGGCGCGGGCCAGGTCCAGGTCCAGGCGCGGGTGGGCGAGCAGGCGCTGGGCGCGGCGTGGGGTGCGACGATCGTGGGCGCTGCCGGGGAGCGCCGCACTGGCACGGCGGAGCTGGGCCGGCTCCGCCAGCACGACGCCACACATCAACGCGCCCCCGCCTTCCGCTCCGGACGCGGCATCTCTGGCGGCAGGGCGCTCACCTGTTGGTCACACGCTCGCGGGACCTCTTGATGGTTCATGGCTCTCCTCTGGTCGCTGGTCGCCGGTATGCATATGTCCTCCGCGTCCAGGCGGCACCAATGAACCCATTGCTTGTATACCACCGCCTTCCTTTCCAAAACGGTCATGACGTCAGCTCTCCCCGCGGGGCGAGGGGAGCCAGGGAGCGCCCGACAGGATCATTGCGCTCCGTCGTCGTAGCCGCGTGGGTGACGCTGGCGCCAGGCCCACGCGCTGGCCACCATGTCGTCCAGCGTCCGCGATGCCCGCCAGTGTAGCAGCTCGTTGGCAAGCGATGGATCGGCGTAGGTGATGGCGCTGTCGGCGCCGCCGGGACGCCGCGGGCCATATTCCACTGGTAACGCCCGCCCGGCGACACGCCGTACTGACTCGATCACCTCCAGCACCGAGGTGCCGCTGCCGGTGCCGAGGTTGACGGCGAACAGCTCGTGCGCGTCCAGCGCCTCGAGCGCGCGGATGTGCGCCTCGGCCAGGTCTACGACATGGATGTAGTCACGGATGCAGGTGCCGTCGGGCGTCGGGTAGTCGGTGCCGAAGACGGTCAGCTGTGGCAGCCGGCCTTCCGCGACGGCCAGCGCGAGGGGGATGAGATGCGTCTCTGGCGCGTGATCCTCGCCGTAGCGCGCGCTCGCGCCAGCCGGGTTGAAATAGCGCAGGATGGCGGTGCGCAGACCGCTCAGGCGCGCGTGCCACTCGGCCATCTCCTCCACCATGATCTTCGAGGCGCCGTACGGGTTGAGCGCCACCCGCGGCAGGTCTTCCGTCACTGGCACTTGCTGTGGCTGGCCGTAGACCGTGCAGGAGGATGAGAAGACGAAGCGCCGGCAGTCGTGCGCGAGCATGGCATCGAACAGGTTGCACGCGCCAGCGATGTTGTTGGCGAAGTAGGCCGCCGGCCGTTGCATGCTCTCGCCCACGAGCGCATATGCCGCGAAGTGCAGCACGGCATCCGGCCGGTGCGCGGCGAAGGCCGCCAGCAGCGCGTCGCGGTCGCGCAGGTCGGCGCGCACGAAGGTCGCGGACTCGTGGACGGCGGCGCGGTGGCCCAGATCCAGATTGTCGAGCGCGACCACCTGATGGCCCGCGCGCAGCAGCGCCTCGGTGGTGATGCTGCCGATATAGCCGGCCGCGCCGGTCACTAACACCTTCACATCATATCTCCTCGTTGGTCTGGTCCACTGCTGATTGCCAGCACTGCCGCTACCGCCGCCACTGCCGCTACCGCCACCACCGCCACCACCGCCACACATGCCCGCCCAATCTTCGCACACATGGCCGCCCGCGTGCGTGCGCAGGCTCCTGTGGGCTATAAGGACAAGCGGGGAGTCGTCACTCCCCTCGCCCCGCGGGGCGAGGGGAGCCAGAGCGCGGGGCGCATAGGCCGGCAATAGCGGATACGCGCCCGTGCGGCTCGGCGCCGCTCTATTGAGCTGGCGGATGGCGGAGGGAGAGAATGTACTATGGCACGCGTCTACACGACGACGAACATCGCCCGGCCGATTGATCAGGTCTTCGCGTACGTCTCCACGCCGGGATACTGGCCCGACTGGCACCCGTCGTCACTGGGGGTCAGTGGCGCGACCGACCACTCATTGGGAGTCGGCGAGCAGGTGACAGAGGAGTTCCGTGTCGCCGGACGCACCGGACGCGCGCTCTGGACCGTGCGCGAGCATACCGCGCCGGTGCGCTGGGTGATCGAGGGCGTCATCGAGGGTCGGGGCAGCGGCGGCACCGTCGCCTACATGCTGACGCCGCGCGGCGAGACGACGTTCTTCGAGCGCGAGTTCACCTACCCGGCGCCAACCCGGCTGTTCAAGCTGCTCGACTCGCTGGTGATCCGCAGGCGCGTGCGCGCCGAGTCCACCGAGGCGTTGCGGCGGCTCAAGGCGCGGCTGGAGGCGACAACAGCCGCGCCACCGGTGATGTGAGGCATGGCGCGTCACCCGGTATCACCGCTTGGCGGCGCCGGCGCGCGGCTCCGCTACACTATCGGGCGCGCTCTGCCCGCCGGTAGGTTGCCCACTGGCGGGCTGCCCGTTGTCGAGCAGGCGATCCATCTCCTGCCGCATGGCCTGAATGTCGGGATACGAGCGATAGACGCTGGCGAAGCGGATGTAGGCGATGTCGTCGAGCTTGCGCAGGCGCTCCATGATCATCTCGCCGATGGCGCGCGTCTCGACCTCGGCCTGCCCCAGCTTATACAGCTCCGTCTCGATCTCCTCGACAATGGCTTCGAGCTGGCCGACGGGGATGGGCCGTTTCTGGCAGGCATGCTGCAGGCCGGTCTGAATCTTCTCGCGCTTGAACGGCTCGCGCCGGCCGTCGCGCTTGACCACCATCAGCTCCGGCAGCACAACGCTCTCGACAGTGCTGAAGCGCTGGAAGCAGTGCTCGCAGCGGCGCCGGCGATGGATGGTGCCGCCCTGATCGCGCGAGTCGGTGACGCGCGACTCATGGAATCCGCAGTAAGGACATTTCATACGTGTCGTGGCTCCCCCCGCGCGGCGAATCCCGGCCCACGCTCCTTCGCCGCGGCTCCGCTGGGCCTCGCCTCGCCCGCAGTATAGCACAGCCGCCACAGCCGGCCGGCGTGCGCCGGGTGCGCGGCGGCACGGATCGTGTACGTTGGCCGCGTGATGCGGAGTGAAGGCCAATGGCGTGATGGCGAGCCGAGGAGACGCTATGGCGGCGACGCGCTGGTATGTGATCGCGGAAGCCGTGCCGGATGGCGAGGCCGTCGCGCGCCACCGCATCCCCTCGCGGGACGCGGTGGCCCCGCCCAACGCCGATCCGGCACGCGCGGAAGCGCAGGCCTGGGCGCGTGAGTACAGCGCGCGCACCGGCGCCCCGACAACGATTGACGTGCTGCTGCTGGACGAGCGCGGCGACGTGCTGGCCGCCGCGCCGGATGGCTTCTACTATGACCCGCGCTACCCCGACCGCGACCCCTACGAGAAGTACGGCTACTGAGCGCGGACGGCTGGCGGGCGCGGCGCGGCGTATGCTATACTCAGGCCGTCGCGGGGCCGCCAGGCCCGCATATTTCCGGGGCTGTAGCTCAGAGGATAGAGCAAGCGTTTCCTAAACGCTAGGCCGCAGGTTCGAATCCTGTCAGCCCCACCCGTGAGGCGCGGATGATATTGCCATCATCCGCGCCTCTGCCTTTGCGAAGCCAGAGCATACGGTTTCTTGATACATCCCTCGCGGGGCTTCTTGGTTCATCGCCCCAGCCAGCCGATGCGGAAGGGGAAGGGACATGGGGATGATCAGGCGCCCATGCGTATCGCGCCGCTGTCGGTGGCGTTCACGGCCGACCCCTCCACCACCAGCGTGACGATCTTCGCGCATGGCTGGTACGACCAGGGCGCCGTCTTCGTGGATGACGTCTCCCCGCAATAGCTCAGACCCGCGCCTGTTCCTCAGGCGTTTCCCTCCCCCCATGTGGATGGCCGGACCGCCCAGCCGGCCATCCATTGCGCCGCCGGCTGGGCGGTCAGCCGGGGCGTTTGCGTGCGCTCACGTCGCCGCCACGCCGGGCGATCCGTTTCTCCACGGCAGCGCTATGGTGAGTACATGGCCACCCTCTTGCTTCGCTGATCTCGCCTCACGCGCATTCATAAACTCGCGACATGACAATGGGTATCGTCGCGTTAACGCCGCCGCACTCGCTCGTTCCTAGAAAATGGCTCAACGGGATATGTTGAGCTATGCCTGCCATGCGCCGTGTTGGCTCGGCGCGGGCCTGGCATGTGGATGGGGTATGAGGCAAAGGGAGAAACAGGTAGGATGCGAGAGCGTTTTACTGACTGGCGGACGGCTCGCGCGCGGGACGCGCACGCGGCCTTTTCCGCGATGCGGCAGCACTGGTAGCGGCTGGGCAAGGCGCGCGTCGCCGTCAGCATCGGCATCTTCGCGCTGCTCTTCACCGGCGCCTTCGCGTCGGCCGCGTTCCTGACGCATGCCGGCGCGCAGAGTGGGCGCACCATCTTGCATGGGCATCTGGTGCCCGGACTCCAGCACGCCGCGCTCAAGCGTGCGACCGCCGGCGATCGCGCGCTCGACCTGACGATCACGCTTGCGCCGCGCAACCGCGGCCAGCTCGACGCGCTGCTCGCGGCGCAGAGCGATCGGCACTCACCGCTGTATCATCATTACCTCACGCCGCAGGAATACACGGCGCGCTTCGCTCCCACCCAGGCGGACGTGGATGCCGTCGTCGTCTATCTCAAGGGCCAGGGGCTGGCGGTGCGCTCCGTCTCCGGCAACCGCCTGGCGATCCACGCGGCCGGCTCCGTCGCGTCGGCCGAGCAGGCCTTCGCCGTCCACCTGGGCGACTACACCTATCAGGGCCGCGCCGTCTACGCGCCGACGGATGAGCCGTCCGTGCCGGCCAACCTGGGCGCCATCGTCCAGGGCATCGTCGGCCTGGACAACGTCGCGCTCTACCACTCGCACGCGCAGCGCCCCAACCCGAAGGGCGTCCAGCCGCGTGGGGGGAGCGGTCCCGGCGGTGGCTACGCGCCGAGCGACCTGCGCACGGCGTACGACATGAACCCGCTGATCAACACGCAGGGCATGGACGGCACCGGCCAGACCGTGGCGATCTTCGAGCTGGACGGCTACGATTCCACGGACGTTGATACCTATCTCAGCTTCTACGGCCTGGGCGCGCCCAAGTACTCCAACGTGCTGGTGGACGGCGTGACCAACACGCCCGGCCCCGGCGCCATCGAGGTCGAGCTGGATATGGAAGTGGTCTCGGCCGTCGCGCCGGGCGCCACGCAGAAGATCTACATCGGGCCGAATACCGGCCTTGGCGTGTTTGACACCTACAGCCGGATCGTTTCGGACAATCTGGCCAAGGTCGTCAGCACGAGTTGGGGCTTGTGCGAGCAGGACAGCGGCACGTCATTCCTGGATGCCCTGCACAGCATCTACCAGCAGGCGGCCGTGCAGGGCCAGGCGATCTTCGCCGCCTCCGGCGATGACGGCGCGTTCGATTGCGCCCGCAGCGCCACCGGCGGCAGCGTGCTGGCCGTTGACTCGCCCGCCGACGATCCCTTCGTGATCGGCGTCGGCGGCACCACGCTGACCACCGGCGTCGGCGGCGCGTATATCGGCGAGACCGTCTGGGGCGATTCGGTCAACGCCCTTGGTGGCGGCGGTGGCCTGAGCACGCACTTCGCCAGGCCGAGCTACCAGACCGGCCCCGGCACTACCAACTCGTTCTCGAACGGCAATCGCCAGGTGCCCGACATCTCTGCCAACGCCGATCCCAACACCGGCTACTCGGAATTCTGCACGGCCGGCAGCATTTGCGCCGGCGCCGGTTTCATCGTGATCGGTGGCACGAGCGCGGCGGCGCCGCTCTGGGCCGGCATCGCCGCGGACGTCAACCAATACCTCTCGAACCCGGCCTTCGGTATGCCAACGCTGGGCGAGGGCCACACCTCCTTCTATACCATCTTCAACCATACGGAGCCGCAAGCGGCGTATCACGACGTCACCAGCGGCAATAACCTGCATTACCCCGCGACCGCCGGCTATGACCTGGCGACCGGCATCGGCACCCCCGACGTCTGGAACCTCGCCCAGGATCTCACCATCCCCATCCCGCACATCCAGCCGTCGCAGCCGGGTGTCGCGCTGGCGACCACCCCAGGCGTTAGCCCTGGCGCGGTGACGCTGACGCTCAGCAACACCGGCCTCGGCCCGCTCAATTGGAGCCAGACGGCGACCCTGCCCGCCTGGCTCTCGCTCGATGCCACCTCGGGCAGCGTTGCTATGGGCGCCAGCCAGACGCTCACGCTCACGTTCAGCATTCCGCCGGCAGACCCGGCGCAGACGTATTTCACCACGCTGACCTTCACGGACCCGCACGCCGACAACGCGCCGGTGAGCATCCCCGTCACCGTCGTCGCCACCGGTGCCGCCTCGACGACGTGGTACTTTGCCGAGGGCACGACCAACAGCGGCTTCACCGAGTTCTTGACGCTGGCCAACCCCGGCGCCAGCCTTGCCACCGTCCAGGTCAAGTACCTGCTCGGCACCGGCGCTCCTGTCCTGCGCTCCTACCCCGTCGCCGCGCATAGCCGCGCCACCGTCAACGTCAACACCGAGCTGGGCGCGGGGCAGAACGTGGCGATGGTCGTCACCTCGGATCAGCCGATCATCGCCGAACGGCCGATGTTCTTCACCTTCCGCGGGACGATCCCCAGCGGCACCGACGTG
>JAICVS010000040.1 GCA_025935195.1 Ktedonobacterales bacterium
GGCGGCGACGACTTCGACCAGCGCATCATCAACTGGCTGGCCGACGAGTTCCGCCGCGAGCAGGGCATTGACCTGCGCGGCGACAAGATGGCGCTCCAGCGCCTCAAGGAAGCCGCCGAGAAAGCCAAGAAAGAGCTTTCTTCCTCGATGCAGACCGAGATCAACCTGCCCTTCATCACCGCCGATCAGTCCGGCCCGAAGCATCTCGCCGTCACACTCACGCGCGCCAAGCTGGAGCAGCTCGTAGACGACCTGATCGAGAAGTCGCGCCAGCCGGTGATCCGCGCGATGGACGATGCCGGCGTGCGCCCGGCCCAGGTGGACGAGGTGGTGCTCGTCGGCGGCATGACGCGCATGCCGTCGGTGCAGGCCGTCGTCAAGCGCGTCTTCGACAAAGAGCCCAACAAGGGCGTCAACCCCGATGAGGTGGTGGCGATCGGCGCGGCGATCCAGGCCGGCGTGCTCACCGGCGAGGTGCGCGACGTGCTGCTCTTGGACGTGACGCCGCTCTCGCTGGGCATCGAGACGCTCGGCGGTGTGATGACCAAGCTGATCGAGCGCAACACCACCATCCCGACGCAGAAGAGCCAGGTCTTCTCCACCGCCAGCGACGGCCAGACCAGCGTCGAGATCAAGGTCTACCAGGGTGAGCGCGAGCTGGCCCGCGACAACCGCCTGCTCGGCAACTTCATCCTCGACGGCATTCCGCCCGCCCCGCGCGGCATCCCGCAGATCGAAGTCACCTTCGACATTGACGCCAACGGCATCGTCAACGTCAAGGCCCACGACCGCGGCACCGGCCGCGAGCAGCGCATCACCATCCAGCCGTCGAGCGGCCTCAACAAAGACCAGATCGAGCGCATGGTGAAGGACGCCGAGTCGCACGCCGACGATGACCGCCGCCGCCGCGACGAGATCGAGGTGCGCAACGAGGCCGATAACGGCGCGTACCAGGCGGAGAAGACGCTGCGCGATCTCGGCGACAAGGTCTCGGCCGACGTCAAGAGCGATGTCGAGTCCAAGATCGCCGACGTGCGCGCGGCGCTCGCCACCGACGACGTCGAGCGCATCCGCACCGCCAAAGACGCGCTCCAGGCGGCGATGCTCAAGGTTGGCGAGCAGCTCTACGCCGCGGCCGGCGCCGCGACGGGCGGCGCTGGCGCTCCCGGCGGCGAGTCGTCCTCCAGTGGCCCGGAGGACAACACTGTCGAGGGCGAATATAAAGAAGAGATGTAGCCTGTCGTTCAGCGGGCAACGTCTTACCCGACAGTCCTGAGCAGCATCCGTAGCGCCGCGCCATCTGCTATCATGCCGACAGCCGGCGTGGCGCCGCGGAATCCATCGCGAACCACCACTTTTCAGGCGCCGCATGCCCATGCCATCCGTCGTGGGCATGTCGCCGTTCTACTATACTAGATACCGAATAGAGACCTGCTTGCGGCCGACCGGCGCGCAGCCGTGGACCGCGGGAGTGGGATGGGGCGCTCCGGGCAGGGAGCGACGCCCGGCGAGGGGAGGCAGTCCGACCGCCGGGCGGGGTAGCCGCAAGAAGAGGAAGCCGATGGCCGTCAAGAGAGACTACTACGAAATCCTCGGTGTCGCCCGCGGCGCCAACGAGGAAGAGGTAAAGAAGGCGTTCCGCCGGCTCGCGCGCCAGTACCATCCTGACGTGAATAAGGACAAGGGCGCCGAGGAACGCTTCAAGGAGATCAACGAGGCCTACGAGGTGCTCGGCGACGCGCAGAAGCGGCAGATGTACGACCGCTTCGGCCACGCAGCCTTCTCCGGCGCGGGCGCGGGAGCTGGGCCGAACCCGTTCGAGGGCTTCGGCGGCTTCAGCGGCAGCTTCAGCGACATCTTCGAGCAGATCTTCGCCACCGCCGCCGGCGCTGGCACAGCCCGCCGCACCGGCACGCAACGCGGCGCCGACCTGCGCTACGAGCTGACCATCTCCTTCGAGGAGGCCGTGCGCGGCTGCCAGAAAGACATCGAGATTCCGCGCTGGGAGACCTGCCCCACCTGCCACGGCAACGGCGCGCAGCCCGGCACCCAGACCGCCCGCTGCAACGCCTGCCAGGGCACCGGCGAGATCCGCCGCGTGCAGCAATCCATCTTCGGCCAGTTTGTCAACGTCATGGTCTGTGACCGCTGCCGTGGCGAGGGACGTGTCATCACCACACCGTGTGAGCGCTGCCAGGGCCAGGGCCGCGTGCGCAACGTCCGCCGTGTCACCGTCAACATCCCGGCCGGCGTGGACGACGGCATCAACGTCCGCGTGACGGGCGAGGGCGAGGTGCCGCCGCGTGGCGGCACGCCCGGCAACCTCTTCGTTGCGCTCGCCGTCAAGCCGCACGAATACTTCAAGCGCCAGGGTACGGACATCCTCTACGAGCTGCCGATCAACTACGCCGACGCGGCGCTCGGCTCAGAAGTGGAGGTGCCCACGCTCGACGGCAAGGAGTTCATCAAGATACCCGCCGGCACACAGAGCGGCCGCACCTTCCGCCTGAAAGGCAAGGGTGTGCCGGTGGTGCATAGCTCCTCGCGTGGCGACGAGCTGGTGACGATCAAGATCGTCACACCGCAATCGCTGACCAGCCGCCAGAAGGAGCTGCTGCGCGAGTTCGCTGAGATCGAGCGCCAGCAGAACGAGCGCGGCGCCCACAATCTCTTCGACAAGGTCAAAGACGCCTTCCACTTTGAGTGACGGCGCCTACACAAAACCCACGCCGTGAGCGCCCGAAGCGGACACCCGCGGCGTGGGAGCGTAGAGCAAGCAAGCACTTATGCCATCGTGCGCGGCGTGTGCTGGCCGATGAAAGCCAGCATCTTGTTCCAGGCGTCCGCCGAGGCGTCCTCGTGTTGCCCGAAGTGGCGGTCGAAGAAGCTGTGCGGCGCATCAGGGTAGATCACAATCTCGTGCTCCACGCCCTGCTCCGTCAGCGCCTTGTCGAACTGCTGCACATCCTCCACGGGAATGCCCTGGTCCGCGCCGCCGAACAGGCCCAGCACCGGGCACTCGAAGTCCTTGACGCGGTCAATCGGCGCGGGCCCGCCACGCCGCGACTGTGTGGGCGGCCCATAGAAGCCGATCACGCCGGAGAGGCCCTGGTGGTTCGCCGCCTGGTGGAACGAGTTGGCGCCGCCGAAGCAGAAGCCGACCGTGAAGATCGCGCGCACCGGATGCGCCAGCCCGCGCAACCGTGCAATCGCCGCCGCCACGTCCTGCGCGACCGTCTCCGGCTGCGTCTGCATGACGTGCGGCATGTACTCGAAGCTCTCATCGCGCGCCGTCAGGCCGGCCGTGCGCCCGAAGTAGTCAATGGCGATGGCCTCGACACCCGCCACGGCGAAACGCTCGGCCAGCTCCTTATAGAACTGGAAGAGGCCGCGCACATCCGGCAGGATGACGATGCCCGCGCCATTGGGCGCGCCCGGATGCACGATGTAGGCGTTGAACTTGGTGCCGTCCTGTGAGGTCAGCACGAGGTCTTCGGATGAGGACGCGCCGCCATGCTCGGCGAGGCCGGGCGGCAGATGGTCGGCGAAGTGCTGCGCGAAGTGCGGCGGCAGGTCGGGCGGATGGGCGTTGTAGGTGAAGCACATGCGGGTCTTCCTCCCTGATGAAACCAGCGATCAATGGACACGCAACCGGCTGCCCCCTCGAAGAGCAGCGCACGCCAGCCACTATACCACTTCACTGTATGAAGTGACAGCCCGCGATCACGACGGCTCCAACAGCTCGACCAGCCGCGTCGTCGAGTAGTTCTCGATGCGCGGGACCACTATGCGCAGCTCCACGCCGATTGCCGCCATCGCCTCACGCTTGACCGCCAGCAGCGGATCGTCCGCCGTCACCGCCAGATAGCGCGCGTGCAACGGGCGCAGCAGCTCCACGTAAAACGCCGGATCGGTGCGCTCGCCGGTGATGGTGAAGACGCGATCCACTCCCTTCAATGCGCCCACCAGCGCGGAGCGGTCCTCTTCAGACTGGATGGGCCGGCGCGGCCCCTTCCAGCGGCGCACGCGCGCGTCGCTCTCGACGCCGACGATCAGCCCGTCGCCCAGTTGGCGGGCCGCCTCGAGAAAGCGCAGGTGGCCGATGTGCAGCAGGTCGAAGACGCCCGTCGCCACGACGAGGCCGCTTCCCTGCCCACTCTCCTCACCTTGCCCACTCTCCTCACCTTGCTCACCTTGTTTACCCCACGTCGCGCCGCGCTCGCTCATCTTCGCGTCATCCTTCATCGCCCGATCCGCTCGCCAGGCCCAATCGGCGCACGAGGCCACCCATATTATACGAGCGATGCCGCGCGTCACCCAACGCGGCCTATTCAGCCATCCAGCGCCGCGGGAGCGTATTCCTCCAGCATCGCTGGCGTCAGGGCATTGGCGCGGGCGATGACGCCGTAGAGCGCGGCGCTGTGGCGCGGCGTGCGCGTTTGCGTCTGAGGATCCAGCGCGACGAGGCCGAAGCGCGTCTTCCAGCCCTCGGACCACTCGAAGTTGTCCACTAGCGTCCAGTGATAGTAGCCGCGCACGTCCGCGCCGGCGGTGATGGCGGCACGCAGGGCGCGCACGGCCAGGGCGAGCTGCCAGGGTCGCAGGCGGTCGGCGGCGTCGGCCACGCCGTTCTCGGTGACATAGATCGGCTTGCCAAGCGCGGCGACGCGCAGCGCGACACGGCGCAGCCCGTCCGGGTACACCTCGCCCCACGCGGCGCCGATGGGCTGATCGCTCCTGGCGCCGGCCGGATCGGCGAAGCGGCGGCCGAAGAGCTCGGTTGGGGCGCGCAGATCGAACGCGACCAGATCGCGGTAGTAGACATTGACGCCGATGTAGTCGCAGGTGTCTTGGACGGCGCGCAGATCGCCCGCGACGAGGCTGAGTGGGAAGGCGGCGCGGCCACTGGCGACGGCGCGCGGAAAGAAGTCGTTGAACGTGGCGTCTTGCAGTCCGGCGGCCAGGCGGTCGAAGGGATTGCCAGGGTGGGCAGGGTCGAAGATGTTGACGTTCTGCGCCCAGCCGACGCGCGCGGCTGGCTGGATGCGGTGGATGGTGCGGTAGGCGGCGGCGTGGGCGCGGGCGAGCGCGGCCTGCACACGCAGCACGGCGAGAGCGTCGCCCTTGCGTCCAGGCGGGAAGGCGCCGAACAGATAGCCTTGCACAGCATAGACGTTTGGCTCGTTGACGGTACACCAGAGGTCGCATAGGTCGCCCAGCGCGGTGACGACACGCTCGGTGAAGCGGTCGAAGCGCTCCATGGCGTCGGCGGCAAGAAAGCCGCCGCGCTCCTCGAACCAGAGGGGATTGGTGAAGTGATGCAGCGTCACCATCGGCTCGATGCCGCGCTCATGTAGTCCAACCAACATCTGGCGGTAACGGGTGAGCGCCGCGCCGTCCCACTTGCCGGGACGCGGCTCGATACGGCTCCACTCGACCGAGAGGCGTAGCGCGTTCAGGCCGAGATCGCGGGCGAGGTCGAAGTCGCGCTCGGCGTTCCGCCACCAGTCGCACGCCAGCCCCGCGCGCTCGCCGGTCTTGATGTGGCCGGCTTGCTCCCAGGCGTACCAGTTGTTGGCGGTGTTGCCGCCCTCACACTGGTGCGATGAAGTCGCCACGCCCCAGCGGAAACCGGCAGGAAACGTCAGCCGCTCGCCTCTGTCCGCTCCATCTATTCTATCCACCCCATCCGTACCGGCTGCCGATCTCGCCATAGTACCCTACCCTCCGGCATCAGCGCGCATACCCGCTGGAGGCAGCTTAACACAGCGAGCTGGTAGCGTGCCGTGGATCCTGGATGGTGGCACCCGCCGTGGCGCGTGCCAGGGGCAGCGCCACGTAGAAGGTGCTGCCCTGGTCCGGCACACTCTCGAGCCAGAGGCGGCCGTCGTGGCGCTCGACGATCTCACGCGTGATGTAGAGCCCCAAGCCCAGGCCAACACCCGATCCGCTGCGCACCTGCACGGCCGGAGAGCGGTAGAAGCGCTCGAAGATGCGCGACTGCTCGGCCGGTGGGATGCCCGGCCCTTCGTCGCGAACGGCGAGCACCATCTCGTCATCGGATTGCGCGAGAGAGAGCGCAACCGGCGAATCCTCAGGGGAATACTTGAGCGCGTTGGAGAGCAGGTTGGTCAACACCTGCCCAATGCGATCGACATCCACCTCCACCTCCACCGATCCTTCCGGCGCTTCGAAGACGATCCGCCGCTCGGTGGCCGCCACCTGCTCGTCAATCACTTGCGCGCACAGCGCCTTCAAATCGGCCGGTTCCACCCGCAGCGCCAGCTTGCCCGATTCGATGCGCGAGATGTCCAACAGATCGTTGACGAGGGTTTCCATGCGCCCGATAGCGCGCTCCATCTTCTGCACGTGCGGCACCTCGGCCGAGCCAGCGCGCACCAGGCGGCGATGGGTGATCTGCGCCAGCCCTTTGAGGCTCGTCAGTGGGGTCTTCAGCTCGTGGCTGGCGATACTGAGGAATTCGTCCTTCTGGCGCTCCAGCCGATATAGCTCGGTCACATCGCCAACGACGGCTACGGCGCCATTGATCTGACCCTGTTGATCGCGGATCGGCGCGCTGCTCACGCTGACCGGCACGTCCTGGTCTGTCTCATACTGGCGGATGATAAGGCGCAAGTTGGTGTGGGTCTCGCCGCGCAGTGCCCGCAGCAGTGGAAATTCGTCCAGCGGCATGGGCGTGCCGTCCAGATAGCTAAATGCATGCGTGTGTGCAAACTCGGCAAGGGGCTGGAGTACGCGCTCGACACTCAGGCCGATCAGCGCGGCGCCGTGCGCGTTGACGCGCACGATGCGGGCTTCGGCGTCGCAGACGAAGACGCCATCCACCATCGCCTCGAAGATCGTGTCGAGCTGGGCGGCCTGCTCGCCCAGTTGCGCGGCCAACTGCTCGACCTGTCGCCGTGCCTCCCGCTGCTCGCGTGTCGCGCGCCGTGCCTCCGCCAGCGCCGCGTCGCGCGCGCGAATGACCTCATCTTTGGCGGCGTTGGCGGCACGCAGCTCGCGTGTGCGCTCCTCCACCGTGCGCTCCAACGTGGCCGCGTGCCGCTCCAGCGCGCGGCGCTGCTCCTCCACCTGCCGGCGCAGCTGACGCACCTGGATGGCGCGTGTCAGCGAGGCGATGAAATAGTCGCGGTCAATCGGCTTCTGAATGAAGTCGTAGGCGGCGGCGCGCAACGCCTGAATGGTCAGGTCTTGCTCGCCGTGGCCGGTGATGAGCAGTGTCGGCGTCTCGGGCCGCAGCGCGCGAATCCGCTCCAAGAGGGCCAGCCCATCCATCCCCGGCATCTTGATGTCGCTGACGATGGCGTCGTAATCCGTCGCGGCGATGCGCTCGAGCGCGACCGGCGCGGAGTCGCACGTCTCCACGGCCACATCGGGCATACGGATGTGCAGCGCCTGGGGCAGCGCCCGCAGCAGCGCGGCGTCGTCGTCCACGATCAAAACACACGGGGCGGTCATAGCAACGGCTCCTCCATAGCGGTCTGGTCAACGGCCGGTCCTCGTGGCAGCCGCACGAGGAAGGTGGCGCCCTCGCCCGGCCGGTTCGCGACGGTGATCGTGCCCTGGTGCTCCTTGATGATGCCGTAGGTGATGGAGAGGCCCAGCCCCGTGCCCGCACCAACTTCCTTGGTCGTGAAGAAGGGATCGAAAATGCGTTGCTCGAATCCCACCGGGATGCCCGTCCCGCTGTCGCTGACGGCAACCTCGATCATGTCGCGCTCGTAGCGGCAGATGATGGCGATGCGCTTGCGTTCGGAGTCCGCGACGGCGTCGCGCGCGTTGGTCAGGAGATTGATAAACACCTGCTCAAGCTGGATGGCGTTGCCCATCACGAATACCTCATCGCCTGGCAGGCCAAGCTCGACCGCGATCAGCCGCAGGCGCAGCTGCTCGCGCACGAGCGCGAGGGCGCGCTGGATCACCTGCTGGATCGCGACCGGCTCGTGGCTGACGGCGGCGGCGCGGCCAAAGGTGCGCAGGTGCGAGATGATCTCGGTGGCTTTACGCACCTGTTGCATGGCGTTGCGCAGCTCGCGCAGTACCAATCCCCAATCCTCAGCTCCCCAATCCTCAGCTCCCAGCTCGATCAGGTCAATGGCGTTGCCGATGAAGAGGCCGATGTTGTTGAGCGGGTTGTTCAGCTCATGCGCCACCCCGGTCGTCAGCTCGCCGAGCGTAGCGAGCTTGCCTGCCTGCACAAGCTGCTCCTGCTTCTCGCGCAGCTCCTGCTCGCGCCGTGTGATCGCCTCGGTCGTCTCACGCAGGTCGCCCATGATGTGGATCATCGCCTTGCGGCTGTTCTCCAATCGCAGGTTGGATTGATGCGAATCCTGCAGAATATGCAGCAGCGCGCGACGCGAGTTGTCCAGGCGCTCGGTCTGTTTCGCCAGCCGGCTGCGATCCTGCTCGTAGTCCGCGAGGATGTGGATCATCGCCTTGCGCTGGTCTGCCAGCTTGCTATTGACCGTATTGAGGTCATCCATGATGTGGATCATCGCCCGGCGGCGCTCCTCGCTCTTGCGCACGCGCGCCGCCAGCTGTGCGTTCTCGGCGCGCAGGCGCTCGTTCTCGTCCCATGCGTCTCGCATGTCCGGCGCTCGCTCGCGCGCGGCGTTTGACCGTTCGACATGGGCGGGCGGCGGCGGCACGCGCGCCGGCCGCCGGCGTGGCATGGGTGAGGGAGCGGAGCGCGCGGCATCCCCAGCTTGGGCCTTCACGACCATGGGCCGCGCCCTCGCGCCGCCTTCGCCTTCTCAAGCTCCTTCTTGAGCGTCTCGATCTCCTTCTCCAGCGCGATCATCTTGAGTTCACGCCCGACCACCACCTCCTCGAATTTCTCCAGGTCGAGAATCTTCTCTTGCAGCTCCGCCTTCGATTCCTGAAGGTCGCGCACGACCTGTTCGTAGGCGCGCATGTCGCGTAGGATGCCGATGGCGCCGATCACCTTGCCCTCGGCGTCGCGCAGGGCGGAGGCGTTGAGGCTAGTGGGGATGACCTCGCCAGAGGCGCTGCGCGGGTTGAGGCGGGCATTGCGCGTGACACCACGCTCCACCACCTCACGCAGAGCGGCGGTGAACTCGCGCGTCTCTTCGGGACTGATGAAGCGCGAGAGCGATTGCTCCAGCACTTCGTCCGGCCGGAAGCCGAGCAGTTGCGAGACGGCGTCGTTGGCGGTGAGGATCTTGCCCTCCAGGTCCGAGACGAACACTGGGTCCGGCGCATTGTTAATGAGGCTTTCGGCGTAGGCGCGCGCCTTGTCTAGCTCGCGCATGTCGCGTAGGATGCCGATGGCGCCGATCACCTTGCCCTCGGCGTCGCGCAGGGCGGAGGCGTTGAGGCTAGTGGGGATGACCTCGCCAGAGGCGCTGCGCGGGTTGAGGCGGACGTTGCGGGTCACGCCGCGCTGGTCGGTGCGCAGCGCCGCCCGCGCGCCGTCGTCGGTGCCCTGGGAGCCTTCCTCACGTTCCACCACCTCGCGTAGCGCCTCGAGGAAGTCGCGCGTCTCCTCCGCGCTGATGATGCGCGAGAGCGACTGCTCGATCAGCTCGTCGCCGCGGAAGCCGAGCAGTTGCGAGACGGCGTCGTTGGCGGTGAGGATCTTGCCCTCCAGGTCCGAGACGAACACTGGGTCCGGCGCGTTCTTGATCAGACTGTCCGCGTAGGCCAGCGCGCGATCCAATTCACGCATGTCGCGCAGGATGCCGATGGCGCCGATCACGCGACCGCCAGCGTCGCGCAGGGCGGAGGCGTTGAGCGTGGTGGGGATGACCTCGCCGGAGGCGCTGCGCGGGTTGAGGCGGGCGTTGCGCGTGACACCACGCTCGATCACCTCATCCAGCGCCGCCAGGAACTCGCGCGTTTCCTCGGGACTGATGAAGCGCGAGAGCGATTGCTCGACCACCTCATCGGGCCGGAAGCCGAGCAGTTGCGAGACCGCGTCGTTGGCCTGCAGAATCTTGCCTTCCAGGTCTGAGACGAAGAGCGGGTCCGGCGCGTTGGCGATGATGATGTCGGCGTCGAGCGAGCCGTGCGGCTTGGCGCGGTAAACCTGGGCGGGCGCGGGCGCCGAGGCGGCGGTGACAGGCACGGTAGTATCCGCCATGAACATGCTCCTCCGGTGAATTATGCGGTCTATCAGCAGGGGGTGCGCTGATGGCGAGCATCACGACACGCGGGCATCTCGCCCGAAAACTGCTCTGTTTCTCGCAAATGGTGTGCCGATTTCACGCCTATGCGTGCGGCACCAATGGTGGCAGGTGTTATGTCACCTCCGTCGTGATCACTATGGCACATCGCGGCACATGTGTACAATAAGCCGTCCGGCTTCCATCCTCTCATAGTACGGAGAATAGAAGCCGGACGGCCTGAGGAGCGAGGTGGTTGGGCAGGCGAAATGCGGGAAGTGGCGATAGAATCAGCTTGCCGGCGCCTCGTCCATGCGCCGCGGCAGGCGTGTCAGGTGTGTCAGGCGTGTCAAAAGTCCGGCGATGCGGGCAAGAATGTCGTCTCTGCCCATGAGGACGGTGAGCAGGCGCCCATTCATGACGAGCAGGATCAGCGAGAGCGGCGGCAGCAGCGTATCGAGATCAATGCCCTCGTCGAACGCTTTCGCGGTGTTGATGGAGGAGATGAGGCCGTCACCCATCCAGAAGTGGAGATTGACGCAGAGCAGCAAACAGCCGAAAGAGGCGGCGGTAGCGGCGGCGATCTCGGCGATGGCGAGGCGGTGATACGGCTGGCCGCGCTCAGGCAGGCGCCCACACAGCACCAGCGCGCCGATCTGCAGCGCGACGCCTGCCGCCAGCTCACAGTACTGGATGAGGTAGCCATAGGCGACGCTGTGCGGCAGGACGACACCGCGCACGAACTCCACGTACCAGACGTTCGGGTTGTCCTTCAGCCCTTCTCGCAGCGCATCGGCCAACCCCTGTGGAAACGACCCCGACAGCACCTTGTTGGCGCCGGAGACGAGCCATTCATAGCCGACGACGGCCTGAACGGCGGCGAGCAGGTAACGTGTGCCTTTGCTGAACATCTCTCAACTCCCATGAGTGACGTGACGCTAACGTGATGGTCTGGGGAGATTATTGTGGGCGAGCGTCACAGCCGCCTCACGAGAGCGGTCGGGGCGATCACGACAGGGTCACGGGCGTGTCACCGCCCGTGACCGCGAGGTGGGCAGCGGCGAGCCAGCGTGCTGGAAAGACGCCTACGGGGAGCATACGCGGTTGGATGGCGATGAAACAGCGTTGTGATGTGCTATCCCGCGTCGCAGCAGCCTGGCAGTGGCTACAGACAAGGCGGGAGGAGGATATGAGCACGGGATCGTCGGCAGGCGGTGGCCCGAGTGGAGCGGTAGGGCGCGGCGAGGTCTACTGGCGTTCGGGCAAATGGGAGGAGGTCTATCTCCACGAGTACCAGACGGTTGCTGATGCGCCGAGCGGCCTCGGCCGCTCCTTCCGCTTCTCCCCCCACGACCGGCCGCACCAAGCCCTGAGCTACCAGACACCCGCTCAGGGCTTTGGCGTGGCCTCTTGACCACGTCACGCCGCTGGCTTCATTAACGTCGTTTGGGCCGGAAGCTGTCTAGTAGCGTGTCAAGCCTGAAGTGAGGGGTAGAGATGTTTGAGTTTGATGCGAGCGTCCGCCGTGGTGAAACGCCAGTCACTAGTGACCCGTGCGGCCGTGCGCTCGGTCTCCCAGGCGACGACCTCGCGCTGGATCGTCGCGCGGCCGGGCAGCCGGCGGTCCAGACACGGGCGGGCCAGGGGGGATGAGTAGACCTATGCGCATGCTACCACCCCGCGACCTCCAGCCCCTAACACGCTCTAGGATGAGGTACAGGGTCTAGTCCTCACTTGATCATGCCACTCTATGGTTATGTTATCCACGTGCTGGAAGTCTCATTCGTCGGTTCTCAGAGTTCGCTTCATACGGACCAGCCTGCGGAGATGCTGTGGGCGAGGGACATTTGTAAGCACTCGAGGGCCACATGCCGAGTGATCTTGGGCTGTACGAGGAATGCGAGAGACAGGGCCGCTTCGCTTTGTAGCCCTGCCTCTTGTGCTTGATCTGGGAAATCAGCGGGCGAACCAATTTTGAAATTGCATGAGGTCCATCGCTGCGGAAGCCGGGTTGACCTTGATCTTGCCGCTCATGAAGGCCGTCATGCCATTCAGCTCGCCCTTGAGAATCTTCAGCCAGTCGTCGGAATCCACCGTGATGGTGGCGTTGGGGCTGGTCGCCGCGCCGGCGTGCGCGTCGAAGGTGCCGTTCTCGACGGTGACGGTCCAGGGGCCGGCCTCGTTGCCGGTGAAATCGAACTGAAGCGTGCGGGTGACACCCTGCGCCTTTTGCGGCTGGAAGGCCTGCCGCAAGGCGGCGAAGGAGCCGGGGATGGTGTCCATCGAGGGCGCTGTCACGTGTCTCTCTCCTCTTTGCGCGCTGCGCCGTCCCGCATTGTGGCCGGCATCACTGCTCCGGCACGCATGTAGGGAGGGCGTGAAACGGATAAGGATGTGCTGGGCTGCCGACCGACACCATAGCACAAATCGTTTTCGGCATGCTATGTAGCCAGCTACGGTGCGCGGCCCAAACTGTCCGTCAGCCGCGCAGTCCCAGCAGCGTGCGCCCCGCGCCTGGCACACCGCGATGCTGGACGAGCACACGAAAGCCGCCCAGACCGTGCGGATTGACCAGCGTGGCCGCCGCGCCCAGCAGCGCCTTGTAGCGCAGGTAGTCGGCCTGGCCGCGGTCGGTGTGGCGCTCCGCGAAGGCGGCGGCGGGGTAGAGCCGCGTGCCCAATGCCGCCGCCTCCTCCATCAGCCCCAGCCCACGCAGGAACCGCTCTTGTGTGGTCAGCCCCGCCAGCCGCAGCTCTGCCAAGCGGCCCGCCCGCACCAGCGCGCTGAAGTTGACGTGCGCGGTGAGGTCTTGCCGGCCGGGATGCGCGAGTGGGCGCTCGCCGAGCTGGTGGCGCGTGTAGACGGCGAGCGTACCGCGCCGCCGGTCGCGCGTGTAGAGGGCGCGCGCCGTATCGCCGTAATCGAGAGTGAGCACGAAGCCGCGCGCCAATCGCGCCGCCGCCGACCGCAGCCACGGCCCCGCCTCCAGGCAGACTTCGCAGCGCCAGCCATCGGGATACGTGCTCCAGGGGATGCGGTATTCGTCCAGGTACGACGCCAGCTCCGGCGTAGAGAGCGGCCCACGCGCCTCGGTGAGGCGGCCCGTCGCGGCATCTACGGTCACGTAGACCTCGGCGAGCGCGCCATCGGCAATCGTGAGGATGTGGACCGGCAACGCATCCACCAGTTCGTTGGAGAGCAGACAGCCTGTCGCAGGTGGATCGGCACACGCTTCCACTTCGTCCACCCAGGCGAGCGCGCCGGTGGGAACGCCGAGCGCGGCGATCTCCGTCGTCAGCCGCTTCTCTCGTGCGGCACGCAGCGGCGAGCCGACGGGCGCGCGGTCCGCCAGCGTATAGCGCAGCGCGGCGGCCCACTCTGGCGCGCGCTCTAGCGCGTAGCGCCAGACGTCACGCGCCAGTAGCCCGCGCCCGGCGCCCAGCTCGATCACGTCGAAGCGCGGCGGCCGGCCCAGCAGCTCCCACATCTGCGCGAGCTGCTTGCCGACGCACCAACCGAAGAGCGGATGTACGTCGCCGCTGGTGAAGTAGTCGCCCTCCCAGCCGAGCGGCTCACGTCCCACACCGCCGCCCGCATAGTAGCCGAGCGTTGGATGGTACAAGGCGAGGGCCATGAAGCGTGCGAAGGTGATGGGACCGTCGCGGGCACTCTCTTCGGCGATGATCGCCTCCAATTCGTTCACGCGCTCGCCTCCTTGTTACATCGCCAGCGCCGCCGCGCCGATCACGCCTGCCGCCGGCCCCAGTGCCGCCGGCCGCACCTCCAGACCGCGCAAGAAGGCGAGTCGCGTGTGCGCTTGCAGCGCGCGGCGCAATGGGTTCAGCAGTGGCTCTCCCGTCTGGGCGATGCCGCCGCCGATCACCACGCGATCCAGGTCGAGCAGGTTGGCCGCCGCCGCGATGCCGACTGCCAGCGCACGCGCCGCGTCGTCCAGCAGCCGATGCGCCAGCGCATCTCCCGCCATCGCGGCTTCCACGACGGCTCGCCCGGTGACCTGGCTCGCCGGCAGCGCGGCCAGTGCGCTGCTTTCGCCTGTTGCCAGCGCCGCGCATGCCTGTGCCGCCAGCCCTGTGCCGGAGGCGTAGGCCGTTACGCAGCCGCGCGCCCCGCATGGGCAGAGCGGACCGTCCGCCGCCACGGTGACGTGGCCGATGTGGCCGGCGTTGCCGCTGGCGCCGTGCAGCAGCCGCCCATCCAGCACGATGCCGCCGCCCACGCCCGTCGAGACGATCATGCCGAGCAGACAGCGCGAGCCGCGTCCCGCGCCGAAGCGCGCCTCTCCCAGCGCGAACGCCTTCGCGTCGTTATCCAGCACAGCCGGCAGCCCCAGCACCGCCGCCAGCCGCTTGCGCAAGGGGAAGCCGCGCCACGCGGAGATATGCAGCGGCGAGACGATCCCTTCGGCGTAGCGCAACGGTCCGCCGCAGCCGATGCCGAGCGCATTCACGCTCACGCCGGCGTCCGCCCGCGCCCGCCACGCCAGCTCCACGACCGCCGCCAGCAGCCCTTCGGCGTCCGTATCGTGCGGTGCGGGCTGGCGCACGTCTGACAGCCCGTGCCCATCGCGCGTGATCACCCCGGCGGCCAGCTTGGTGCCGCCGATGTCGATCCCCAGGACCGCGCCGCTCTCGCTGGCATCAGGGGAGTGTGTCGCGCTCCGCATCGCTCATCCTACGTCATGTTCCGCACTGGCTCACGCAACGTCAGGCCCGCGCCGCCAGCACTTCGGCCAGCGTATCCGGCCGGTCCGACATCAGTCCATCTACGCCCCAGTCCAGCAGCCGCTCCATGTCCGCGCGGTCGTCCACCGTCCAGACGTGGACTGGCAGGCCGAGGCGGTGCGCCGCCGCCACGCTCCCGCGCGAGACGACACGGATGCCGCGATGCACCTCTGGCACCTGGAGCGCATCGTAGGCGGGACGCAGCAGCCGCACCGCACGCGACCAGTACGCGAACAGGAAGTTGCGCACCTCCATGGCGCTCGCCGAGGTGGCGACGCGCCCCGCCGAGACGCGGCGGAAGGCTGCCAGCGCCGCTGGACCGTCGCTGCTGCCGATGATGGTGCGGTCCTGGGCGCCGACCTCCTGGATCAGCCCCCACAGCAGGGCCTCCTGCCCAACCGCGCCGCCTTTGATGTCAATATTGACGCGGTGCGTGGGGTAGCGCTCGTAGACCGCGCGCAGCGTGGGGATGGTGATGCCCTGGCCGCGATAGGGATAGGTCGCGCCACCGTCGGACGTGAAGCGATAGCCGGCGTCGAGCCGGCGCAGCTCGTCCAGCGTGCGCGCGGCCACCGGGCCGGTGCCGTCGGTGGTGCGATCCAGCGTCGGATCGTGGATCACCACCAGCGCGCCGTCGCGCGTCGCGTGGATGTCTAGCTCCAGCGCGTCCGCCCCCAGTGCGGCGCCGCGGTCGAACGCGACGAAGGTATTCTCCGGCGCCAGCAGTGAGCCGCCGCGGTGCGCGAAGAAGAGTGGGTGGTCGGAGAGCAGCGCCTTCCGCTGCGCGCGCGTGGGCGTCACGATGTCCTCGCAATTTCACAATCGCGCCCACGCGCATCCCAGGCCGCGGCGCTCCGGCCGCATCGTACGCCCGTGCTGGCGGTGCTGTCAACGCCGCTCGCTCTACCACTATCCCTCGCCGCGCGCGCCGGGCGGTGTGGTGTGGAACTGCGTGTCGTCCTTGCCGTGGGCGCCGGAGAGATCGTGCGCCGGCAGCAGCGGGCCGCGCGCCCGGTCGCCCGCCTGATAGGTGCTGATCTGCCCGTTCTTCACGTTGACGTAGGCGGTCGTCTCTGGCACCGGCTGACCGTCCGCGATGAGGTCTTGTTGCGCCTCGTGCCATTGCTCGCGCGAGAGATTGTCCTTAATGCTGTCCGGCAACCGCTCGTACCAGACATCCACGTTCGCCATGTGTTCCCGCCTCCTTCCAGTGCGTCGCGTCGTCACGCCGCACCGTCAGAAGGGGCCGCACGGGTCGTGCCACCCGCTGCCCACTCAATGAGCAGCAAAATGGGCCGGACACGAGCCTCGTCGCTCGCATCCGGCCCGGCTACTCACCGCACTACAGACGCATTACAATGGTGTCCCGTGGCTTCCCCTTTCTTCTCAGGAAGGGACCCGATGCGCGGTTACGCCGTGACGTTGAGCGCTACGTCGTCCACGAAGAAGCTCGAGATCAACGAGACGTCGGTCGTGCCGGAGAAGAACACCTGGATCTGCTGGCCCTTGAACGAGCTGAGCGCCGATGTGACGTCGAAGCTGAACTGCTGCCAGCCGTGGTGATTCAGGTTGCACTGCGTCAGCGGTGTCGTGATCACGGTGCCGGTGCTGGTGCGGATGCGCGCGTTGAAGTTGTCGAAGCAGGTCGTCGTGGTCGTCTCGCTCGTGCTGATGAACAGCCAGAACGTCAGCACCACCTTGGTCGTCGTGCTCGGCAGCGTCACCGTCTGGCGGATCGTGTCCGTGCAGTTGTTGTAGCCGCAGAGGAATGCGCTCTGCGTACCCGTATGCGGATTCGTCCCGTCAACGAGCTGGAAGCCGCCCGACGAGGTCTCCACCCAGGGCGATTGCCCGCTCTCGAAGCCGCCGTTGACGATCAGGTTGGTCGTCGTGCCGCCGGCCGTCACCGTCAGGCTGACGGTCGTGCTGTGGGTGGTGGTGCCAGTGCCCGTCACGGTCAGCGTATAGGTCCCGGCGGCAGCGGTGCCGGCGTTGACGGTCAGCGTCGCGGAGCCGCCCGACGTCACCGAGGTTGGGCTGAGCGAGGCGGTCGCGCCAGCCGGCGTCCCCGAGACGGTCAGATTCACCGTCTGCGCCGCGCCCGATGTGGTCGCGGTCGAGATGGTGGAAGTGCCGCTGGTGTTGGCGGCCAGGCTCAGGCTGGTGGGGCTGGCGCTGATCGAGAAGTCATTGGCGGCCGTCACGGTGAGCGTGACAGTGGCCGTGTGCGTGGCGCTGGTGCCAGTGCCCGTCACGGTCAGCGTATACGTCCCCGCGGCGGCGGTGCCGGCGTTGACGGTCAGCGTCGCGGAGCCGCCAGAGGTGACGGAGGTCGGGCTGAGCGAGGCGGTCGCGCCGGCCGGCGTGCCGGAGACCGTCAGGTTGACCGTCTGCGCCGTCCCGGCGGTGGTCGCGGTGCTGATGGTGGAGGTGCCGCTGGCGTTGGCCCCGAGGCTCAGGCTGGTGGGGCTGGCGCTGATCGAGAAGTCGTTGGTCGCCGTGCCGCCGCAGCCGGCGAACTTGAACGAGCCGATGCGCGTCTTCCAGTTGAAGGCGCCGTTGGCCGGGATGTACTCGTTGGTGTACCAGAAAGTGCAGTCATCCGACGGGTCCACCGTCATGGCACTGTAGTCGCCCCAGCGGCTGAGACTCTGGCCGGTCTGCGAGCCGGCGCCAGTGATGATGGTGCCTTCGCCCTGCGACATGGTGTTCAGCGCGTCACCTGCCAGCCGGCCGGTATAGCGGAGGCCGGGGTGCAGGCTGCTGCTCGACGTGCTGAAGCCCATCCCAATGTCGCCGGAGCCGTCCATCGCGATGCTGCCCATCCAACGGAACGAGGCGTCGGGGGCGTATGTCGCCTGCTGGAAGATGCTCGGGTTGTGGTTGGCGTCGAGGCGAATCTCGTACCAGCGCACGCCTACCGAGCTACCTGCCGTGACGGAGTGGTTGACGACCAGCGACTCATGCCCGTCGGCGAACTTGCGATAGCCGAAGCGGAACATCACGCGGTCGGCGAGCGAGTCGAGCTGCTGGGTCGTGCCAGACTGCGGGATGCACGTCCCGCCGCCGCAGGCCTGCGCGTACGAGGCCACGGCCAGGCTGGTCGGGCCGGTGAAGGTCGAGTTGGCCGGCGTCGTGAAGTCCACATGGAACTTCCAGAACGCCAGCGAGGTCGTCGTGTTCAGCCCGATCACGTAGTTGGGCGAGCCGGCCGCCGGCTGGATCGAGCTATCCAGGTTGGAGGGCAGCAGGCCGCCGAAGGATGTGCTGGTCTGGAAGCATTGCTGCGTGGCTGCCGCGCCGGTCAGCATCTTGGAGCGGTCGAACGCGCAGTCCTCGGCGCCCAGGAACGAGGTGCCGGCGGCGTTGAACATGTTGTACGTTTCGTAGTAGGCGTCCGGCCAGACGGCCATCTTCGGGTAGTCGGGGAAGTTGGGGTACGAGAAGGAATAGCGGTTATAACTGCCGGTTGGGTCGCCGGTCGTGGAGACCGCGACGCACTGCAGGAACGGTGCCGAGGTGCCGTTGGCGCCGGTGATGGCGAACTGGGCGATGATCCAGCGATTCGCCGCCCGGTCATACACCACGGTGGGGTCGCCGTCGTTGTCCGTCTGGCAGAGGCCGCCAAAGCCCGACCAAAGCGAGTTGATGGCGAGCGGGCCTTTGAGCACCGTACCGGTCTTGTTGAAGATGGCGAAGTCGGTGTTGACCAACTGCACGTAGTTGTTGGGGCCGACCGCGCCGTTGGTGTCGGGCGGGGCCGCCGCCACGGTAAATGTGCCGTTCGGCCCGGTGAAGCCGTTGCCGACGCCGTCGAAATTCGTCGCGGTGGCCGGGATCGCCAGCGTGCCGGGCGCGGTCTGCACCGGCGCCTTCAGGTTATTGGGCGCTCCCTGGCGCCGGGGGGCGAGCGGCGCGAAATCGTCGGCCGTCTTGCCACTGCGACGCGACGGGCCGGCCTGGATGGAGCTCAGCGGCGCGGACACGTCGTGATGCGTGTCATGCGTCACGCGCGGGCTACTGGCAGAGAGCGCGCCCGCTTGAGCGGCGCCATGGAAGACCAGCGGCCCGGCGAACACCAGCGCCGGGGCGATCACGAGCACGCTCAGCGTCGCCAGCGCGGCGACGATGCGTACGGACGGTTTCCGCAGGAGTTCTCGCTTCATTCCTCACCTCAAACTCAGCGCACGCGGCAACATCGTCGTGCCGGTGCAGAGCGGACGCCATTCACCCGCCGAGCGCGCCTATGCCATCGTCGCGCGTGCGGCGGGGTGCCGGGAAAGTGCCGGGGAATGGGTGTGCCGTTGTCAGCTCCAGGTCACGCCTGACCACACGGATCGGCAACCGGAGCGGCCCGACAAGCGAGGGTTACGAGGGAATGCGAAGGGAAGAGCGAGGGATACGAGGGAATGTGCGGTGACGATTCCGAAAATCCGAGCCGGTAGCTCCACCTCCTTTTATGCGCTTTCCGCGCCGTTCGCGGCCATCCACGCCGCGCGGCTGCCCCATCCTTCGTGTGCGAACACGCACAAACCTCCCCGCGTCGAGCTGCTGAGGGTGGTACGCAAAGCGGACGGACAGCCGCAATCAAGTATACTGGCGGATTGGCCGTTGTCAAGGCCCGGCTGGTATGGCAGAGTCCGCCATCCACCATCCGCGCTTGCGACCGGGCGGCCGCGATTGTACAATCCCGCGTGGCGCCATGCCGCGACGCGGCGGCGTGGGATATGCGATGGTGCGACGCAGCGCGAAAGGAGGACGGGGCCAATCAGCACGCGCCCGCTGGCGGCGTGCTGCTGGAACCCGCGAGATATGGCAAAGACGACACAAACGCCAGATTCGGCGGAAGCGACGGAGCGCGGTGAGGGGCGCAAAATCCGTGTGCTGGTAGCCAAGCCGGGGCTGGACGGCCACGACCGCGGCGCGAAGGTCATCGCGCGCGCGCTGCGCGACGCCGGCATGGAGGTGATCTACACCGGCATTCGCCAGACGCCACAGATGATCGTCGAGGGCGCGATCCAGGAGGACGTGGACGCCATCCTGATGAGCATCCTCTCCGGCGCGCATATGGCGATCTTCCCCAAGGTGATGGAGCTGCTGCGCGCGAGCGGCGTGGACGACGTGCTGGTCATGGCTGGTGGCATCCTCCCCGACGAGGACATTCCCGCCATCAAGGCGATGGGCATCCGCGGCAACTTCGGCCCCGGCACCCCCATGTCCACCATCATCGAATACGTCCGCGCCAACGTCCGCCCCGAACGCCTGAGCCAGGACTTGCCCCCGCTGGCGGCCAGCGGCACCCCCATCGAGCCGGTTGAAGACGCCGCCGCGAACGCGCCATCGCAGCGGCAGGCGGAGTAGCATGTCCACGCCCCCATCCACATCTACATCCACATCCACGCCGCCGATTGTCGAGCGCCTGCTCGTCGGCGACCGCCGTGCGCTGGCCCGCGTCGTCACGCTGGTGGAGAACAACGCGCCTGAGGCGCGGCATATTCTTGCACAGCTCCACGCCCACGGCGGCCGCGCCCACATCGTCGGCGTCACCGGCTCGCCCGGCGCCGGCAAGTCCACCCTGGTCACAGGGCTGGCCCGTGAGCTGCGCCGCCGCGACCAGCGCGTCGGCATCGTCGCCGTGGACCCAACCAGCCCCTTCACCGGTGGCGCCATCCTGGGCGACCGCATCCGCATGCAAGAGCTGGCCGGCGACCCCGGCGTCTTCATCCGCAGCATGGCCTCGCGCGGCAGCCTGGGCGGCCTCGCCGCCGCCACCCGCGAGGTGGTGCGCGCGCTGGACGCCGCCCGCTACGACACGATCATCATCGAGACGGTGGGCGCGGGGCAGGCCGAGGTTGAGATCGTGCGTGCCGCGCAGACGGTGGTTGTGGTCGTCGTGCCGGGCATGGGCGACGACATCCAGGCCATCAAGGCCGGCATCCTCGAGATCGCGGATATCTTCGTCGTCAACAAGGCCGACCGCCCCGGCGCGGACCAGACCGCCGCCGAGCTGCGCATGCTGCTCAGCCTGGCCGAGGACCGCCGCGAGCGGCCCTGGCGCGTGCCCATCCTCAAGACCGTCGCCGCCAGCGGCCAGGGTGTCCCTGAGCTGGCCGACAAGCTGGCCGCGCACCGCGACTTCCTGGGCGCGTCCGGCCAGCTCGCCGACCGCTCCGGTCGCCAGGCGCGCAGCGAGGTGCTCGCCCTGCTCAATCAAGCCCTGCTGGCGCGCGTCGCCGCCACCGTCGGCGCCGAGGAGTGGGAGCGGCTGATCGAAGACGTGGTCGCGCGCCGCGCCGATCCCTACTCCGCCGCCGACCAGATAGCCCGGCGTATCGGCCTGACTCCTTCGTCTGCCGCGAGGTGAGCGGCATGGAGGCCATCCGCACCAACGTCCGGCGCCAGCGCGATCGCTTCACCTTCGATGCCTACGCCGATGAGCTGATCGCCTTCTTCCGCCGTATCATCACCAACAGTTCGTTTTGTACGTGATCTCTCCTTGACGCAGTCGCCGCGGCGCACGCGCAACGCCGGCCATCCCGGCGCGTACATGCTTACGGTTGCCGGCGCCTGAGAGGCGACACGGCGGCGCGAATGGGATGGAGCGCGAGCGAGCGCGGAGGATGGATGGCATGGTGGATGGCATGGCGAAGCCTTTGAGCGCGGCGCCGCTGACGCGGCTGACGGCGATGGATATGATGTCGGGCGAGATGCCAGCGCGGATGGCGCGCGAGGCCGAAGAGCTGGGGCCGGTGCTGCGCTGGCCGATGCTGTTTGGCGAGGGGGCGGGGCGGGAGATCGTCTTCTTGATTGGGCCGGAGGCGAACCGCTTCGTCTTCCACACGGAGCGCGAGGCCTTCAGCCATGACCTGGGCTGGACGCCCATCATCGGCGGCTTGATGGGCCACGGCCTGCTGAATCAGGATAATCCAGCCTGGGCGCGCAGCCGCAAGATGTGGAATCCAGCGTTCACGAACGCGTATATGGAGTCGTACCTGCCGCTGATGCAAGGCGTGATCGCACAACACACCGAGACGTGGGCGGCGCGCGGGCAGGTGGATGTCTACCAGGAGGCGCGGGAGATCACGTTTCACGTGGCGGCGACGGCGCTGGCGGGAGTGGAGCGGCCCGATGAGGTGGCGCGGCTGCAACAGCTCTTTTACACGCTGCTGCCGCGCACGGGGCCGATGACGAGCGCGGTGGAGTACGAGGAGTATGAGCGCGCGGCGCTGGCGGCGAAAGAGGAGCTGGATGCGCTGTTGCTCGATCTGATCGCACAGCGGCGGGCGGCGCCGGAGCGGCAGGCGCGCGACGTGCTCGGCACAATCGTCCATGCGCGCGACGAGCAGGGGCAGGCGCTCAGCGATGAGGAGGTGCTGGCGCACCTGTACATTCTGTTGATCGCCGGCCACGAGACGACGACGACGCTGGCGGCGTGGACGCTCTACCTGCTGGCAACGCTGCCGGAGCAGCGGGCGCGGGTGGATGAGGAGCTGCGCGCGGTGCTGGCGGGGTCGGATGCGCCGCTCTCGGTCGAGGCGGCGCGGCGGCTGCATGCGCTGGACTTGTTCATTCGTGAGGCGGGACGGCTGCATGCGCCGGTGCAGAACGTGCCGCGCGGGCTGGTGCGCGATGTGGCGTTCGCAGGCTACACGCTGCCGGCCGGCACAAGCGTGCGCCTGGCGCTGGCGGCGTGCCACCGGCTGCCGCGCTGCTTCCCGGAGCCGGAGCGGTTCGATCCGGCGCGCTACGAGCCGCCGCGCGAGGAGGATCGCAAGACGCCGTACGCGCTGGTGACGTTCGGCGGCGGCCAGCGGCTGTGCATCGGCATCAACTTCGCCAATATCGAGGTGAAGGCCATCGCGGCGGACGTGCTGCGCCGCTACACACTGGAGCCGGCGGACTCCGGCCCGCCATTCGAGGTTGGCTTTATCACGCTGGTGATGCCGGGCGGCATGCCGATGCGGGTGCGGGAGCGTGGGGGGAATTGAACCGCGGAGGACGCGGAGGACGCAGAGGGCAAAAGAGAGAGACGAGAACGAACACGGAGGAACGGAGGAAGCGGAGGTTCACGGAGGGAAGAAGGAAGACACAGGACGGCGGGCGGTTGCAACCGCGCCTGAAGGCTGCGCCACCAAACCGGCCTGCGCCGGTTGGAGAGACCATCGCAGACGATACGCTTATCGCTCGATGTGCCGAGCATACGCACGCTCTGACGTCAGCCCTGTTGCGCCTGGGTGTATTCGGCGGGGGCGAAGAAGACGAGGATGCGCAGCTCTTCGGTGATGGTGTGGAAGCGGTGGGGCGCGTGTGCGGGGACGTAGATCAGGGAGCCGGCGCGGACGGGAAGGCTCTCGCCGTCCACTTCGATGCTGCCCGCGCCGCTCGCCACGTAGTACAGCTCATCTTCGGCGTGCGGCTGTTGTGGGTCCGTGCCGCCCGCCGGTAGCACGTACACGCCGGCGCTGAGCGCGGGCACGCGCAGGAACTCGAAGTACAGCCGGCCGGCTTGCTGCCGCTCGCGGAGTGTGTCATCCAGCGCGAATGCGCGCATATGCCATCCTCCAGTGACGCGCCAGCACGCCACCATGCCGGCTGCCTCCACTTCGACTGTCACGATCCTCGCATCAGGTGGGGAGCGCTGTCCAGGTCCATGCGGGCCGTTCGAGCTTAGCCCAATGCGCCACCGACCAGCTTGCCGAGCGCGAACGTCACAAGCGCGGCCGCCAACCCAAGGACGACCTGCCGGCCGCCGGCCTTGAGCAGCGGCGTCCCGGTGGTAAGCGTGATGCCCAGGCCGATCACGAACAGCCCCAGCACGCTCAGCACCAGGCTGATCGCCACGGCGACGAGGCCGCTGAGGAACGCGAATGGCAGCACGGGGATCACCGCACCGGCCGCGAACAAGCAGAAGGAGGTTGCCGCCGCCACGATCGCTGAACCGCCCAGCTCGTTCGGGTCAATGCCCAGCTCTTCGCGGGCGAGTGTGTCGAGCGCCGAGCCGTCTTGCGCGAGGATGCTCTCGGCCATCTCGCGCGCCCGTTGCGCGTCAATCCCCTTTGCCTGGTAGATTAACGCCAGCTCCTCGCGCTCCTCATCGGGCACCTCCTCCAACTCCTGGCGCTCGACACCGATCTGCCGCTCGAACAACTCGCGGGCGCTCTGCACGGACAGCCACTCGCCAATCGCCATCGAGAGCGCGCCAGCAAGCATGCCCGCCAACCCCGTCACCAGGATGCCGCGGCCCGCCAAGGCCGCACCGGCTACGCCCATCACCAGGCTCAGGTTCGAGGTCAGCCCATCGCTGGCGCCGAGCACAGCCGCCCGCAGCGCATTGCCGCCGGTGGCGCGGTGGCGCCCTTCGAGCTGGGCCATCACCGCGCCGGACATCCCGCCGCGTGTGGCCGTGTCCAGATAGCGGAAGACGCGGGCGTGTGATCGCTCCTCCCGCGGCATGCCCGCCGCGGCCGCCTCCGGCTGCCCATCATATGCGTGGACCGCCTGCCGCTCCATCGCCGTGACGACCGGTAGGACGGCGCCCGCGCCGAACCGGCGCGCGAGCATGCCGAGGAGGCGCAGGCGCAGCGTCGGCGCATACGCGGGAACCGCCTCGCCGCTCTCGCGCAGATGTCTTGCCCAGACCTCGGCGTGCCGCCGCTCGACACCGGCCATTTTGCTGTAGATCTCGGCTAGGCGCGGATCCTTCTCCGCCCCGGCGAGCACGTCATACAGGGCGGCGCTCTCCCGCTCCGCCAGGATGTTCTGCCTGTAACGCTCCGCCGGCCGCGCTGGCGTCATGGCGCACCTCCATCGACACGTCCGTCTGCCGCGGCGCATCGGCAATCTCTCAATCTCTCTACCGCATCTGCGAGCATGTTGCTCGCGCCCGCATCGCGGCCCAGTAACGGCTGGGGTCGTCGCCATCACACCTCGCTCTCAGGGCGCGTCCCGCGATCGCATCCGGATCGGTCTGTGACGACGCTGTGAAGCTCAACGCGGGACTGTGACGCGGGTGTAATGCGCAGGCCATATCCTGTAGATGCCGAGAGGCAGATATAGCCGGTCGCCCGTCGCGGATCGCGGCAATGGCGCGTCTGACGACACGTGTCGCGCCTGGCTCCCTGGGATTGATGGAGGCATACTATGTTCGACCGCATCCTGGTGCCGACGGATGGGTCGGCCCGCGCCGATGAGGCGATTGCCGTGGCCCGGCAGATGGCCGAGCGCGAGGGCTCGCGCCTCGTGCTGCTCCGGGTCGAAGCGGAGCGCGAAGCCGTAGAGGAGGTCGTGGCCGCCAACGCCGCCATCGAGGCGCGCGTGAGCGAGCTGCGCGGCCAGGGCATCAACACGGAGGCGCGCTTCGAGTACGGCCAGGCCGAGAGCGGGATTCCCGCATCCGCGCTGAGGGAGGGCGCCACGTTGATTCTGATGGCGCCGCACCATCGCAATTTGCTCCAGGCTTTGATCCACCCCAGCGTGACACGCCGTGTGATCGCGCATGCCCCGGCGCCCGTGCTCGTGTGGCCGGAAGGTCTGCCGGCGACGGCCTACGCGGATCTGCTCGCTGCGCCCAACTCGGCCGTCATCGTGCCGCTCGATGGGAGCGAGGAGGCCGAGCACGCACTGTCGCTGGCGGTCGCGTACGCGAAGCACTACGACCGGCTGCTGCTGGTGGTGCGTGTGCTCGTCCCGCCACCGCTGATCGGCGTGGCCGATGCCTATATGCTTGAGGCGG
Organism: Ktedonobacterales bacterium; assembly: GCA_025935195.1. GTDB lineage: Bacteria > Chloroflexota > Ktedonobacteria > Ktedonobacterales > JADMIN01 > JAICVS01. Next base: position 25,620 of record JAICVS010000040.1, read on the forward strand.
AGTCGCAAGAGCGCGAAGAGCGGGAGGCACGGGCGTATCTCTCCACGCTGCGCAAACGGCTGGCGCGTGCGCATGGCATCGCTGTGCAGACGATGCTCGCGGGCGGGAATGCCGGGGAGGAGATCGCCCGAGTCGCGGCGGCGCATGACGGCAGCCTGATCGTCATGTCCACACATGGGCGCGGCGGTATCGCGCGGGTGTTTCCGGTGGGCGTGGTGGCGAAGCTGATGCAGGACTCATCCGTGCCGCTGATCGTCACACCGCCACAGATCGAGGCGCTGGCGACGGTGGAGGAGCCGGTCGTGGTGGAAGCGGATGTGATCACGCCTGCGCTGTCCACCCCGGTTGCCTCCGCTACGTGAGCGTGTGCCGTGATGGCGTATTCGACCAAGCACGCCCGCGCCGATCAGAGCGATCGGCGCGGGCTCTTCTCGTGGGATGAGGCATGCGACGGGCCGGTCAGGGTCGCGGGATGGTGGCGGGCACGCGGGCCTCGGCTGCGAGGTGGGTGATCAGCCGGGCGCCGCGCTGGTAGGTGAGATAGGCCCAGGCCCACTGGAAGAGCACCAGCGCGCGGTTGCGGAAGCCGATCAGGAAGAGGATGTGGATGCCCAGCCAGAGCGCCCAGGCGAGGAAGCCGCTGAGGCTGAGGCGGCGGATGCGCGCGACCGCGAACGAGCGCCCGACCGTTGCCATCGTGCCTTTGTCGAAGTAGTGGAACGGCGGGATAGCGCGCTCCCCCGCGATGCGGCGGCGGATCGCCGTGGCGGCGTAGTGGCCCTGTTGCATCGCCACCGGCGCGATGCCGGGCAGGGGCGCGCCGTCCTGGCTGGCGCTGGCCGTGTCGCCGATCACGAAGACCTCTGGATGGTCCGGGATGGTGAGGTCGGGGCCGACCAGCACGCGGCCGGCGCGGTCGGTGGGTGCGCGCAGCCACTCACCGGCCGGCGAGGCACGCACGCCCGCCGCCCAGATGACGGTGCGGGCGGCGAGGCGTTCGCCGTCCACAATCACGCCGCACTCGTCTATGCTCTCGACACGCGCACTGGTGCGCACCTCGACGCCCAGGCGCTCCAGCTTGCGCCGCGCCCGCTCGGAGAGTGCGACGGGATAGGTCGCCAGGATGTGCGGCGCCGCCTCGACCAGCACGACGCGCGCATCCGCCGGGTGGATGTGGCGGAAGTCGGAGACCAGGGCTTTGCGCGCCACCTCGGCAATCGCGCCGGCCAGCTCCACGCCGGTCGGCCCGCCGCCCACGACGACGAACGTCAGCAGATCGGGCGACTGAGTCGCGCCCTCCGCGCCCTTGGCCTCGGCGGCCTCGAAGGCCAGCAGGATGTCGCGGCGGATGGCGGTGGCGTCCTCGATGGTCTTCAAGCCTGGCGCGAACTGCTCCCAGTCGTCGTGGCCGAAGTAGCTGGTGCCGGCGCCGGTGGCGGTGATGAGGTAGTCGTAGTCGAGCGTGCGGTCACGCCTGGTCGCCAGATCGTGCAGGGAGACCTGGCGGCGATCCACGTCCACGCCTGTCACCTCGGCCAGCGCGACCTCGGCGTTGCGCTGGCGGCGCAGCACGCCGCGGATGGGCGCGCTGATGTCGGCGGGCGAAAGCTCCGCTGTCGCAACCTGATAGAGCAGCGGTTGGAAGAGGTGATGGTTGCCGCGGTCCACCAGCGTGACGCGGACCGAGGCGTGGCGCAGCGCCCGCGCCGCGCGCAGGCCGCCGAAGCCGCCGCCGACGATGACGACGCGCGGAAGCAGCCCGCCTGATGTCGTCTCCATGATATGCCCTCCGTCTGGGTGTCTGTGGGCCTCCCTCCGCGTGTGCGCTGTCTTGTTCCTTCTATGGGAGATCATAGTCCGGGCGGCAAGGCGCGGCACGGGCGCAACGACGGGCGCGGTGAGCGATCATGCGTTGAGTGATCATGCGCGTACCGGCTCATACCGCAGGGCGACGACGCCGCTTTTGAACGTCTTCGTGTCCAGCAATTTCAGCGGGAAATCACGGGTGAGACCGGCAAACAGGGGCTTGCCGCGCCCCAGCACTGTCGGATTGATATTGATGCGGTATTCGTCAATCAGGTCGAGCCGCATAAACGTCTGCGCCAGCGCGATGCTGCCGAGGAACCAGATGTCTTTGCCAGGCTGTTGCTTGATGCGGTTGATTTCGTCGGCGATGTTGTCTTTGATCAGCACCGTATTCGGCGCATCGTTCCATTCGACGCGATCCAGCGTGCGCGACACCACGATTTTGGTCGTGTCATCCAGCCAGTGGGCGTGCTCGAGTTCAGCCGGGGTGCTGGCCGGATTCCCCGGCACCGTGAGCCAGTAGCCCGCCATAAGCTCATACGTCCTGCGCCCCCAGATGACGGCATCCGTCATGGCGTGCAGGGAATGAGCATACTGCTCAAGCTCGTCATCGTAGGCAATCCAGTCCAGCTCATCATTGGGGCCGGCCGCGAAGCCGTCCAACGAGAGATGGATCATTGAAATGACTTTTCGCATGGGTCTGCTCTCCTGTACAATGCGACGGCACAGAATGCCGCTACCGAGCCGAGCGCAACCAGACGCGCACGCAACCGGCGCTGGTCGATCATGCCAAGACCAGCGGAAAGCGCTTTCGCGCCGACCGCTGCCAATTCTTGCACATATGCTGGACTCGAACAAGTGGTTCATTCCGCGGATACATCGCGGATTCGGTAGCGTCTTCGCATCTTGCCCCTGGCTCCAGAAAACCGGGCGGTTTGGCACGGATGAGGGATGGCCCAACGGCTCACCGCAAGGCGATGCCTCTATTCCTGGTCGTCTGTTGCCGGTTCCGGTCGCGCCGTCAGCGCTTTCTGGCCGTAGTGCTCGCGCCAGAGGCGGTGCAGCCGCGCTACCTCGTCGTCGGGCAGGTGTACGGGGGTGCCGAGCTGGGCGGCGATGGCGTAGATATGGGCGCTATCCTCCAATGCGTGCGCGGTCGCGTAGGTCAGCGCGAGGTCCGCGCCGACGACCATCGCACCGTGGTTGCCCCAGATCACCGCACTGCCGGAGCCGAGCGTGTCCGCGATCATCTCCGCGAACTCCGGTGTGCCGGACATGCGGTAGGGGGCGACGGGAACCGCGCCGCCGAGGCAGAGCGCGGAGTCTTGCAGGATCATCGGCACCGGCTGGTAGACGACGCCGAAGGCGGTGGTGTAGGGGGAGTGGGTGTGCATGACGCAGTGGACGTCCGGCCGGCGGCGCAGGATCAGCGTGTGCAGCGGCAGCTCGGTGGTGGGCTTCCAGCGTCCCTCGACGACGTTGCCTTCGGCGTCTACGACGACGATGTCGTCCGCGGTGAGCAGATCGTAGTCGGCGCCGCTGGGCGTCAGGCAGATCAGGCCGGAGTCGGGGTCGCGCGCGCTGAGGTTGCCCTGCGTCGCGCGCACCAGGCCGCTGGCGGACATCTTCTTGGCGTAGCGCGCGACCTCGGCGCGCAGCTCCGGCAGGCGCATGTCATCTCTCTCCTCGTTTGATTGTGTCACGTTGGAAGGAAGTGAACGCTTGCCTTTGGGCCATCCCGGCGACCGTCCACAGGGTTTTGGCAGGTGCGCAGGGCTGCCCAGGTGCGGAAGAAGGTGTGAAAAGCGGACGTTTCGAGGCTTGGCGCGCTCAACACGGCATCGAGGATTTCAAAGAGGGCGTCGCGCCGACACCCAAACAACGGGTACACCTGGTGGCGGAAGGCTCGCGACGCTTCCCATGCTGGTGTGTTCATATCCAGAAGGATGGGCGATCGCGTACTTCCTGTCTACTTCGTCCTAGCCGAACTCTTGCTATTGGTTGACATGTAAGCTTAGTGGGCAGAGAAGGCCAGCAGCTCAACGCGACGCGACTCGTAGGCGTTGACGACGACGACACGCTCGCTCTCGGCCTCGCCCGCTGGCCATGCGTTCAGGATCGCGGCATGCACGGTGTCCAGCAAGCTGACCGGCACGTCGGCGAGGCGGACGGCGCCGATCTTCGGCCGAGTTTGCGTCATCTGCTTGCTCAGATGGGTCACGATGTCGCGATACAGGTCCGTGGCCATGTCGGCCGCCTCGGCGTCGGCCTCGTCGCGGCTCCACACCGCGCGCAGTGCGCTCCAGCAACCGGCATGGAAGAACGCCACCCCTTCGGCGACGCGGGCGATGCGGCGCGGGTCGTCCGCGGACCAGCGCGCGTGCGCGTGCCAGTATTGGACCAGGAAGGGATCGGCATGCGCGAACTCGCGGCAGAGCGCGTGGCGCATGCCCGTCCAGAGCGGGTCCAGCCGCTGGGGATTGCCGCGCAGCACGCCGAGCAGCCCAGAGTAGAGATCGTGGTCGGGGTCGTGGCTGGGGTGGCCCACCGCCGCCGCCTGCAACGTGACGCCGGCCGCCACCGCGCCCAGGTTGTATACCACGGCGTTGGGCGCGCCGGCCGCGTTCTGCGCACAGCCAGTGAGCAGGTTCTTCAGGGCGCGATAGCGGGCGCGGTCGTAGGTCGGCTTTGCCTCCGCCTTCGCGTCGCGCACGTCCGCGAGGAAGCGGCCGAGCACGGCGGTGACGGCGCGCACCGTGCCCAGGTCGCCGCGTGCGCTGGCCGCCGCGACCGCCGTTTGCAGCGTCGAGTAGCCGTCGAGCGCCTCCCACTGGCCGATCGGCATGCGCGCCAACCCGTGGATGGCCCACAGGCCGACGTACTGGCCGGAGAGCCGCCAGGGCAGATCCCACAGATAGGCGATCATCAGCAGCACGACCGCGCCGAACCAGCAGAGCATCTGCCAGAGCTGCGCGACGTAGACCGGCGGCAGTAGGAAGTAGACGAGCGCGACGCCGGTGGTGAGCGTCCAGCACAGCAGGAACGGCGTCAGCGAGAGCAGGATGGCGCGCACCAGCGCGAGCGAGTGCGTCTGGCCCGCGATCTGGAGCGTCGTGGCGTTGAAGCCGATCACGACGGCGATGATCACCGCCAGCGCCGTGATGTCGGCGCCGAGATAGCCGCCGACATCAATCCCCGCGTCGCGGATGGGCGATTGCGCGGCTGCCCCAAAGAGGAGACCATCGGGCAGGCGCGGCGCCAGCCAGCCCACGAGCGCGCCCGCGAGCAGCAGCGCGACACCGGCCCAGGAAAGCCCACGCGCGATCCAGCGTACCTGTCCTGTCCGCCAGCCACCCATGCCGCACACGCTCCTCTACATCGCTACACCATCACAGAATCCGGCGCGTCTCCGCCATGACGCCCGGCTGCCCACTCGCCGGTACTGTAGCACGTCGCCCGCTCGGACGCCAGTGGCGCCACAAGATCAGCGCGGCGAGGGCGCAGAAGGGGAGAAGCTGCGAGACGCCTGGCAGGCCGAAGAGCATACCCCAGTTGTTATCGAGGCGGCCGGCCAGCAGCCGCGGTAGCGCCCAATCGGTGAGCGGCGAGGCAAGCGCGGGGTCTACGAGCGGTCCGGCGGCCGTCGCTAGCTCCACCACGACGACCGAGAGCGCGCCCAGCGCGACGAACGCCGTCTTCCAGCGCGGATCGGCATCAGGTCGCAGCAGCGTCCCAATCGGCAGCACGAGGAAGGGCAGCGCCGGCAGGAACTCGCGCGGGCCCATGCTGAACCCGCCTTCCCAGGCGAAGTACGAGATGGTGAAGAGGCCGTAGACGAGCAGTATACCCAGCCAGAGCGCCGCCTCGGCCCGCCAGCCGGCCTGGCGCCACAGCCAGATGAAGCCCGGCACGGCGAGCAGCAGCACCGGCGAGAGCAGGAAGATACCGCGATAGGGGCCGAGCGTGGTCTGCCAGAGCGCATCCAGATGCGGGTAGGTGATGCCCATGAAGCCGAGCGTCTGCCCCTGCCGGAACTGATCGGGGCCGGCGAGATGCGCGTAGCCCTGGCTGAGCGGGCCGCCGAAGGACAGCGTGTTGTACACGGCCCCCAGCAGCAGCGGCGGCAGCGCCCCCGCCGCCAACGCCAGCGCCGCCCGCCGGCCATCCGTGCGCGGCGTCAGCGCATACAGGCCGAGCGCCGCCACCAGCAGCGCCGCCGGATACTCCGTGATGACGGCGTAGCCCGCCAGCAGGCCCGCCAGCGCGGCCGCGCGCACACGCACCTCGCCATGGCGCACGCGAGAGAGCAGCACGAACGCGCTAAAGATCAGCGCCGCCGTGAGCTGGTGGCTGAAAAACTCGCCCGCGAACGGCCGCGCGAACGTGCCGAGCGCATAGACCAGCGCCACCGCC
>JAICVS010000148.1 GCA_025935195.1 Ktedonobacterales bacterium
CGGTTGAGCGCGAATCCGCTGTTCTTCTGCAGGGCTTCCGTGAGTTTCATATTGATGCTCCTCTATCCAGTATTGTAGCACCTTCTGCCGATTCCCGTGCGGTGTCGCCGCATCGCGCGCTGGTCGAGGGGGCTGCGTGTCGGCGTATAGTATCAATGCATCACCCATTTCCGCGCTGTTATCGCGCAATCCTATTATAAGTAGAATGCCCATCCAGATACGGCCGCCGCCGGGCAGGGACGAGCACCGCCGTAGAGAGCGGCAACGGGCATCACCGCGGGCGCAAGGGGCGCGATTTCGAAATATAGTGCAGAAATGACAGCGAATATTGATTTATTTCAGCCATATTGCTTGACTATTGATCTGGCATCTGCTATGCTCAATGTGCTTCGGCAACCAGACCGGATTGTCTATCAGGGCGATGCAGTCGTGGCATTCTCCGAAGTCAGATAGGAACTTGCGTCATGCAAGGAACAGACAACGCGACCATCGTCCGCCGCTTCTACACCGAACTGTGGAGCACTGGGAAACTCGACGGCATCGAGGGGCTGATCGCCTCCGACTTCGTTGACCGCGTGAACCCCGGCATTCGGGGCATCGCCGGCGTCAAGCAGCTCATCACGGGCTTCCGCGCCGCCTTCCCGGACCTCGTGTTCACCGTGGACGAGCTGATCTCCCAGGGAGACGCCGTCGTGGCTCGCTTCACCTGCACCGGCACCCACCGTGGCGTGCTGGCGGCCAGCACGGGGCTCGAGGCGCTTCAGGGTGTCCAGGGCGTCCCGCCGACCGGCAAGCAGGTCAAGCTGACCGCGATCGGCATTCATCACCTCGCGGACGGCAAAATCAAGGATGCCTACGTCGTCTCTGATCCGCTGCAAATGCTGCGGCAGCTCGGCGTGACTCCGATGATGGCTCCCGCCGCCGTCGGCGCGACTGCCCCGCATCCGTCCACCATGTAGGATGCGGGCGCATGCGCCGGCTCGGCCAGAGAGGTCGGTGTGAAACGGGCGCATGAACGACGCCCCAGCGCGATCGCGCTGGGGCGTGGCAAACGGGATCGCCGACGACAGATCGCCGGCGGGCGTGGGCTGTATCGCAAGCCCGTGCTCGCCGGCGATTCTCAATCTGGCCGGCCACGTCTACGCTCCCCTTCTTCAATCTCCTGTGTCCGGGTTGGGCCGGTTGGACCGGGTTGGGCCAGCACGGATCACGCGCCCTGAGAATGGTGGTCACAATGGTGGTCATTCGCGGCGGCGCGCGCCGAGCGCCCGTGACCGCGCCGCTGACTGGCGTTGGCTGAGCGTGCTCGTCAGCCGCGGACGGGTCGCACGAGCCCGATCGTCACCATGCCGACGTGCCAGCGGATGAAGCTGTTCGTCGTCCTGACCCGCGACCGGCTGAACAGCGTCGAGAAATCTGTCGGCTCGTCCGCACGCCAGCCCTCGCGTGCGGCGAGTAGCAGGGCGGCCTGGATGAAGGGCTGCACCCGCGGGGCGGCCACCCCGACATAGTCGGGATGCCGCCAATGCGTCACGGAGAGCGACAGGGGGATGTCCAGGTCCCGGGATTCCCATTGCACGATGCCGCCTGACATCAATGACCTCCCTCAATAGGCGCCACTCACTCCAGGGATCTGCCCTCCGCGTCCACCGTGCTGCTTGCTTCCCCTTATTGCGCTGGCGGCAGCACGAGCGGAACATCCGCTGGCACGGCGACTGGCCCCTCCGACGGTCCGGCCGCCCGCGCGTCATTGGCCTGGCGCAGCAGCGTCGTGAGCGGCGCGACCAAGTCGATCGGCAGCGGGAAGATGATCGTCGAATTTTTCTCGACCGCGATCTCCGTCAGCGTCTGTAGGTAGCGCAGCTGCAGCGAGACTGGCTCCGTCGAGAGCAGGCACGCCGCGTCCGCCAGTGTCTGCGCCGCGAGAAACTCGCCCTGCGCCAGCAACACCTTCGCCCGCTTCTCGCGTTCAGCCTCCGCCTGCTTTGCCATCGCCCGCTGCATGGTGGCCGGCAGCTGCACGTCTTTGATCTCGACTGCCGTCACCTTCAGGCCCCAGCGCTCGGTGCGCTGGTCAATGGTGGCCTGCACGCCGCGGTTGATTTCCTCGCGATTGCTCAGCACCTGATCCAGCAGCGACTGACCGATCACACTGCGCAGCGTCGTCTGCGCGATCTGCACCGTCGCGCGGTAGTAGTCGAGCACGTTGTTGACGGCGTCGTTTGGGTCGACGATGTAGAAGTACAGGACCGCGCTGACCCCCACCGTCACGTTATCGCGCGTCACGCCCTCCTGCGGCGGCAGCTCGACCGTCACTGTGCGCAGATCGATCTTGCGCATGCGGCTAATGAGCGGCGGCACCCAGAACAGGCCGGGGCCTTTCGCCCCGATCAGCCGGCCGAGCACGAAGATCACGCCGCGCTCGTACTGGTAGACCACGCGCACGCCCGCCAGCGCGAACAGCAGCAGGATGAGGGCGATCCCCCCAGCTGCCAGGCCCAGAATGGCTCCGATGTCCATAGGAGGTGCTCCTTTGTGGAATCGCTCGTGGGATCGCTCGTGGAAGCGTCGTCTGCTCGCGCATGCTCGATGCGTCCTGCGCTGGAGCTCGCGCGCAACGGACGCTCAGATGAGCGACGAGGCGAGGCGAGGCGAGGCGAGGCGAGGCGAGGCGAAGCGCGCCGCCCTGGAGCCGGAGATCCCCGAAGATCCGTGGCAGCGGTGGACACTCACCCCTAGCGCACGATCAGATAGACAGCAGGATGAGCGGGATCCACCAGGACGGTGACCGGTTCGCCCCGGTTACCCATCGGCGACCCTCCGCGTTGGGTGAATGTCCGCGCCTGGCCGGTGGCCAGGTCAGTGGCCGTCGCGGTGGTGACGTACGTGCGCCCGCTGTGTCCCCAGGGCAGCCAGGCGATGGGGGATCGGACGGAGATAATGGTGGCCTGGATGCGCAGGCCACGGCGGAGCAGCTCGTCGCGCGCTGGCGCCGCAGCGCTGCCCTGCCAGCCAACGCCGAGACGTGCCCCGAGATGTGCCCTGGCGGCCAGCGTCACGAAGAACACGAGGCCGATCGCGACGACAACCGCGGCGAATGGGAACCAGCCTGGCATGGAAGGCATCGCTCACTCCTTCCCTCGTGTGGTTTCCCGCGCAGGAAACGGGCACGCCAAGAGGAACCAGTGGCGGTGCCGTGCCGGGTGGCTCCGAACGCCAGCCCAGGTGACACCGGCAGAGACAAGACAAGGCTCACCTGTGGCCCTCCTTCCCCCACTCCACCATGCTCGGCGCGTCGCCGGGAGCGTGCCGGAGCCGGAGGTGCATGGCCAGGGCCGGTCGAGGCGGTTGCTCCATCTCGGGCGGCGGCCAGGGGAGCTCGGTCGTTCGGCCGTCCGTCGTGACCCCTACATGCTGAATACGGGCCGGGTGCGTGATGTCGCCCCAGAAGGTCGGGACGAAGCAATCGATCCAGCGCTCAGTGGGGCTCACCTCCCGTGCCGTCAGGAACGCCGGGGCGAGCGCCCGATCTTTCCACACGAAGTTGCTGTCGCGGTACGTGATCACGACCTGATCGTCCGATCGCGGGAACATGATTGCCTCCTCCTCGAAAATTGTGCGCTCGCTGCCCCTCACGCGAGGATGCTCTCCCCCGGAGTCGGCGCGGACGCTGTCTCTCGCTCCCGCGCGCCGGGCAGGACGACACCGTTCCCTCCGGCACGGCGGGTGCGCCGCGCCAGCAAGGCGGGCGGGACGCGATACACGTCGCTTGCCAGTCTCAGGCGTTCGAGCAGCCGGATCGTGTAGCCGGCGAGGTCGAACTGCCACCAGCGCAGGCCGTGGAAGGCGGAGCGGGGGAAGGCGTGGTGGTTGTTGTGCCAGCCCTCGCCAAAGCCGAGCAGGCCGACGATCCACTCGTTACGGCTGGCGTCGTTCGTCGCGAACGCGCGGCGGCCGAAGGTGTGGCAGACGGAGTTGACGCTCCAGGTGACGTGGTGGGTGAGGAACTGGCGCACGAGGCCGCCCCAGAGCAGGCCAGTGAATGCGCCGGCCCAGCCGCCGAGCAAACCGCCGACACTGAAGGGGATGACCAGGGCGAGCGCCACCCACAGCAGATGTGTCCGGCTGACGAACACCACCAGGCGATCCCGCAGCAGGTGGCGACAATAGGTACGCGGATCGGCATCCGTCTCGGCAAAGATCCAGCCGAGGTGGGCGTGGAAGAAGCCGTCGAGCGGGCTATGGGGGTCGCCCGGGCGATCCGCCAGCGCGTGGTGCTTGGTGTGCGTCGCCGCCCACGTGATGGCGTCTCCCTCGAGGGCCATCGAGCCGAGGACGAGCAAGACGAGCTTGACGGCGGGATGCGGGCGGAAGCTGCGGTGGGTCAACATGCGATGATAGCCGACGGTGACGCCGAGGGCGACCAGCGTGTAGAGCGTCGCCAGCAGCGCGAGGTCCGCCCAATGCACCGCGCGCTCCCATAGCAGGGTGATGGCGAGGGCGGTAGCGAGCAGCGGCACGACCACCACGACCAGCACAACGGCATTATAGAGGAGGCGGCCCACAGGGAGGTGGGTCAGCGATAGAGATGGCAGCCGCGGAGGCTGCCCGGAGGAGCGCACATTGGACAAGCGAAAACCTGATTTCCGTGGAGGATTCGGCCCCGCGCCCGAGCGAGGATGTGGCAGCGGGCGCTGGGATGCGGTCATCGCGCTGAGTACCCGATGCTCTACAGTAGTCGTGCTGCTCGTCAGCCGCGTGCGCCGCACCCCGTGCGCCGCGTGGAGTCGCTTGCACGTGACGCGCGCGACGACCACGTCCGGTTTCACTCTGGGAGACACGGGAGTGTGCGACAGTGTGCGACGGGAGTGTTGTGCCGACGACGTAACTGTGGTGACGAGTACACGGTAGTTGACTGCGACGCAGGGACGGCATCAGGGCGTGTCGTGGCCCCAGCGTATGTCGTGGATGCGCCTCGCCACAAGCGAGAGTCTGGACGAATCCCTGGACAGTTTGTGCGCGACGGCCGCAACCTGAGATGCCGCCCAGGACGCAATGGCGCGCATGGTCCAGCCATGGGAAGGCGTACAGGCGCCGGACACGGCGACGACAGGTCATGCCCGCTCAGCCATGCCCGCCCAATGTCGCGGCGACACGACACACTTTCGCTACATACCGCATCGAGACATACCGCATCGAGACATACCGCATCGAGGCCATCCAGGGTGAAACGAGTGTCGCGCCTTGTTGCTTGACATATAGTGGATCACGTGCGATACTGCGGGCGTCCTAGCAACCCGTTCCGGCGCCCTGAGGGGCCGCGCATGATGACGGGCGTACCTGGACGGAAACGAGCCTCACATGCGGTATGCCCATGTCGCGGCCATCACCGCCGAGCCCGGCCAATCGCGCGGCTTCCCGCGCAGCGCCCAGGCCGACGCGTTGCCGAGTTTCCGCCGACGGTGCGCGGCTCGCGCGATGACATAGGCGCCAGCGCCGACCCGCCCGTGCTCACGGATGAGCGAATGGAGTCGGTGGATGGAGGAGGAGAGCGACGAGCTGTTCCGCTCCCTCCACACGGACCTCGGCGGGTTGCCATTGCCCACTTTCGCCTTCGCCGGACGCTTCGGCATCTCCGCATCCCCACTCCCGCCGCCGCTGACCCTCGGCACTCGTCCCCTCACTCGTCGGGCCGGCATGGCATCTCAAAACTCTTCGCGAGACCGTCGCGAGATCGCGCCGTACACGCCGAACCGTTGCCCGGTCGGTTCCCTTGGCCGACCGTTGTCCCAGCCCCGACCGCGATGGGGCAGGTCGCCCTGGCCAGTTCCGGCCGTGGGCTAAGTGCACATGGAAGAGGATCGCCCCCATGACAGTTGCAATCACCACCTCCGTCACCCCAACCCCGACGCAGCAACAGGCCGTCCCGGCTGCAACCGCAAGCACGACGTACCGCTCGTTCGAGCGCGAGTACGCCTCTTCTCGCGCGTTCCACCGGGATGCCGCGGCGCTCTACGCACGCACCGGATACACGGTCTCGGACACGGCCGGGATGCCACGCCGCGGCCTCATCGGGCTCCTATGGTCCTTCTGGCCGCATCAAGAGCACATGGTGATTACCTACCAGTCGCCGACTAATTCGTGGAGGGGCGATCATGCCGCTCATTAATACCATTGCCGCCGCGGCCGTCCCGGTAGGTGCGGCGACCGCGCAAGTCGCCCACGAGGATACTGTCCTTCGTGATATGGGCGAGGACCGCATCGCCGTCGTCGCGTCGCATGACGAACTGAGTGAGTCCCTGTCGCTCGCCCCCGCCGCCGCCCGCATCGCGAGCAGACACACAGTTGGTTTGCTTTATCCACGCGGGGGCGTCGCGGCGCACATCGCCCCCTACAGGGCGGAGTACGCGCCCAACTATGCCATCGCCTCGAAAGAGATTGGCCCAGAGCGCACGTGAGGTGGGCGCACATGCGCGATACCTCCCGAAGCCTAGGTGGCCGTAGAGCAGACGCGCTCTCCGCGAGTCGCAGGCCGAGCGCCTCCGCGCTCGGCCACTGTTATCGTCGGGATCATGGCAGGTTTTGCATGCTACGGGTGGGTGGGCCGCTCCTTGGCCTCGACGCGCGGCTCTATCCCATGGCCCTCGCCGCATACACACAGGGGGAAGCTCACCGGTTGGGCCCGCGACGCGTCGCGCATGTCGCGCACAGCGATATAGAAGCTGGCGCCGCGCGCGACCATCGCGAGTAATGTGGACACCGGGAGGCGCCGCACCGCGTCCCTGGGGAAGCGCTCGCCTGCCGGCTGGACATAGGCGTCACTCAGATGGATCTGCGCTCTCCCGCAACGTGTAGGAGAGCTCGAGGTGTACGCGAGGATGCTGTAACGGGCCACTAGGGATACTCCTGGCACAGGACGCCGGCGCTGATGGCCGACGAACGTCAGTATACGACGCGCACGCTGCCGACGGTCGGCAGCGTGCGCAGCTCACGGCACTACGTGCTCGCGTGATGCACTCGCCGTCCGGGGTGCCTCGCCCTCCGTTATCCCGTGACGCGGCACCCTGCCCTGGATCTGGGGACCGCGGCCGGCTCCATAAGGCGTTCGGGGACATCATCCGCGATCGGCCCGGCGGCCAGACCATCGGGCGCGTGCACGACCGGGTGTGAGATCGTACCCGCCGAACGGTGCGAAACGGTCGGTTGAACGGCGACCGCGGATGCGGGGAGGGCGAGATCTGTCGCTGGCAGGTGAAGCGCTGGGTCAACGAAGGGAGCCTTCTCCCCACGGACCGCCGCATACACGCTGAGGTATGCCAGCGCCATGGTGTGTGTGTCGAAGCGAGTCTCGCGTAGGCGCGGCAGCTCGCGCGAGAGATGTCCCATAGCGCCTTCACCGCCTCGAACATGTGCGTGTCGCCGCACGGGTGGCTGCCTATCTCGCCACTGCCCCCTCCCCAGCCGTTCCCCTCGCGGCCACTCGATGCGCCGCGCACCAGGCGCATCCCACGCGGCGCGCGGACACCGGCACTCGCGGGGGCAAGTGAGGGTGTGAACGTAGCGCGTCGGCGGACGTGGGTGGACGTGGGCGGACACACCGTCATGAACCTCAGTGTATGAACCTGAGCTCACGCGGATGCATGGCCGTCGCGTAGGGGATACCGCTCGGCGACGGTTGGCGGTCGGCCGCCGCGTCCCATTGAGCGGGCGCGATTGGCCGCAAGGCCCTGAATCGCTTCGCGGCTAGTAGCCCCGGGCCGCGGCCTTAGCAGCGGCCTTGCGCTCCTTGCGCACCCGGGCCTGGGCCTTGCGCTTACGCTTGACGCTGGGCGGCTCGTAGTGCCGCCGGCGCTTCACCTCCCTGAGGATCCCCGCCTCCTGGACCCTGCGAGAGAAACGTTTGAGGGCGATCTCGAAGGAGTCGCCGTCCCGGATCACGATCTGACTCACTCGCGGTGTTGGTCGCTGGGCAGCGATGTGCGCCCTGGGCGGCCGTTCCTTTCTTCTTCTCTTCTGCACGCTCCGTCGTACGACCGCTCCGGCCGCACGACATGATGGCCGGCGCTCTTGCCTGTAGAGGGGTGACGCAGTCGGTCAGAGTATACCAGCCCATCCAGGCGCGGCGCTCGCCGTCGGTCCCACGCTCGCGAGCCGGTATCCACGCGAGGTACAGCGACAGCGATCGATGGAGGCGGATGCGCGACCGACTGGACGTCCTGGAATCGGTCGGTGGTCGAGGCCGAGTCCGGGTGCGGATGCCCACTGCCGCGCCGTCGCTCGCTGTCGACAGGCGTCACCGCTCCCGGCAACCAGACCGGCGCGCGGCGTGCTGAGCAGACCGCGATTATCGCATGCACAGACGCGCGAGATGGCTGCGATCGGCCGGGAAGCCACCGGCACGAGCCTCACAGCCGCCCCGAGAAAGGCGATGAACGGGCGAGGCAGTGAGGAGGCATACGCGAGGCATGGACAGCCGGCGCCGCGGTGTATGGCGACGGCGGCGATGTGGTATAGTGCGTTGGTAGTTGATCGCGCTGCCTTGTGTGACTAGGCGTAGCACCCCCTCTCCCACACCCTCCTCCATCCTCCGCGTCTCAGTTTGGTCGAGTAGCGCCCCGATCGGCTCGTCTGTATCGTTCGCTCGTGTACACGGGCGCCGCGCCTGCCGCTCGACCTCGCACCAGTCGATCGCTGGCGAGCATCCCCGCGCATGGGCCAGTCTCGTGAAGGAGCCTCTGATGGGCACTCGTTTGTACGTGGGGAATCTCCCCTTTTCCGCCGACGGCGCGCAACTCGCGCATCTTTTCGATGCCTACGGTGAGGTCACCGAGGCCCGCGTCATCACTGACCGTGAGAGCGGCCGCAGCAAGGGCTTCGGCTTCGTGGAGATGGGCACGGAGGACGCCGCTCGTAACGCCATCGCGGGCCTCAACGGCTCCGCGTTGGACGACCGCACGCTGCGTGTGGACATGGCGACCGAGCGCCCGAGCGGTGGATCTGCCGACCGCTCGCCGCGGCGCGACTACGCGCGTACCGAGCGCTGGTAGGCGGTAGATAGGCGGAACGGCCGCACCCCCGGCCCAGCGCCGGGAACGGGCCGCAACGCTCGCCGGCGCACGGCACTTGTGCGCTCGGCGTCACCGGCGGCTGCCGCCCGCGATCGTGTCATCCCGTGTGGCCGGACCGCGGCCGCCCAGGTGCGCAGGTGTGCGACCGATGCGGGCGGCGATGTCGCTCCCGCCGGGTGGGCTGGAGCGACACGGACCCGCAGCACCGGACTATCATCCTCGATGTCACATGGTCACGATCAAGGTCACGGGTCAGGGTACGTCAAGGGTCTGCGTTTTTGGCGACGGGATGTAATGTCCTATGAAACTCCAACCGCTGGCCCAGTGGAAATGCGACGCCTGCGGCCAGATCATCGCCAGCCCGGAGGCCGGCTGGGTCGAGTGGATGGCAGGCCCGACGCCGGGTACCAAGGCGCACGGCTTCCGCATCGTGCATAACTCCAACCGCTGCCAGTACCCGTCGAGCGCGCGTGCGTGACACGCATCTCGTCCACCTCGTCGGCCCCGATGGGCTATGCGCGCTCCTGACCCTGCTCGCACCCGACAGGCAGGCGGGCAGCCGCGAGCCCGGCGTCGCCAATCTGGATGAATGGGGCGAGCTGGTGCGCCGCCTGCACATCCCACACTACGAAGAGGCCCGGCAATATTGGTCGGATGCCGTGGCCGATGGGTTGTTCTCGGACCCGACCGCACCCATACCCTACAGCCAGCAGGCGCTACTGAGCATCCTCGACCGCTACGGGCACGGGCATGAAGCGTCGAACACGCCCTGATCCACCGGCGACCCGATGCTTGTCTCCGGGATAGTGCCGCGCCTTCTCACCACGATGGCCTGCGTACCGCCGGCACGGCGACACAGTGGACGGCGGTGCGCCGAAGCGGCCAAGCTGATGATGCAGCGGCTCCTGCCGAGCTTCGAGCTGGTCAACCCGCTCCCGCCCTAGCCGCCCGCCTGGGAACGGCTCGCAGACGTGTGGGACCATCCCGTGTGGGCCGCCGCGAAAGCCAGCGGTGCGCAGTATGTCGTCTCGGGGAACACGCGCGATTACCCGTCGTCCCAGACGGATGGACGTCTCATCTACGAGGGCATCGAGTACCTCGGCGGCGACGCCTTCCTCGCGCTGTTGGCTGGCGGGGTCGAATAATCAGCCGGCACGAGGTCAGCGTCAGGAACGCGGCGTTTTTGACATCAACCCTGACATCAACCTGGGCAAGCCACGGCGGACGCCGGCGGACAGCGCCGCACGCCAACCCCGGAAATTCCCCCACGTGCCGCACGGCCAGACACGCCGGCGGACGCCGCGAACCGCATCCCGTATGCGCTA
>JAICVS010000277.1 GCA_025935195.1 Ktedonobacterales bacterium
AAGGGAATGTTGACGACCGCGCACTTCCACGTCATCCACATCGCCAGCGCGCGCACCTCGTCGAGCGTCACGTTGGCGTCGTAGCGGATGCCGCCCTTGGCTGGCCCGCGGTTGATGTTATGCTGCACGCGATAGCCGGTGAACATCTCCACCCGCCCGTCATCCATGCGCACGGGGAAGTTGACCGTCAGCTCGCGCTTGGGCTTGCGAAGAATCGCGCGCAATTCCGGCGGCAATTGCAGCCGGTCGGCGGCCGCATCGAACTGCGCGACGGCGACTTGATAGGGATTGAGCACTTCAGGTTCTTTGATCGCCACGGACGTCATCCTCCTGGTTTCAAGCCAGCGTTGGCCTGGATGGAGCGCCATTGCTCCCAGCCGGCTGCGGCTGTTCTGGGGCCTGATCGCGGCCCCGCTAGGGCGCCAGGAACGAACCAGCTTCCCGGCGCCGAACCTGCTCTCATCACGAATAGATCGGCCGGTGTGCGCCACCTTGCTGGTGGTAACGCACGGATGCGGGCACGGTCACGCGCCGCCGGGCGGATGGGTGGCATCATCCGCGCCGGCGGAGAGATCGAGCGCGTAGAACGCCGTCTGCATCTCCGTCTCCTCCACGCCGACCACGATCCGCTCGATGCCCTCGCCCAGCCCACGCGCGCGCAATTCCGCGACCAGCCGGTGCGCCAGCAGCTCCGCCAGCCGCTCGGTCGTGGCGTTGTCGGTGTCGAGCGTCACCACCGCCGAGGTGGGCAGCACGTAGCGCGTCGCGGCATCGTAGACGATCTCCCAGCCGCCATCGCGCTCGCGCACGTCCAGGTGCGGATTGCGCAGCGGCAGCAGGAAGCGATGCTCCCACTCTTTGCACAGCCCACGCACGATCTCTTTCAGCGTCACGAAGTCGCAGACGTAGCTATCCGGGGTCAGCCCGCCCGTCACCTCCACCCGCACACCGTAGTTATGCCCGTGCAGCGGCTCGCAGCGGCCCTCCATCGTGATGAAATGGGCCGCGCTGAAGCCGAGATTGCCCCGTTCGATCAGAATCTTCCACGATGACATAGACAATGCGCGCCTCGCGGACGCCGCCTGGCGCCCGCCGCCCGTTCTACCATAACGCCAACAGAGGGATCGGCATGTTTGCTGGCTACCCCTGCCACAATAGCAGAATTATAGCATGGCCGATTCGCCCCCCGCAAAGCCTCCCTCTCTCCAGTCCGCGACGGCGGACGTCGCGGCCGTAGGCCATCCCGGCGCGGTTTCACCCGCCGGCTGGCTGGTCCCGCCGACTCGCTCGTGACACCCACAACGCCTCTTTATTCATCCCTTGCATGCCGCGTACCATTCTGCTACGCTGCCGCCACGAGAAATCGCCCCTGGATTGCGAGGCTGCCATATCATGTCCACGCCCCATGATGAAGGACCATTCATCCGCCGCGCATCCGACGCGGACAGCGGCGAGCTCGCCACCGTAGACCTCGACGACGCCATGCGCCCGCGCCCCCCCGGCCGCGGCCGCGCCTGGCGCACCGCCGCCGTCGTCGCCCTCGTCACGCTCGTCGCCGTGGGCATCCTGCACACCTTCACCTCCGGTGACGGTGGCAGAACAGTGTCCATCTTGCCGACGACCACACCCGACGATCCCGGCCTGCTCGTCGAAAGCAACGTCAACTACGGCACGCTCACCCTCAACGGCAAGCGCATCTCCGGTGCGCTGCCCCTGATCGTCAAGCCGCGCCCCGGCACGAATACCCTCACGCTCTCCGCGCCACCCTTCAACCCACACACCTGCCGCGTGCAGT
>JAICVS010000099.1 GCA_025935195.1 Ktedonobacterales bacterium
CCATCCCCGCGCCCATCCTCGCGCGCCTGCGCTCCGCCACCGCCGCGCTCGCCCTCACCGGCGCCGGCATCTCCGCCGAGAGTGGCATCCCCACCTTCCGCGCCCCCGGCGCCGGCCTCTGGAGCCAGTACCGCATCACAGACTTTGCCACGCCGGGCGCCTGGCAGCGCAACCCGAAGCTCGTCTGGGGCTGGTACACCCATCGCCGCCGCATCGCCCGCGCCGCCCAGCCCAATCCCGGCCACCGCGCGCTCGCCACCCTCGAAGCCTACTACCCCGACTTCACCCTCGTCACCCAGAACGTGGACGGCCTGCACACCCGCGCCGGCAGCACGAGCGTCGCCGAGCTGCACGGCAACATCCACCGCTTCCGCTGCACCGCCGAGAATATCCGCGTCGGGTGGACGGACCCTGAGGACGACGACCCCGCCGCGATGGAGCGCCTGGAGCGCGGCGAGGGGCCGGAGGTGCCAACCTGCCCGCGCTGCGGCGCGCTGCTGCGACCGGATGTCGTCTGGTTCGAGGAGCCACTGCCCGACGAGCCGTACCAGATTGCCGCCATGGCCGCCGCCCACACCGACGTCTGCTTCGTCGTCGGCACCTCCGCGCTCGTCTATCCCGCCGCCAGTCTGCCCCTGCTCGCTCGCCGCGCTGGCGCGCTCGTCGTCGAGGTCAACCCGGAGCCGACTGACCTCACCCCGCACGCCGACCTCTCGCTGCACGGCCCGGCCGGCGTCATCCTGCCCGCGCTTGCCATGCTGATCGTCGCGGGCGAGAATGAATCCTGAACGGGATGCGCCTTCGCGCGTCGAGTTCCCGCAATCCTCTCCTGGAAAGGTGTCTCCCATGAGCGGCATGCAAAACATCAACATGCGCGAATTCAATCAAAACCTGATCGCCGAGTTCCGCGCCAACGGCGGCACGCTCGGCGGCCGGCTCGCCAACAGCAGCATCCTCCTGCTCACCACCACCGGCGCCAGGAGCGGCCAGCAGCGCATCACCCCGCTCGGCTACGGCGCGGACGGCGACCGCTTTGTCGTCGTCGCCGCCAACGCCGGAGCGCCCGCGCATCCCGACTGGTATCACAACCTGCTCGCCCATCCCGGCGTGACGGTCGAAGTGGGCGCCGAACGCTTCCCGGCGCGCGCCCACACCGCCGAAGGGCCGGAGCGCGAACACCTGCTTGCCCATCAGGCCGAGATCGTGCCCTGGCTTGCCGCCCAGCAGCAGAAGACCGCGCGCGAGATTCCCATCGTCGTCATCGAGCGTATCGGCTGAACGAAACGGGCGCCGGCGCTTGACGAGCGGCGGGCACCGTGATATGCTCCACCGCGATGAAGACCTCGACACTCCGACCAGGCGCACAAGCTACACGCGCGCCCAAGGTCAAATGCTATCGCACCTACAGGCACATCAAAGCAGGCACCGCTGCCGCGTAAGCCCGGCGCATTCGCTTACGCGGCGGTGAGGTGACAGGCGCCACGTTTCCGCACGCGCGCCGCGGCTGTTCGCAGCCCGGTCGCCGGGCCGCTGGATGCTTCCCCTCCCCCGCTTTCTCTTCTCTTCCCCCTCTCTCGCGACCGCCGCCGGGCGCCTCTCTGAACCCCGACCATCCAATCGTCGCGCCCTCAGCCATGCAAGGCCGGAACGCGCGCCGACAACGGGGAAAAGTCCCCCGCCCACTGCGGAAAGCGCCGGTTGCCCTCATGAGTGCCACGCGGATAGCTGCTTCCCATACTTCAACCATCTCGCGCCCGCTGGCGGCGCCCGCCGCCATCCGGCGGCGCTGGACGCTCGCCTACGCGCTCTACACCATCGCCAACAACCTCTCGTTCACGCAGGCGGTGTGGGTGATCTACCTCTATTCTCGCGGCTTCAGCCCGCTCGCCATCGGCCTGTTCGAGACGGCCTTCCACCTGGCGAAGTTCCTCGCCGAGGTGCCGACAGGCATCTTCGCGGACCTGGCCGGACGCCGCAAGAGCCTGATCGTCTCCTGTTTCGTAGCGGTGGCGGCGGAGCTACTCTTCCTCTGGCCGACGGCGCCGCTCATGGCCGCCAGCTTCGCGCTCAGCGGCGTCGCCTACGCCTTCAAGGGCGGCGCGGCCAGCGCGCTGCTCTGGACGATGGCCGAGCGCTCCGGCGCGGCGGACACCACGCGCTGGTACAGCCGCATGTTCAGTCGCATGTTCGTCGTGCTGCTGCTGGCCGGCACGATTGGCACGGCATCGGGCGGCTTCCTGGCCGGGATCAGCCCGACGCTGCCCTTCCTGATGGCCGCGCTGGCGGCGGCGGTCAGCATCGCGCCGTTGCTGCTGCTACCCGAGCAGAAGGTGGCGGCGAGCGCCCGCACCACACCACTGGCGCACCTGGGCGCCGGGCTGCGCGCGGTGTGGCGCGATCCGCTGCTGCTGGGCCTGCTGCTGCTCTCTGGACTGACGGCCAGCGCGGTGACGACGGTCGGGTACTACACCCAGCTCTACTTCTCCTCCCTCGGCTTCTCGCTGGCGGCGGTCGGGCTGATCTTCGCGGTCACCGTCGTGCCGGACGCGCTGTTCGCCGCCGCCGCGCCGCGCATCATGCGCCGGCTGGGGAGCGGGCGCGTGCTGGCGCTCTTCACGGCGGCGGAGGCGCTGGGCCTACTGCTGATGAGCGCGCGGCAGCCATGGCTGGGGCTGGTCGGCTTCGTCGGGCTGGTCCATGTCGGCGACGCGGTGCTCTACCCTGCCATCAGCACCTACCTGAACGAGCGCAGCCCCGAAGCGCAGCGCGCGACGGTGCTCTCGTTGGAGACGGGGCTATTCAGCGCGATGATGATTGTGCTCTTCCCGCTGTTCGGTCTGGGGCTGACGCACGTCTCCTTCGCCACCGTCTACCTGTGGACGTTCGCCGCACTCGTGGCCGGCGGCCTGGGCATCGCCGTAGCCGTGCGGGCGCTGGGCAGACGGAGAACGACTACAGAGGACACAGAGGAGAGAGCTAAGGAAGCTCGTCGGCATATTCGAGCGCAGCCATGATGCCGTCGCGGGTGATGTGCGGATGCATATCCAGCAACTCGGCAATTGTCGTACCCGCCGCAAGCTCGCGCAGGATATGCTCAACCGTGATGCGCGTGCCAGCAAGCACCGGCTTGCCCATCATGACCTTCGGATCAGACGTGATCGGCGCATGCTCAACGTCAGACATGGGTGGCTCTCCTTCGTGCCGCCGCTTCCAGGCTTGACGTGCGCCCGCATGCGCCGGTACGCTGAGGCGGCGCTCAATGTACGCGGCGGAAAGGATGGGCAGAGCGTGGCGGCTGGCACGAGGGCTGACGCGCCTATAGTTGGGATTGTGATGGGCAGCGACTTGGATCTGCCGACCATGCGCGCATACCAGGCCGAGTTGGTGGAGCCGTCGCAGCAAATTCGCACAGAGACGACTGATCGCCTCTACTCCAACCATAGCCCTTCCCTCGTGATGCTGTTCAGATGCTATGATGGCACATGAGAGGAGCCGTATGCCGCTGCCTGTTCCGCGTGCCGATGGCATGCTTCCACCGGGAATCCATCACGCAACCCTGGACGAGGTATTCGCTGCCTTTCCGGCCGCGACAACGAAGCGCCAGGCCCTCAACGCGGCAGTCGAGTTCTGTGTCGCGGCAATCAAGCGGTTGGGGCTTGCCGACCAGATCGCGCTGGATGGCAGTTATATCAGCGCAAAGGCCAACCCGTCCGATGTTGATATGGTGGTCTTGACGCCGGGCGTGTATCAGATGGCCGGGGAAAGGCGCTTCGCGGCCGAAGGCATAGACACCAACCTGTTGGACATTCAGTTCGCGCACGATGCCAGCGCATTCCAGGGCTGGCTTACATTCTTCTCGATAGCGCGGGATCTCTCGCCCAAAGGGGTTGTCTCCCTCATCTTCTAGGAGGTCCCCATGAAGACCACTCAGCCGCCCATCACCAACGACCAGGAATACGCCGGATATCGTGCCGGCGCGGAGCAATTGCGGCAGATGATCGAGCGACACGAGGGCGATCTGATGATCGAGCGTCAGAGAGCGGTGCCGGACATGCAACAGATCGATCAGATCCGCTATCAGTTGCACCACCTCTACGGCTATTACCGAGGCATTCAGGACGCCATCGAGGCGTATCGTCAGCGCCAGCAAAGCGCTTAGGCGTGCGTCTGCGTCGTGTGGTGATAAGCGGCGTTCTCTATGACGAGCGCGAGCGATGCGCGGCGGAAAGGATGGCGGAGCATGGTGGCTGGCGCTAGGGCGGTGGCGCCCGTGGTCGGCATCGTGATGGGCAGTGACTCGGATCTGCCCGTCATGCGCGGCGCGGCGGAGATGTGCGCGCGCTTCGGCGTGCCACACGAGCTGCGCATCGTCTCGGCCCATCGCACGCCGGACGACATGGCTGAATACGGCCGCACGGCGCACACGCGCGGCCTGAAAGTGATCGTCGCGGGCGCGGGCGGCGCCGCGCACCTGCCGGGAATGCTCGCTGCGCACACGCCGCTACCCGTAATCGGCGTGCCGGTCCCAACGGAGCACCTGCGCGGGCTGGACTCACTGCTCTCCATCGTGCAGATGCCGGCGGGCGTGCCGGTGGCGACGGTAGCCATCGGCAACGCGCGCAACGCCGGATTGCTGGCGGTGCGTATCCTCGCCGCCAGCGACGCGGCTCTGCTGGCGGCGATGCGCGCATACCAGGCCGAGCTGGCGGAAGCCTCGCGCGCGAAGAACGCCGCGCTGGCCGGCGGGGATGAGGGACTACAATTGTAAACGGCCGGCGTGCGGCTATGAGGCCATGAATGCCCGGATGGAGCCGATCTGGTTGATGCGCAACGATCAGACTGACTTTCGGGTGACAACTGTGGATAAGTGGACGCAAAATTGTGGATAACATGAACTTCCAGGGTGTACCACAAAAGTCATCATAGCGCGTCACGTCTCAATGTGAAATGACGTTCTGCCTGCCCCTTCTCCGCGCCGACACCATCCCACCCCACCCTGGCGCCGCCCACCAAACCGATCTACACTTGCTGGCAGACGAATGCGCGAACACGTGAGAAGACGACCCACCGGCTCTGGCAGCGCAATAGAGGCGCGCGAGGAGCGGCACATGGCGAGCGACGACCTTCCCGGCGGCGCACCCTTCGCGCCCGCGCGCGCATACGCCGTGCCGCTCGCCAGCCTCGCCCTCTCGCTGCCCACGCTCGCCCTCGGCCTCGCCCTCAGCGTATGGGCCGTCATTCACGCGCTCACCGGCCGCATCCTGAACGTCACCACGCCGCCGTTCCTCCAGTCGTCGCTCGGCTACACGGTAAGCGTGCTCTACTTCCTGCTGGGGCCGACGCTCGGCGCCGTACTCTGCCTCATGCAGCGGTCGCGCGCCCGCTTCATCTATGGCAGCGTCCACCTGCTCGGCTTCCGCATGAAGCGTCTGAACACGCTCGCCCTGTGCGGCGCCGGGCTGGCAATGGGCGTGCTAGCGCTCCTGATCGTGCTGAGTCTCACATTGAGCGAGTAGAGTTGGGCAAAGGGGGTATGGCGATGGCAGAGACAGCGGCGGTTGATTTTGTGCTGGTGGCGAACCACATCGAGGTGGTCAACGGACTGCTCTACGTTAGTGGTGGCGGCTGGACGGACCATCACCGCCGCCTGCCGCCGGATGGCGCCCCCATCCCGTCCAGCCACCTGGGCATCGGCGTGTCAGTGGTCGTGCCGTGGAACGAGACCAACCGCACCCATACGCTGGTCGTGCAGATCGAGGACGAAGACGCCCAGGCGCTCGTGCGCATCGAAGGACAGCTCAACGTCGGGCGCCCCGCCGCGCTACCCGCCGGCGCCATCCAGCCGGTCTTCTTCGGCTTCCCGCTCGACATCCCCTTCCCCCACGCCGGCGGCTATCGTGTGGTGGCGCGGGTGGGCGAGGGCGGCGAGCCGAAGGCATGGCCGTTCCGCGTCCACGATCTGCTGGCACGAACGGTCGCATGACGGCACGCGGATGCGGACGAGGCCAGCCAGCCGGTTTGCTCCGATCCAGCGATCCGTTATAGAACAGCAAACACAAGCGAGAGGAATCCACATATCCAGGGAGGCGCACAGGTGCATCATCAGCCGGCGATGAGACCCTTCGAGCGGTGGGAGTACACCGCCATCCTGATCTCAGGTGGAGCGAACATCGAGCCGACGCTGGCGCCGCTCGGCGAGCTGGGCTGGGAGCTGGTCAGCCTAGTGCCCGCCAAAGTGGAGGGTGACACCCTGGCCTTCTACGAAGGGCGCGTGCCGGAGCAATGGCTGGCGGTGACAGAGTTTCGCGCCGTGCTCAAACGCCGCAAGCTGGGGTAACCCGGCGGCCCTTCCGCGCGCTACTTACGACGCGATGCGGCGCGCGGCCTCCGCGACCGTATCAATCATGACTTGGAAGTCAAACGGCATTGGGATGAGCCACGCGGCGAGACGAAACACGAGTTGGCGCTGCTGCCGGGCAAAGTCATCAACATTCACCCCATAGAGCACGTAGGCGTGGCGGCGCAGTGGCTGCCCGCCCGCGTCGGCGGCTTCGAGCAGGCGCGCGCAAGCGGGACGATAATACGGGTCATACTTGATGAGCAGAACCGTGGGCGCGGCGAGCGCACGTATCGCTGCCTCCGCCTCAACGATATCCGCGAGACCCGGCCCGCGCGCGACGAAATGTCCCTCGCTCTCGAGGATGATAGATAACAGGTGGACCAACCTCGGGTCGTGATCGCAGATCAGCACCTCGGCCATCTGGCTCTGCCTCCCCTCGCTCCGCAGTGTGCGCCAGTCTCGGCGCGGGTCCGCTGGGATGCTACGTCGCCAAAGCAAGGGGCATCCATGCGCGTAGCCCATTGGGGCGATGCGGCCTGCGCAATGGCTATCGGCGCGCTGCCATCCGCTGCCCTGGTAGGCGTCCGCTACTCAGGGCTGGGAGCGACGTCCGCTGGCGAATTGGCGAGCGCCCGCCGCAGCCGCTTGCGCCGCTCCGGCGTCAGCGACGCGAGATAGTGGGCGCGCTCGGCCGCGCGCCAGCGCCGCAGCTCGCGCTGCCAGAGTTGGAGGGCGAGCTGCTGGCGGCGCTCTGTCCAGCTTGGGCCGATGACGAGTAGAACCACGAGCGCCGGGCCGACGAACCCCACGACGAGCGCGGCGAGGATGAGCGCCAGGGCCAGCGCGGGCGCATGAGATGGACCGCGTGTAGCAAGCGCGGCGCCGCCGATAAGCCCACAGCCGGCCAGCGCGCAGAGCGGCACGACGACGACGCGTGTGCGCTCGGCATGGGCGACGCGCGCCGCGATGCCCGCCGGCACATCCGGGCGTGGCGGCGGCGCGACGCGCGGGCGTGGCTCCGCAAGCTCCGGCACGGCGCGTGAGAGGTCGGACCAGCCGAGGTCTGCCCAGGTCATGCGCGACAGCTCCCTGGCGGATGAAATGGCGCGAGCGGCGCATACGCGCGGAATCCTAGGTGGCATGGGCATCAACATCAACACCCCATGATACACTGCGGCGAGATAGGACACGCAAACAGCACGGCGTGGGAGCAAACGTTCCGCATGTGATGGATTGCGCTGTGAAAGAGGGTGAGCCTATGAAACCCGGCAAAGTGCGGCCCCTGGCCCTCTGCGTCATCCGCGACGGCGAGCGCATCCTCGTGCAAGAGGGCTACGATCCCGCCAAAGAGCAGACCTTCTACCGCGCCCTGGGCGGCGGCATTGAGTTCGGCGAGCGCAGCCAGCACGCCGCGGCGCGCGAGATTCGTGAGGAGCTGGGCGCCGAAGTGACGGACCTGGAGTTCCTGGCAACCATCGAGAGCGTCTTCGTCTTCGATGGCCTGCCCGGCCACGAGATCGCCCTGGTCTACTCCGGCCGCTTCGCCGATCCCGCGCTCAACGCCCAGCCGATCCTCACCGGCGCCGAAGAGGATGGCACGCCCATCACCGCTGTCTGGAAGCGGCTGGATACGTTCGGCGCGGATACATCGCCGCCGCTCTACCCTGAGGGGCTGCTGGAGCTGCTGACGGAAGACGTCGGCGAGATGTGAAACAGTGCGCCACCCGCCGTCGTACACGTTGAGTCGGGTTGGGTCCACTATGCGCAAGTGGGCGAGTGGGCGAGTGCGGAATCCGCGACTCTGAGGGAGGGCGGCGATGGAACCAGCGGCGGTGACGGCGCAGCGGGCGGCAATCGTGGGGGCGCGGGCGCGCTACGAGCGCGGCGAGATCACGTTCGACGCCTTCCGGCGGGCGCTCGACGCCCTGGTGCTGGCGCGTGATGCCAGCGAGTGCCAGGCCATTCTGGATGCGCTCCCTACCGAGCATACCGCGGCGCTCGCCGCGCTGGAGCCGCCGCCCGCGCCGGCTCCCATCACGGCGGATCGCTCCAGCCCACAACATCAAACAATCGTCGCGTTCATGGGGCAGACCAAGAAGCTGCGCCGGCCCTGGCGCCTCGCGCCGAGCACAAAGACCCTGGCCTTCATGGGCGAGATCAAGCTCGACCTGGGTGTGGCCGAGCTGCCACCGCGCGCGACGATGCGCATCACCAGCATCATGGCGACGGTGGTGATCTACGTGCCGAGCA
The DNA here is from genome assembly GCA_025935195.1 of Ktedonobacterales bacterium. Lineage (GTDB taxonomy): Bacteria > Chloroflexota > Ktedonobacteria > Ktedonobacterales > JADMIN01 > JAICVS01. Next base: position 8,591 of record JAICVS010000099.1, read on the forward strand.
ACGTGCGCGTCTCGGTCCGCTCCACCGCGCTGCTGAGCGACACCAACGCGCTGGATGGCGAGGGAACGAGCGGCGTGGTCGCCTTCGGCCACGAAGAGCATGCCCCAGCGGGTGGGCCGGTGGCGGAGCTGGAGATCGAAGTCTTCGCCCTGATGGCGAACGTCAAGGTGCTGCTGGCCGATGGCCGGCCGATCTCGGTACGTGAGCTGGCGCGCGAGGCGCTGCGCGTGGCGGTGGTGGGTGTGCGCCGCGGGCTGGCGGCGGGATCGAGCGGCCAGTCTCCGCGCCCGCGTGTCGTCGGCCCGACGGCGCCCATGCCCCGCAACGAATGAGGCTGTGGGCCGGACACTTGAACCGCGCTAATCTTGGCGCCATACATCATAACAACTCCCGCGATGTTGTAGATAGTTGTAGATACATGTAGATGGTGCCAAGGCTGACGTCATGCGGATTGGCGCCATGGGAAACTATAACAACAGCCACAGAGTTGTTATCACTCGCGCTTGATAGGCACGGCGATGGATACTGCACCCTTCTACAGGGATGTGGAGCGGCGTCCCGTGATGTCATGTGTGAAGGGATCCGACCGCTAGAAAAGGATGTTGGTATCGCGGCTAAGGACCCTCCAATTAACCGCACGTATTCCATCATCAGTTAGGGCCAACGGGAGTGGCTCATCTTTCTAACTCCAAACCAAACGCCCGTTGTGGCAGTCTACCACGCAGACGTGTTTCATGTCATGTGGGACTCTACACAACTTGCCGCCTGCAGCTTGCGCGGGATATACTCTCTCGTATTGAGCCACCAGACGCGACAATAAATTCGATGGCTTAGTGCGCATCGGGAGTGCGCGCAAACCCAGAATCCAAGGGCGATTGCTGAAATTGGCAGACAGGCCAGACTTAGGATCTGGTGGCGCAAGCCGTGCGGGTTCGAGTCCCGCATCGCCCACCCAACCCAACGACAGCGCGGACGCGCGCCGTCGCATCTTTTGGCAAGTGTGCGTGTGGGCGCGGGCGGCAGCCTTTCGGGGCGCCTGCCCGCGCAATTCTTTGTGAGCGGACTGTGAGGGCTGTGAGCGCACATCCCCCATAGTGCCCCCGGCACTTCTTGCATTCGTGGCGATATAATGGAGCGTTCATGCCCCGCCATCCCGGCGCGACGAAGCGCCGCCGCGCGAGTGAGCGATGCCGCGGCGCGCGACCGGGGCGCGGAGCGATGTAGCGACGTGTTGGACGTGTTGGAGGCACCACCTTGAAGGTAACGGTTGAGCGGCCCAGCGAGAGCGAGGCCCTGCTGAACGTCGAATTGGACTGGACCGAGCTGGAGAAAGCCTCGGACAAAGCGTATCGCAAGCTGGCGCAGCGCTACACCGTACCCGGCTTCCGCCCCGGCAAGGCGCCGCGCACCATGCTCGAGCGCATGGTCGGCAAAGAGGCGATCTATCAGGAGGGCCTCGAAGACCTGATCGAGACTACCTACCGCGAGGCGGTGCGCCAGAATGACCTGACGCCGCTCGGCCAGCCACAGATGGACGCGCCGCAGATCGAGATGGGCCAGCCCTACACCTTCACCGCCCGCGTGCCCGTGCTGGCCCCCGTCCACCTCGGCGAGTACCGCGCCATCCGCGTTGAGCGCCCGTCCACGGATGTTACCGAGGCCGATGTGGACAAGGTCGTCGCGCAGATTCGTGAGAATCAGGCGATGTGGCTGCCCGTCGAGCGCCCGGCGCGCATCGGCGACAAGGTGGTCGTGGACCTGAAGCTGACCGTGGGCGACCGCACCGTCAGCGACCTGCACGACAACGAATTCGAGCTGGCCGAGGAGCGCGCCGGCATCTTCAGCGGCATGGATCAGCACCTCGCCGGCATGAGCGAGGGCGAGAGCAAGCAGTTCACCACGACGGTTCCTGAGGATTACGCCAACACCGAGCTGGCTGGCAAAGAAGCGCAGTACGACGTGACGCTCAAAGGTGTGAAGGAGCACCAGCTGCCGGAGGTGGACGACGAGCTGGCGAAGGCCGCCGGCGAGTTCCAGACGCTCGGCGAGATGCGCGAGGCCGTCACCGCCCAGCTTCGCAGCCAGAAAGAGAACGACGCCCGCCGCGGCGTGCGCGACGAGGCCGTGAAGGCGGCTGTCAACCAGTCACAAATGGACGTGCATCCCGTGCTCGTGGACGAGGAAGTCCACGCCATGATGGACGAGATGAACCGCATGCTCTCGCAGAGCCGCATCTCGCTGGAGCAGTACCTCACCATGACCGGCAAGTCCGAAGAGGAGTACCACAAGGAGCTGGAGCCGGAGGCGGCCGAGCGGGTCAAGCGCGACCTCGTGCTGGACGCCATCGCCGACGCCGAGGGCATCACGGCGGATGACGACGACATCGAGGGCTGGCTGCAGCTCTACAACGCGATGGGCGGCAAGCGCCTGCGCCTGCGCGATCTCAAGGAGGCGCAGCGCGCCAACATCACGCGCCGCATCAAGCGCGACAAGGCGTTGAGCCAACTGGTCGAGATCGCGACGGAGGGCCAGGCGGAGGGCGGCGCCAGCGAGGCGACTGTGGAGGCGAACGCGCACGCGGCGGCGTCCGCGGGCGCCACGGCAACATCGGGCAACGGCGCGGCCTCATCCGCCAATGATGAGCAATCGCTCCCCACAACACAGGCGGCCGTGGTGGAGACCAACGCGGAAGCAGTCGCCCCCGACGAGGCGGCGATGACCGAGCCGCGCGCCACACCCGCCCCGGCGGAGACCGATGTCTAGCGATCGTCTACCATGGCTTCTTCACGAAAACACCGCCTAGTCGGTGTGAAGCGACTCCCCCTCGCCCCGTGGGGCGAGGGGGCCGGGGGGTGAGAACTCAGCACCGCGATACTGTGATAGGACTTCCGCGTTCTATTTGACACAACGCACGTCCATATGGAAGTCTAGGGAAGACTCACTCTAGCCGTCCGTATCCGTAGCGCGTATCATAGGAGAGTAGAGGAGAAGCGGCCGCTGGTGGCCCAGCCCACCGGCTCTCATCCCATCCAAACGGCATGCGCCGTGCGGGTGGACGGACGACGGAGTGGCGCGCGATCCCGTTCGCCGCGCCGCCTCGACGACAACAACGACCACGACGACACAACAACGACCACGATCACTCCGAGCGGCTGCCAGGCACCATCCGGGCGACGCGGCGCTCAACGAGATAGTTCCTCACCAACCGACAGCACCAGGCCCACGGGCCTTCACGGCGACTGCGGGCGCGGGCCGTGGCAGACATGATGTGGCTGATACACGGCCCAACGCCGGACACGGCACGGGCAATGAGGGGATGGTATCACCGTGGCAACTACGAAGGGGACACGCATGACGTATCGCTGCTCCTTCTGCGGCAAGAGCCAGGATCAAGTGCAACGCCTGATCGCCGGGCCTGGCGGCGTCTACATCTGTGACGAGTGCGTGGACCTGTGCCGCGAGATCATCGAGGAGGAGCAGTCCTCGGCGAAACCGCGTGTCGCCACCGGCAAAATCCCCACCCCGCGCAAGATCTACGACCAGCTCAACCAGTATGTCATCGGCCAGGACCGCGCCAAGAAGACGCTCTCTGTCGCCGTCTACAACCACTACAAACGCATCAACTCCGGCATGCAGATTGACGAGGTCGAGCTGGGCAAGAGCAACATCCTGCTGATCGGCCCCACGGGCTGCGGCAAGACACTGCTGGCGCAGACGCTCGCCAAAATCCTGGATGTGCCCTTCTGCATCGCCGACGCCACCGCGCTCACCGAAGCCGGCTACGTCGGCGAAGATGTCGAGAACATCCTGCTGCGGCTCATCCAGATGGCCGACTTCGATGTCTCGCGCGCCGAGCGCGGCATCGTCTACATTGACGAGATCGACAAGATCGCCCGCAAGGCCGACAACCCCTCCATCACGCGCGATGTCTCCGGCGAGGGCGTGCAGCAGGCGCTGCTCAAGATCATCGAGGGCACCATCGCCAACGTGCCGCCGCAGGGCGGGCGCAAGCATCCCCATCAGGACTTCATCCAGATCAACACGCAGAACATCCTCTTCATCTGCGGCGGCGCCTTCGAAGGGCTGGATAAGATCGTCGAGCAGCGGCTGGGCAGCCACAAGACGATGGGCTTCAAGTCCGTCGAGGAGACACCGGAGATGAGCAACAGCGCGCTCGCGCAACTCATCCCCGACGACCTGCTCAAATTCGGCCTCATCCCCGAATTCGTCGGCCGCCTGCCCGTCAGCGTCTCGCTGGACAATCTCGACCGCCCCGCACTGATGCGCATCCTCACCGAGCCGAAGAACGCCGTCATCAAGCAGTATCAGAAGCTCTTCCACCTCGACCGCGCCGAACTCGTCTTCACCCAGGACGCGCTCGAAGCGACCGCCGACAGCGCGCTCAAACAGAAGACCGGCGCGCGCGGCCTGCGCACGATCATCGAAGACGTGCTGCTCGACGTGATGTTCGAGATTCCCTCCCGCGCAGACGTGAAGAAGGTGGTGATCGACGCCGAAACGATCCAGCGCCACCACTCCGCGCAGCTCATCACGCGCGCCGAGCCGCGCACCGTGGAGCTGGAGGACGAATCGGCCTGAGCCAATCGGCTTGGCTCAGGAATGCGCAACGAACACAACGCGGCGCACAACGACCGGACGGGCAGCGCGGCCCTCGCGGGCAGGCGGTGGATCGGCACGAACCTGCCTGCCAGTCGTTTGCGCTCTGTCCCGCGCGCGGGCACAGGGTTTGCCATGCGGGCGGGGCGGCCGTCGCCGGTCATCGCGGCGGCGGCTTGGCGAAACCAACTAGAGCGAGGAATCGATATTTATGAGCACTCCGGTGGAGAAAGCGCTACAGAGCGGGGAGGCGCCCGAAGGCGCGACGGACGGGCAGGAGGAGGCGACCGCGTCCACGCGGGAGCATCCGCTGGTGCCCCTGAAGAACACCGTGATCTTCCCCGGCGCCAGGGTGACGTTGAACATCGGCCGCGAACGATCTATCCTCGCCATCAAAGAAGCGCAGGCGGGCGACAGGCGCTTCATCGCCTCCGCGCAACGCCTGGCGGACGTCGATGCCCCTGAGCCGAAGGATGTCTTCGAGACGGGCACGCTGGTCGAGCTGCGCCAGTACGAGGCGCAGGCCGACAACACCATTCAGGTGGTGGTCGAGGGCATCACGCGCGCGCGCATTCACGAGTGGGTGGCGCGCGATCCCTACCTGCGCGTCGCCTATGAGCCGCTCGAAGATGCCACCGACACAGGCGCGCAGGGCGCCGCCCTCGCGCGCCACGCGCAGACGCTCTTCGACCGCTTCTCGCACCTGAGCCGGCGCTTCAACCCCGACGACATCGCCGCCGTCACCCAGGTGCATGCCGCCGGCCGCCTGGCCGACACCTTGGCCGGGCTGGTCGTGCCCGACCACGCCCAGCAGCAAGACCTGCTGGAGACGCTCGACCCGCTGGCACGCCTCGAGACGGTCTGCGTCTCGCTCGGCAACGAGATCGAGATTCTCGAGCTGGAGAACAAGATCCGCCAGAAGGTGCGCCAGCAGGTGGACAAGAACCAGCGCGAGTATTATCTCAAGGAACAGCTTCGCGCCATTCAAGAAGAGCTGGGCCACGACCAGGCCAGCGAGATTGCCGAGCTGCGCGAGAAGATCGAGCGCAAAGGGCTGCCTGAGGAGGTCGCCACCAAGGTCGCCAAGGAGCTGGATCGGCTGGAGCGCATGCCGGCGCACTCGGCCGAGCTGGTGGTGCTGCGCAACTACATTGATTGGATGCTCGCGCTCCCCTGGCAGGAGCGCACCGAGGACCGGCTCGACATGAAGTTCGCGCAGAAGGTGCTCGACGAGGATCACTACGGCCTGGAGAAGGTCAAGGAGCGCATCGTCGAGTTCCTGGCCGTGCGCCAGTTGCGCATCATGCAGGCACAGCGCCAGGCGGCCGCCGCCGAGGCGAAAGCTGAGACGAAGGGCGAGGCGAAAGCTGAGGCGAAGAGCGACCGCGCGCCGGCCAACGCCAACATGCACAAGGGGCCGATCCTCTGTCTGATCGGTCCGCCGGGCGTCGGCAAGACCTCGCTCGGCCGCTCCATCGCCCGCTCGCTGGGGCGCAAGTTCGTGCGCATCTCACTCGGTGGCGTCCATGATGAGGCGGAGATTCGCGGCCACCGCCGCACCTACGTCGGCGCGCTGCCGGGGCGCATCATCCAGTCCATGAAGACGGCCGGCGTGCGCAACCCCGTCTTCCTGCTCGACGAGATTGACAAGCTCGCGTCGGACTACCGCGGCGACCCCTCGGCGGCGCTGCTGGAGGTGCTCGACCCGGAGCAGAACAGTACCTTCACCGATCACTACCTGGAAGTGCCGTACGACCTCTCCGAGGCCTTCTTCATCTGCACCGGCAACAACCGCTACTCCATCCCGCGGCCGCTGGCCGACCGCATGGACATCGTGCAGCTCCCCGGCTACACCGAGGAGGAGAAGATCGCCATCGGCCGCAACTACGTGCTGCCGAAGGTGCTCGGCGAGCATGGCCTCTCGCGCACCCAGGTGCAGGTGCCGGAGAGCGCGATGCGCTACATGATCGCGCGCTATACCCGCGAGGCCGGCGTGCGCGGCCTGGAGCGCCAGCTCGCCACGGTCTGCCGCAAGGCGGCGCTGCGCATCGTACAAAAGCCGGACGCGCGCATCCGCCTCTCCGAGAAGAACATCGAACAGTTCCTCGGCGTCCCGCGCTACACGCCCGACCGCGCGCAGGACCGCGGCCAGGTCGGCGTCGCCACCGGCCTCGCCTGGACAGAGCATGGCGGCACGCTGCTGCCCGTCGAGGTGGTGACGATGCCGGGCAAGGGCGGCCTGATGGTGACGGGCCAGCTCGGCGACGTGATGCAGGAATCGGCTCGCGCCGCGCTCTCCTACATCCGCTCGCGCGCCCGCGAGCTGGATATTCCCGCCAGCTTCTCCGACAATCTCGATATTCACATCCACCTGCCCGAAGGCGCCATCCCCAAGGACGGCCCATCCGGCGGTATTACGATGGCGACGGCAGTGATCTCGGCGCTGACGCGCCGCCCGGTGCGCAGCGACATCGCCATGACCGGCGAGATCACGCTGCGCGGGCGCGTGCTGGCGATTGGCGGGCTGAAGGAGAAGGCGCTGGCGGCGCATCGCGTGGGCATCCGCAACCTGATCGTGCCCGCCGAGAACGTCAAAGACCTGGTGGACATCCCGCAGCGCGTGCGCGCCGAGATGACCATTACCCCGGTCGAATCCATGGATGAGGTGATCGCGCTGGCGCTGCTGCCGGCGCTGCCGCGCGAGCTGAACGGCGCGGAGGGCGCGGGCGCGGACGCGCCCGACCGCGACGAGCGCATGGTGGCCGTGCCGCCGGCGCCGCGGCTCTACCCTTCGGAGGAGAGCACCGGCGACGAGACGCCGCTGGTCCCACCCGCCAGCCCGCATCATCTGCCGGATCAGCCCTCGACCGCGCTCGGCATCTAACCTGACCCAGATTCTTCAATCAGCCTCTCAATCAGCCGCCCCGGATGCGCATCCGGGGCGGTTGTTCATGCCGAGAGCAGGGCGGCGACCGCGTTGGGCGCGGCGCTTGCGGTATTGGCGATATGGCGAGAGTGCTGCCCGAAAGGCGATTGTGCGCGGCCTCGACGCCCGCACACGGGAAGCCCTCCAGGAAGCTGTGCGTCTCGCCATCGAGGCCATTCCTCCCGAAGATGCGGCCGCCCGGTTCGCCTACGCGGGATACCCGCTACCCGCTCAACCAACCTGAAAGTTGCTCTAAACAGCGCCGCGCCCTCATCCAGGCTCACAGCCACCCCTTCGCCTCCGCGATGCGCGCCGCCTCCACGCGGTTGTGCGCGCCGAGCTTCTGAATCGCCACCGATAGATAGTTGCGCACCGTGCCTTCGGAGAGGGCCAGCGCCGCCGCGATCTCCGCGATGCTCGCCCCGTGCGCCGCTGCCACCAGCACATCCCGCTCGCGCTCTGTCAGCGGATTGCCGCCCTCGCTGAGCGCCGACATCGCCAGCGCCGGGTCTACCACCCGCTCGCCCTTGGCCGCGCGCCGGATCGCCGCCGCCAACTGCGCCGCCGGCGCGTCCTTCACCAGGAAGCCGACCACCCCACTCTCCATCGCGCGGCGCAGATAGCCGGGCCGGCCGAAGGTCGTCAGCATGATCACCCGGCATGCCGGCAGCCGTGCATGCAGCTCCGCCGCCACATCCAGCCCGCTCGCGCCAGGCATCTCGATATCCAGTAGCGCCACGTCCGGCCGTGCCACCTCCGCCGCGGCCAGCACCTCGTCGCCGCGCGCGACCTCGCCGACGATCGCGATGTCCTCTTCCAGGCCCAGCAGCGCGGCCAGCGCCCCGCGCACCATCGCCTGATCTTCCGCCAGCAACACCCGGATCATGAGGCCTCCGCTCGCTCTGAACGCGATGTCTCCGCCCCGCGCGCCAGCGCCTCCCGTGGCGTCGCGCCCGGCCGCACCGGCAGCAAGACGGCGAGACGGAACCCCGCGCCCGGCAGCGGACCGGACTCGATCTCGCCCTCCAGCGCATGCACCCGCTCCTCCAGCCCGCGCAGTCCGCTGCCGAACCGTCCAGCTGCCTGCCCTGTCGCCTGTCCCTCCACCTCGCGCCCGCGCCCCCAGCGGCCCGCCTCCGCGCGCCCGTCGTCGCGTATCTCCAGTGCGACGCGCTCCTTGCGCCGCTCCAGCGTGATCGCGCAGCACCGCGCCCGGCTGTGGCGGATCACGTTCGTCACCCCCTCGCGCACCGCCCACGAGAGCGCCGCCTCGGCGTCCGGTGGCAGCGTCGGCGCCTCGCCTTCCATGGCGAACGCGATCCCCGCCGCCGTCAGGAGCTGCCGCGCCGCCTCCAGCTCG
>JAICVS010000030.1 GCA_025935195.1 Ktedonobacterales bacterium
GCAGCTTCGCGACGTGAAGGTATACTTCCCGATTCGCGGTGGGCTGCTCGGCCGCACGGTCGCGCAGGTGAAAGCGGTGGACGGCGTTAGCTTCGACATCCGCCGTGGCGAGACGCTCGGCCTGGTGGGCGAGAGCGGCTGCGGCAAGTCCACGCTGGGCCGCGCCATCCTGCATCTCATTCCACCAACCGCGGGATCGATCATCTTCAACGGCGACGACCTGACGCGGCTCTCGCCCAACGCCCTGCGCCAGCGGCGCGGCGACATGCAGATGATCTTCCAGGATCCCTTCAGCTCGCTGGACCCCCGCTACACCATCGCCCGCGTGATCCTGGAGCCGCTCATCAACTACAATCGCGGCGGCGGCGACCAGCGGGCGACCCGCGTGCGCGAGCTGCTGCAGGTGGTGGGGCTCAATCCCAACTGGATCAACCGCTATCCACACGAGTTCAGCGGCGGCCAGCGCCAGCGCATCGGCATCGCTCGCGCGCTCGCCCTGAATCCCAAATTCATCGTGGCCGACGAGCCCACCTCGGCGCTGGATGTCTCGATCCAGGCGCAGGTGCTCAACCTGATGCGCGACCTGCAGCAGGAGTTCCACCTCACCTATCTCTTCATCTCCCACAACCTCTCGGCCATCAAGCATGTGAGTGACCGTGTGGCCGTCATGTACCTCGGTCAGATCATGGAGATCGGCAACAGCGAAGATGTGTACCGGGATCCGCAGCATCCGTATACCATCGCGCTGCTCTCGGCCAGCCCCATCCCGGACCCAGAGCTGGAGTCATCGCGCAAGCGCATCATCCTCACCGGAGACGTGCCCAGCCCCGTGAATCCGCCGACTGGGTGTCCATTTCACCCGCGCTGCTGGAAGGCGCAGCCCATCTGCCGCGAGGTCCGGCCGCCGCTGGAGCTGAAGCGGAATAATCAGTTGGCCGCGTGCCACTTCCCCGGCGCGTAGACGCGGTGGGACGGCGGGATCCTTCTCCCGCCATCCCACCTGTCTGGACATCGGTCAGTCTACCCCGCCCACGTTACGCGGCGCTCCGCATGGCGTAGAATGAGCGTGCGGGGCGGGCGAGATAATTGAGACGCGCCGTAGGCGGGCGCGTGATCAGGTTGTCCATCGCGTATGCCCGCCATCCCCGCGAGCCGGTCGAGGCAACGGAGCCTTTGATCGGGTACGACACCTCAATGAGGAGGGTCATCGTGAAGCTTCGTGGATTACGTCAGGCGCGCCAACGCAGCGGCCTCAGCATCAGCCAGCTCGCGGATATTACGGACCTGCGCCGCGACACCATCACGCATCTGGAGCATGGCAAGGAAGAGCCGCAACCCTACGTGTTGCGCCGCCTGGCAACCGCCCTCAACGCCACTACCGCGGACCTCGTCGGCATCTCTGTGATCGAATCCCCGCCAGCCGATCATCCTCAATCCACTGCCCCACATGATGGCGCGACGTCGTTAAGCGCCGCGGCCAGCTAACACTACCGGTGGCGAGTGCGGATATCCGGACGCGACCGCTTCCCGCCCGTATCCATGCCGCTAGGCGAGCAGGCGAGCGGGCGCTGCCGGTCAGCCTTGTACGTCGCGCTCGTCGCGCTCCAGAGTGGGGAGCGCGGAGGTTTCGTGATGCGCACGCGCGGGTATCGGCGGCGCAGCGTCGTGCCGATCCTCTCCGAGCGGTCCGCTGAGCGATGGGAACGATCGTGGCGACGAGGGAAGATGGGAATTTGGGGCGCTTGGGAAAGCCCTGTCTCCGTGGGCGGATGGTCTGCTGGAGTCGGGAGGCGGCGCGGCCACGGACTGAGGCAATGGCGGCAGTGGAGGCAAGGGAGCCGACGATTGCGGCAAAGCCCTCGTCGTCGCGCCGCGCGCGACGGGGGATGGCGCGACGACATGAGGAGGGGCATAGAGGGGGATAGAAGCCGCTGAGCCTGGGATGCTCACGGCGGGCATAGGCTGTGTGGTGATCTCCGGCGTGGCGGCGGGGGAGAGCGTGGGGGCCGGCAGCTCTGCCTCGCGCTCCGGCGCCGCGCCGAGGCGGAAGACGCTGATCGAGCGCAGGAGCGCGCGCGCCAGCTCTTCCAGGCGATCCAGCGCGGCACGACTCTCTTCCATGCTGTCGCGGGTTTGCATGGTGATGTCGGCGATGTCCGCCATCGAGCGCGAGATGGCGGCGGCAGTCTCAGCCTGTTGTGTGGCCGTGTCGTTCATGACGGCGATGGCTTGTGCCAGCTTCCGTGTGGCAAGATCCACGGCCTCAAGCGCGGCGCCCGCCCGCAGCGCCAGCTCAGACTGAAGCACGACCTGCTGTGTGCTGTGCTCGATGGCGATGACGACGCTATTCGTCTCGTTCTGCATGCCCTTGATGCGCGCATGGATTTGTTTGGTCGCCTCGGCGCTGCTGTTGGCGAGGTTGCGGATCTCCTGTGCGACGATGGCGAAGCCACGGCCGTTCTCGCCGGCGCGCGCCGCTTCGATGGCGGCGTTGAGGGCGAGCAGATTAGTCTGGCTGGTGAAGTCGGAGACCATCTGCACGATCTCGCCGATCTCCTGGCTGCTCTCGCCAAGCCGCTTCATCTTCTTGACGGACTGTATCGCCATCTCGCGCACCTGGCTCATGCCCTCGGCCGCATGCTCAGCCGCATCGCGCCCTTCCCGCGAGATTTCGATGGCCTCGTGCGCCTCGCCAGCCGCCCGATGGGCGATGTCGGCGATGGTGTGGACGCTGGCGGCCATGTCGCCAATGGCGGTCGAGACCTCTAGAATCTGATCTGCCTGGTGTTGGGCGTTGGTGACGAGCTGAGTGGCGGCGTCACGCATGCCGGCGGCGTTCTCGGCAACCACCACGCCAGCCTGACGTGTCTCTCGCAGGAGCTTGCTGAGCGCCTCCAGCACCGCGTTGAGCGACTCGGCCATCGGTCGCAGCGCCTGATCGTCGGCCTGTACTCGTACCTCCAGATTGCCCTGGCGCACCTGCTCCAGATGGTAGAGCAGCGCGAAAAGCTGGTCTTCGAGGGCGCCACGTTCCTGTTCACGCTCCTGGAAGAGCGCCGAGGTGTCAATGGCGAGGGCGGCCTGGCTGGCGAACAGCTCGACAATCTCCAGGGTCTCGAGGGAAGGAATCTTGCCGTCGTCGGGCTGGTCGAGCGAGAGGATGCCGAGGATTTCCCCCTCGTGACGCGGGCTGTAGAGCGGGACGAAGAGCACGTCTTCGGGGTGCCAGGCATCGGGGGAGCGCTGGGCACTGGGGGGCTGGGGCGTGTAGACGGTGACACCCTCGACCCCTTCGAGCAGGTGTTTGTAGAGATGGCTGATGAAATAGGAGCGACCGACACAGAATTCCGGCCGCATCACGGAGAAGAGCCGGGAGACGGCAGGGGGTGACTTGATCAGGCGTTGGCGCTCAGCGTCGGTCAGGCCAGTGGTGGCGACCACCTCGGCGTACTCGGCGCCCGAAGGGAAGAGGTTGAGCACGGCGACCTGGAAGCCCAGTGTGCCGCTGATGGCGTCCACAACATGCGCCAGGATGCTCTCAAGCCCCATCTCGGCACGCAGCTCGGTGCCAAGGCGCACGATCTCCTTGATCTGTCGCGTGCGGCGCTCGACATCGCGATCGGAGCCGCGCCGCTGTACCCAGTTCACGACCATACGCCCCCTCTTCCCAACTGGCCGGCACACCGTCTCTTGTTCGTCTGTTTACCGTGGCAGTGACCGGGCCGCGTGCCGTCTCCTCGTCAGCGTCTCCTCACTGCCAGCGCCATCTTGCCGCCTCGTCGGTCCGCCGCTCAGGATAGCACATCCTCCTTCGTCACACAAACGCCGCGCCACGCTTGCCATCGTATGGCCGCCTATGGGTCAGGCAAGCGCCTCATGGATGAAGCGAGCGCAGACGGCGCGGAAGCGCGCCAGGCTGAGCAGGGCGATCCATTCGTCGTGGCTGTGCCAGTTGGCGCATTCGGGCTGGAAGATGAGGGTGGGGATGCCGCGGGCGGCGAAGAAGCGCGCATCCGAGGCGCCCGCCTCGCGGGCGAGCGGGAGGTCGTGCCCAAGCTCGCGCCGCGCCGCCGCTTGCAGCAGGGCGACCGAGGGCGAGTGATCGTCCAGACGGAAGGCGGGGCCGCGCAGCAGTGTCCGGGTGGCGGTGTGGAAGGGGCGGAGGATGGCCGCGATCTCGCCAGCAAGAGCGGTGGACGTGTCAGCGGTGGAAGGCGAAGCGCCGGCGGGATAGCGGATATCGAGGATGCCGCTGGCGGCCTGGGGGAGGGTATTGGGCGAGTTGCCTTCGCTACGGAGATCGGTGAGGGTGATGGAGACGCGCCAGTCATCTTCGTCCGTGGGGATGGGGTAGCGGCGGCGCAGCTCCTCGTAGCCGGCGTAGAGGCGCTCGATGGCGCTCGCGCCCAGCCAGGGACGAGAGCCGTGCGCCGCCGTGCCATGTGTGGAGAGCGCCAGCCGCAGCACGCCTTTCTGCTCGCGGATGAGGCGCATGTTGGCACCGCCGTCGGGCAGCAGCACGACCTCAGGCGGCGTCTCCATGCGCTCCAGCACGTGGAGCGCGCCATGCTCGCCGCCGCTTTCTTCGTCAGTGGTGAGGAGCAGGCCCAGGCTGGGCAGGCGCTCGCAAGCCAGAAGGTCCAGCAGGGCCGCGACAGGGCCTTTCATGTCGGCGGCGCCACGGCCATAGAGCCGGCCGCGCTCGTCACGTCGCGGGGTGAAGGCATTCGGTTCGGAGGCGGCGACAACGTCCAGGTGGCCGACGAGCAGCACACGAGGCGGGGTGTCGCCGTGCCACAGCAGCGCGGATGGCTTGCCGCCGGAATGGTACCGCTGGACGCGCAGGTCTGGCGCGCGGGAGCGGGCATGTTCGACGGCCCAGGCGAGGCAGCGGTCCAGCGCGTCGCTGTCGTCCGCGAGGGTGGGGAAGGCGATGAGCGCGGCGGCGATCTCCGCCAATCGCTCGCTGTCGTCGGGCGTCGCGTCGTCGGGTGTGTGCGTGTGGCTGCTCACGAATCACCGTCCGATCTAGCGGTCGCGCCGGGCGTGTCCTCAGCGTGTGGCATGGGTGGTCTATAGTTTCCTACGTCAGATACCCCCGGCTCAAGCACGGGGGCTTGTGTCTGGACTCCACCGCAACTCCGTGTAGCGTCGCCGCCGCACGGCTTTGGCTTCAGCGTCCGACACATCAGGGCGTTCCGACAAGACGCCCGTTCTCACCCAGTCCTGCCGGGCGAGAAGCGTTCTGAGCGCGACGTTGCGCGCGCCTACCAAGTCCGCGTGGATGACTAGACGGCACGCCTGACAGCTGAATAGCAATCCTTTGCTGGGCCGGTTATCCGCTGCGGTGTACCCACAGCGTGGGCATGCTTGACTGGTCTTGTAGGCGTCCACCTTCACGGTCATGCTGCCAGCAAGCAGTGCTTTGTAGGCCACATAGCCCTGCAGCTCGGCGAAGGCCCACTGCGAGGTGTGCCGATTCGCACGGCGCTGCTTCTCCGTGGCCTTCTGACGGTGCCCGCGGTTAGTCCGCTCACGGATGTGGGTCAGGTCTTCCAGGCCAATGAGGCTGTGCGGATAGGCGTCCACGATCTGCCGGCTGATGACGTGGTTGCGATCTTGCTTCAACCGTCTCTCTCTCCCGGCGATCACGATGAGTCGTCGTGTGGCCGAGCGAGTGCCTTTCTGCTGCAATCGCTTCCGCAGCCGGGCGTAGTGGTCTGCCTGGGCACGGGCCTCTTTGCCAGGAAAGAACCGTGTACGGTTTTGTGTGTCCGTGGCGGCGGCCAGATACCGCTGGCCCACGTCCACGCCGACGAGACGTTGATGCGCCTCAGGACTCGGGTCCGCGACCGCAATCTCCAGACTCACCAGCAGGTAGAACTGCTGGCGCGGCTTGTCATACCAGAGCTTGGCGGCGCCGATGCGCGCCCCCTGCTGGATGAGGGACACGTGCCGGGCATAGCCGCTATAGGGCAGAATCACCCGCCCATCCAAGGTCAGGAGGCTCACCCGCCGGTCCGTCTTGAAGCTGTAGTCCTTGCCAAACTGGTAGGTCAATGTAGGCGAGATGAAGCGCGGCACGGTATCCAGGCCTCGGTAGTGCTTCTTCGTCTTGCCCGCCGCCCGCGCCGCCACATTGGTCTTCACCTTGGTCCACAGCGTCTTGTAGGTCGCGCCGACCTGACGTGGCACTGAGCAGGCCATCTGCGCGGGCAACCCAAAGCGTGTGCGGATGGCCGCGTAGGTGCCGTCCTGCAAGTCTACCGCATGGCTCATCTTGCCGTGTGCGAAGGCATAGCCACTCACGTAGTTCAGCGCGTCGCGGTAGGTCAGTTGGGTCTGGCGCAGCGCGCGGAACTGCGCAGGAGTCGTATGCAGCTTGAGCTTGGCGGTGATGATCTGCTTCATACAGGCAGTCTCTCACACGTTCACCCCTATCGCAAGCGATGTCTACTGATGAAAAACATCCCTGCCTGACGGCAGCGGCGCATTCCTTCCCGCCCTAAAGGGACGGGGCTTCCTGCGCCGGTTTCTGTGATATTGGGGCGTGGGCACGGTGCGCGCCTCAACGAGCGTCGAGTGGAGAAAGCGAGAACAGGCGTGGCAGAACAACACGGCGGGCCGCCCCAGGTGCAGGGGACGCCCATGCCGACACCCAGCGGCTTGCAGTACATCGAGGTAGCGCGGGGGAGCGGGGCCGAGGCGCGGGCGGGCCAGCAGGTGACGGTGCATTATACGGGCTGGCTGACGAATGGGACAGAGTTCGACGGCTCGCGCGGGCGCAACCAGCCGTTCGCGTTCGCGCTGGGGCGCGGGCAGGTGATTCGCGGCTGGGATGAGGGCGTGCAAGGGATGCGTGTGGGCGGGCAGCGCCGGCTGATCATCCCGCCGGAGCTGGGCTATGGAGCGCGCGGGGCAGGCGGGGTGATTCCGCCGAACGCGACGCTGATCTTCGACGTGGAGTTGCTCGACGTGCGCTAGGCGCGCTCCGCATGCCGGCACCGGATGGCGGGCGTTGAGGGGAAGGCGTTTTGGCCGCAAATGATCACTCGCCCTTCCTTACGCGCTGATGGTGACGGCGACGATGCCCGCCAATGTGCCGATGAAGAGGGTGCGCTGCGAGAGCGTGGGCGTGGCGAAGCGCGAGATGGGACCGACGGGGAGCGTCGCGCGGACCGCGCCCGTGGCGGCGTCGAGCGCGTAGAGCGTGCCGGAAGGGGAGGTGTCGAGGCTGTAGACCGTCTGGCCGGCGACGATGGGCGAGCCGGTCACCTGCGCGGGGGCGTGCCAGCCGAGTGATACGCTTGGGGTGGATGTGGCGGAGGTGAGGGTGAGCTGGCGCAGGCCGTTGGTGCAGGGGATGAAGAGGGATTGCCCGCTGACGGCAGCGCCCCCGTAGGCACGGCAGACTTGCAGCGTTTGGAGCTGACCGCCGACGCCGCCGAGGTGATCGGCGCGCAGCAGGTAGCCCTGCCCGCCTTTGCCGTTGGCGTAGACCAGCCCGCTGGGCAGCAGCACCGGCCCCATTGAGCCGAGGTCGGCATCTCCCGCGTTCTCTTGCGGCCAACTGCTCGGCGCGAAGCCATCCTGAAGCTGGAGCGTGGGCGAGAGGCGCAGGATGGAATCGCTGTGGTCCCAGTCGCCGCCGGTGGCGGCGCCGTTGCCGACGGAGACGTACAAGTTGCCCTGGGCGTCTAGGACCAGCCCAGGCGTGGCCCAAATGCCAGCCTCGCGCTGGGTTGGCACCTGATAGGTGAGCAGCACGCCGGCGCCATCGGTGCGCGCGGCGACGACGGTGCCGTGGTAGTTGCCGCAGTCGCCGAAGAGGCCACCATAGGCGATGTAAACATGGTCGCCGGCGAGGGCGAGGGCGGCGCGCTGCTGGAGGACGGTCGGATCGGCGCCGGGCGGGTCAACGGAGCGGCGGACCTTGACCTGGCCGGTATCGGGGTCCAGGCCGACGAGCTCGTGGGCCGAGCCGGTGATCTCGGCGACGGCGAAGACGAGGTTGGTGCGCGGATCGTAGACCGGTGTGCCGGTGATGCCGAGCGGGTCAATGTTGCCGCAGGGCAGCGCGGAGAGCGGCACCGGCTGGCCGACGGAGGTGCGCCACTGCACCTGGCCGGTGCGCGCGTCTAGGGCATACAGGGTGTCGTGCTCGGTCGCCACGAGCACGTGGCCGCGGACGACGAGCGGCTCGGCGTAGACGGCGCCATCAAGAGGGGTCTGCCAGAGGCGAGTGAGGCTGCGAGGGTCGGGAGCGCCGGCAATGAAGCCGGTGCGGGCCGGGTTGGCGTGGTACATAGTCCAGTCGGCGCTGGTCGCGGGGCGCGGCGTGAGCGTGGCGGGGGCGAGCGTGGTCGGCGTGATGGGCGCGGGCGGGGGCGGGCTATCTCCGCAGGCGGACAGGAGGAGCAGCAGCGCGGCGCATACCCCAGCCCAGACGGCGTAGATATGACCGCGACGGGCGGATGGGACACGAGATGTGGATGTGGTGCGCTTGTCGTCTCTCATCTGCCGGCCTTTCTCGCCAGGTGGCACTGCCCCATTCGCATCTGCGCCGCGTCCAGGCGCGCGGCCGCACTCGCCATTTGGACTATAGTATGACGCGCGGAATAGGCGGGGTATGACTGGGGTATGACGCAGGGTCGGGCGTGCGGTACGATATAGCTCTGGATGACGCCGGGCCGAGGTGGCTCGGAGAGGAGGAGGGAAGGTTATGGCCAAGCAATACAGCGCACCGCCACAGATGGGGATCGATCCGAACAAGCAGTATCTCGCGACGTTCCACACGAACAAGGGCGACTTCGCGGTGCAGCTCTTCGCGAAGGAGGCGCCGGCGACGGTGAACAACTTCGTCTTCCTGGCGCGCGAGGGCTTCTACGACGGCACGACGTTTCATCGTGTGATCAAGGGATTCATGGTGCAAGGCGGCGACCCGACGGGAACGGGGACGGGCGGGCCAGGCTACCGCTTCAACGACGAGCGCGGGGCGCTGGCGCTCAAGCACGAGGGGGCGGGCATCCTGAGCATGGCGAACGCGGGAGCGAATACCAATGGCTCGCAGTTCTTCATTACCTATGGGCCGACGCCGCACCTGAACGGGAAGCACGCTGTCTTCGGCAAGGTGGTGAGTGGAATGGATGTGGTGAATAGCATTCGCGAGCGTGATCCGCAGCGCGACCGGCAGCCGGGCGATGTGATCACCAGTGTCGAGATCAGTGAGCGTTAGGCCGTGGCGGAGTCTCAGAAGCAGATCAAAGACGCGGCCCGAACTGAGGGCCAGGCGGCGGCGGCGGCAGAACCAACGCTGGCGGTGATCGCCGACATCCACGGGAATCTGCCGGCGCTGGAGGCGGTGCTGGCCGATCTGGCGCGGGTGCGGCCGGATCGGATCGTGGTGGCGGGCGATTTCGTGAATCGGGGGCCGCAGGGGCGGGCGGTGCTGGAGCGGCTCGCGCCATTGGGATATCCGGCGATCAGCGGGAATCACGATACGTGGCTGGTGGCGCTCGCGCGCGGCGAGCTGGTGCCGCGCGACTGGGGCAGCGCGTGGACGACGCCGGTGCGGCTGGCGCTGGAGGAGCTGACGCCGGAGTGGCTGGCGTGGCTGGAGGCGCTGCCCTTCAGCCTGCGGGTGGAACTGCCGGGGGCGGCGCCGATCCGGCTGGTGCATGGCAGCCCGCGCCACTCGCGCGAGGGGATGGGCCGGCTGCGCGCTGATGCGGAGGTGGCCGAGGCGCTGGCGGGAGTGGAGGAGCGGACGGTGATCGGGGCGCACATTCACTACCCGCACGAGCGCATGGTGGCGGGGACGCATGTGGTGGTGGTGGGCGCGGTGGGCTGCCCGTTCAATGGGGATGTCAACGCGCAGTATGGGCTGTTCCGCTGGGATGGCGTGATGTGGCGCTTCGAGCACCGCTCCATCCCCTACGATCATGAGCCGCTGTATCAGGCATGGCGGGATGGCGGATATCTGGACGACGGCAGCCTGGCCTCGGAGCTGATGATGCTGGAGCATCGGACGGCGCGCACGCATTACGTGCCGTTCTGGGAGTGGTGCATGGCGCGGGGGCTGGCGCTGACGCGGGAACAGTACGAGCGCTTCGCGGCGGAGCGGCCGTCGTTCACGCCGCCACCGTTCACGCCGCTGCGTGACGAGAGCTAAGACGAGAACCGACACGGAGGAGGAGAGGATTGAACCGCAGAGGTCGCAGAGGTCGCAGAGGTCGCAGAGGTCGCAGAGGTCGCAGAGGTCGCAGAGGTGGCGGGAGAGAGGAAGGGAGGATGGAGGAAGAGGGGGATGTTGACTGGGATGGTCACCATTGCCGTTTTTGCCGCTTTTTGATTTTGTTATGAATGATGATTGGGGACGAAGGTTGAATTCAAGCCGTGTGGTGCGGATCAGCAACGTGACACTGCGCGTTCTGAGCGGCAAAAGCGGCAAGAAACGGCAAGGGGATGTTGCCGTTTTTGGCAAAGGGGTTGCCACTTGGGGATGAAGACGCGGATCAGCACGGAGGAGACAAGAGCGAACACCAAGGAGACGGAGGGGAGAGTGGTTCACGGAGGAATGGAAGGGGAACGCATAGGATGTTAGGCGGCAAGGGACGCGGGGGCCGCGCTGTGGAGGTAGGGGCGGAGGGATGAGGATGAGGCGCATAGGGGATTCCCTTCAGCTAGAGAGGGCATGCCGGCCGATCTATCGCCATGCGAGGCCACCCCGGACATTCCCGTGCGTGAGAGGAAACGTGCCACCGGGGAGCGGGCGTGATGTGAGGTGGTAGAGACTACAATATAGAATATAATTTCCTATTTGTCAAGGCGACGGGTGATGACATGCGCTACTGCAGCGGGGTATCGGCTAGAGCGGATGTTCTGTGATGTTCCCGTATTCGGGGGTAGGCGCGCGGGCGGGCGTGGCATGCCGCGCCCCTACAACCAGCAAGCTGGGCGGGTTTTGGCTTACCACGATGGGAGAGCGAGATACGAGGTTAGCGGCCGGGTTTGGCCGTTTCTTCGCGGGTGGCCTCGTGGTAGTTGGGGGCGTAGCGCTGGTTGTAGGGGGCGCGGTGGGCCTCGACGGCGCCGGGGCCGTAGAGCAGGCCGGAGAGGCGTTCGCCGCTTAGGTGGGCGGCGCCACGGGCGCGGGTCTGGGCGGTGGTGAGGCTGTCGCGCAGGGCGCGGGGGGCGAATTTGGGCGCGGTTTCGGGGCGCAGCGGGAGGCGCTGATCCGCTTCCGTTTGGCTCGCCTCGGCGTGGGTGCGCTCGATCTGCGCGGTCTGGACGGCGGCGGATTGCTCGGATTGTGGTGTCTCGCTCATAGGGGTGGTGCGCTCCCAGCTCTCAACTCGATCCGGCGCGGTGGATGACGCCGGGAGAAATGTATCCAGTTGCCGGGCATTGTAGCATACGGCAGAGGTGATGGGGCGGCAGGTCATGCCGATTGCTGTTGAGGGTGATGTGCCGGGGCGGACATGAAAAAAGCCGCCGGAGGGTGTGTCTCCAGCGGCCGTTACCGGGGTGGGCGATGAGGAGCTCGAATCCCCGACCTCCACGATGTCAACGTGGCGCTCTAACCAACTGAGCTAATCGCCCGTGCGCATCCAGTGTAGCATCGGCGGCGGCGGCGCGTCAAGTGGCGTGCAGCGATGGGAATAGTGGGAAAGACGGAGGGTGGGCCGGGAGAGACGGCGCAATGCCGAATCCCCCGGCCCGGCGCACGCACACGCGGCAGGATGCCGCAGCACGGGCGCTCAGCGTTGCATGCTGATCACCCTAATTGTCGTCGGCTTCGCCGGCGGCGATACGGGTGATGAAGGTGCCGAAGTTGGCGAAGAAGCCGCGGGTGCCGCCACAGGTGAAGTCGGCGGCGTACTGGGCGTCGGTGCAGGACTGGCCGATGTATTCCTGCGCCAGCCAGATGTTGCCGCTCTCGTCGGCCACGGCGGCGGAGTAGTCACCCCAGCGCGGGCGGTCGAAGAGGTAGGCGGAGAAGCCGTCCTCAGGGCCAACACCGGCGCCGGAGATGTGAACCTTGCGGTTGCCCTTGTCGAGGCGCACGAACGCCGCGCTGGGGAAGAAGTCCGGTCCGACCAGCGAGAAGGTCATGACGGCGGTGCCGTCCGGCGTTACGCCGATGGATGGGTAGGTGGTGTTCTGGCCGGCGACGGTGACGTAGCCCTGATCGGTGACGCGAGCGGCCAGGTGGCCGTGATCGGTCTTCGGCTCGACGACGAAGTAGGCGATGCCGGCGCGATTGCCGCTGACGACGGTATCCACAGCGGACCAGAGCTTGCCATCGGCGAAGACGACCTGGTTCATGCGGTCGTCGTTGCTATCCAGCGGGGCTTCGGGCGCACCGACGAGATCGCCCAGGGGGATTGGGCCGGCCTTCTGGGTGGAGGGCGGCGCGAGGCCGTAGGTCTCGGTGGTGATGACCTGATGATCCAGGCTGACCGATGGCGAGGCGCTATCGAGCGATGCCGTGTTGGTCAGCGCCCAGACGGTGATGCGGTTGTCGAGCGAGTTGAAGAAGTCGAGGCTGCTGAGGAAATACTCGGTGCCGCCGTTGGCGCGCTCGAAGGCGCCGCTGGGAGGGGTCTCGGCGGGCTGGATGGAGAACCAGATGCCGCCGGCATCGGGCGTGGGGATGACGCCCGCGTTGATCTGGACGACGGACGAGAGGGCGCCGGCGACGAGAGCGCGCTTGGAGATGGCGTAGACCTGGGCGCCGTTGAAGCCGTTGTTGAAGATCGGGAACTCGTTGGTGGTGACGTAGAAGCCGTTGGCGTCGGCGCCGATCAGCGGCTGGTCGCCGAGGCAGGGGCAGCCGGGATGGCCGGGCAGGGAACCGTCGCCGTCGGTGGTGTCGAAGCTGAAGATGTTGAAGGCGCCGGTCGGGTCGCCGGTCTGGCTGACGGCGATGAAGGTGCTGCTGTGGCCGGGTGTGGCGAAATTGCCGGTGGGCGCGTCAATGTCGATCTCGAGCACAGTGAAGAACCAGCGGCCGGTCGCGGCGTCGAAGTAGCACTTCGGGTCGCTCAGGAAGGGGCCGAACGGCGCGCCGCCATTGGTGGAGGCGGGGGCGACGTTGAGGAACTGGTTGAGCGGGGTAGGGCCGCTAAGCTGCGCGCCGGTGCGCGCGTTGTAGACGGCGTTGGCGAGGTTGATCGTCTCGAAGACGAAGCCGTTGCCGACGCACATGCCCTGGTCGGGCGGCTCGAGGTCGAACTGCGAGTTGGCGTAGATGCCGGTGCCGGCGTTCGCCTGCTGGAAGTCCGTCAACCCCTGGAAGCCGGTGGCGCCGCGAGTGTTATTGGCGAGCTCGTTGGGCTTGGGGTTGGGGACGGTGAGGGTGGTGATGTGGCCGGCGGTACTGCCGCTGCTCGCGTCGTCCTTCTCAAAGGGCTGGCGGAAGCGGTGCTTGACGGCTGGGCCGCTGAGGGCGGCGCTGGCGGCGCCGAGCCTGCCGGTGCCGTGGGAGGTGAGACGCGAGGTGGTGAGTTGCGGGGCAGCGGCGCGCGCCGTGCCCTGGTGGCCGATGACGAGCGTCGCCGCGAGGGTCGAGAGCAGGGCGAGGGCGGTGACGCCGCCGATGGCGATACGCTTGACCGTGAGGAATTGACGCATGGAACCTTCTCTCTCGAATGAGCAACTCGGCCCCAGCATCAAGGGTCAGCGAGTTGCGCGTGGAGTTTGATGCGGAGTATGCGAGATTCCGGGGTATGCGCCGAGATGTACTGGGAAGCGCGAAAAGGCGCCGTGGGTGAGTGCGTGCGCTGTGCCGTTGTAGTGAGGATACGCGGGCGGATGTGCCGCACGCGACGACGCGATGCCCTCCTTTCCCCATGACCACACGTCCGCGATCGTTCGACAGCGCATTCGTCCACAGCGTGCGCGGGCGACGAGAAGCCGCACACGAACCTTGCCGTCCGCGTCATAGTGCGACCATATTTTAGCGCCTTGCTTTGCATCGCGCAAGAGCGGGTGGGCAGCGAGTGGGGGGATGGGGGGTGTCGCTGTGTGTTGAGCCGTTGTCGTTCGCTGGCCTCCCGGCATGATGCGTTTTGACGAATGAACGCGGATAGACCATCCGCGACGGCCAACCGGCCAGCCGGCGATGGCAATCGCGCCTGGAGGGCGTGCCGCCGCGACGTCCGCCGTCGCGGACTGGAGCAGCGGCGTATTCCAAGGCCAAGAAGCAAATGACATCGGCACGGTGGCTGTGGGAACCGTGGCGCCGGGTTCCGCGTCTTGTACAAGACGAAGGAGGGACGGCCGCATGCGACGACAACGAAATCGAATGGCTCACTTGGGATGGGTGATCGCGGGGGTGTGTGGGCTGCTGGTGGGATGCGGCGTGAGCGGGCAGGGCGGCGGCGCGGCGGGCGGCACGGCGCCTGCCGCCGATGCGACGGTGGTGGTCAATGGCACGCCGATCCCGTCACAGCGCCTGCCAACGCCGTCATCCACCGTGACGCCGGGCGGGGGGAGAGCGACGGCCACCGCCACGCCGGGAGCGGTGCGGCTGATGCTCGACAAGGCGGCCTATGCGCCCAGCGATCCGGTGTTGGTCACGATCGAGAATGGGCTGAACATGAAGATCGTGGTCAGCGATCACCATACGGGCTGCACATCCGTGCAACTGGAGAAGCTGGCGCAGGGTTCGTGGCAGTCCGCCGGAGGCGTTTGTAAGCTGCTGACGCCGGTGCGGCTGATCACGCTGGCGCCGGGCAGCGTGACGCCGCAGCGGATCGGCATCCCAGCCGGCGCGAGCGCGGCGGGGACGTATCGGGTGAAGCTGGTGTATGGCGCGGGCGGCGCCAGCCAGGATGGGGTGGCGCTGTCCGCGACGTTCACCGTTGGGTGAGGAGGTGTGCCTATACAAGAAAAGACAGAAGAAGGGCCGGACCTCCATGAGAGGAAGCCCGGCCGGTGTGGCGGAGAAAGAGGGCGCGGTCGGCATAGTCGAGTGTTCGGGGTCGCGCCGACTTCCTCCTCATGTCCTCATGTCACGCTGAACTGGCGGAGGTGTGGGCGTGTGTGTCAGACACGCTCACACCTGCCGAGACGATGCGCGTAGGGGCGAGAGGACGCTAGTGGGCGCCCGCTACGTCCCAGACGCGAGTGCCCCAGTTGTCGATCGGATCCTGATCTTTGGCCGGCGGGATGTACTCCGCGGCGCCCCAGATGTTGATGCCGTTGGGGTCGAGCACGGAGAAGGAGTAGTCACCCCAGCGCACGCGGTTGACGAGCGGCCCGGCGAAGCTGACATGGGGGCCTGCGCCAACGCCGGTTATCTGGATGCTGCCGAAGGACTTGCCGCCAGCCTTCCGGACGACGAAGGCGGTGGACGGGTTGAGCGTCGGGCTGGTCAGCGAGAAGGTGATCACCGAGGTGCCGCTCAACGTGTGAATGAGCGCGGGATAGAGCAGGTACTTGCCGGCGGCGGCGATATAGCCCTGGTCGGTGACTTTGTGGGCCGCCGGGTTGATCTCGAACCAGGCGATGCCGTCGCGTGCGGAGGGATCGGTGCCGATGGTGATGGCGGTGTCGAGCTCGGTGAAGAGTCGCGGACCGCTCTTATCCGCGAGGAACTGCACCTGCTGCATACGGCTGTCGCCGGCATCCAGGAACGGCTCCGACTCGACCAGAATGCCGGCGGGGCAGTTGATCGCGACGAGGAACGGCACGCAGGTGAGGGCGCCGGTGCCGGTGCTGGCGGCGGGCATCGGGAAGGCGTAGGTCTCGCTGGTGATGATACGCCCGCTCAATGTGACGGTGCCGCCGGTGGTCAGGTGGCGATCGCCGGTGACCTGCCACAGGCCAAGCGTGTTGGCGATCGAGTTGCTGTTGCCGAATGCGTCGAAGGGGAACGAATTGACGAGGTACTCGGTGTTGGTGCCGTCGCCGAAGGCCGGCTCAAGCGTGAGGATGGGGACGCCACCCAGCGAGACGGGGCCGAACGCGAGCGCATGCACGCTCAAGTCCTGGCTGACGAGCTGTGGCTTCGAGATGGCGACGACGAGGGCGCCCTCGAAGTTGTCCTCATTCGGGCCGCAGAACTGGTCGGTGGTGACGTAGACGGCGTTGTTGTCGAAGCCGGTGTGCGGCTGGTCGCCGAAGCAGGTGCCGCCTTGCGACGTGTCGAACTGATAGGTCGTCTGGCCGTGGCTGTTGATCACGGAGACGTCGTCAACGGTGTGCCCCAGGCTGTTGGAGCTGATGATGGTCAGGAAGAACGTCTGTGTCGTGGGATCGAACAGGCAGCGCGGGTCGCTGAAGGCGCCCGGATCCTGGAAAAGCGTCGCGACGGAGATGGGGGCTGTCAACGGCGTGCCGCCGGTGGTGAAGAATCGGCCGGCGTCGTTGACGATCTCGAGCACGACCTTCTGACCGCCGAATAGGGAGGAGACGGAGCCGACGCAGAGCGCCTGGTCGGGCGGCGTGACCTCCGCGCCCTCGCCACCGTTGGCGTTGGCCTGATCGAGATCGCTCAGGCCGTTGAAGTTCGCGAGCTGCTGCCCCTGGGCGGTGCGGGCGATGGCCGCGCCGGCGGTGTGGGGGAGCGCGCCGCGGGCGACCGTGGCGCGTGCGCGGGCCGCGTCGCCGCCGGGGGAGTGATCCTTGAAGGCCAGCGGGCCGTTCTTGGCGTTGTGGACGGTGGAGGTGATGTGCTTGCCGGGGACTTTCGAGCTGGTTGCCACTCTGGTGGCGCTCAGCGGATGGCCGTTATAGCTGGCGGTGACGGTTCGTGTGGCGGCGTGCGCCGCCGGCACGGCCACTGCCACGAGCGCGCCGACGAGCGCCAGCGCGCCGATGATCGCGAATCCAATGCTGGATCGCCGAGGAAAGTGCATCATCCAAGCCACTCCTCATAACACTCGCGTATCCCTTGTGCCTCCCGCGCGCTCGCGAGGCGACTGGCCTCTTGTAAGCGATCACGCGGGCCCCAAATCGGCCGTATCCCGCCGGCGGCAGTGTCGAGGCGCTCCCCGCGCCGCCTCTATGACGGGAAACGATGGATGATCCAATGCGGATGCGATTGGCGCGATGTCATCCTGGGTGGCGTCGCCGCCGATCGTGCGCGTCATCGTGCGCGAAATCGTACTGACGCATGGAACCTTCTCTCTCGCTGGCGTGCGCCCGGCCCCCGCGTGTTCCGGGCGTTCGAGATGGCGCGGCGCGAATGCCGCGTGAGGGTTGCCAGATAGCGCGTCGGAGTCCGACTGTTCTCTTGCTGCTCTCTCCTGGTCGGGCCGCCTCCTTTCCACCCAAACACAGCCGCGAGCCGGCGCTCGCGTCTCCCCCCCATGCTATGGCGAGCGGCGGGCGCATCGAGGCGCGGAGATGATTCCAGCAAGTATGGGGCCGAACCAAGGGACGAATGGGCACGAATTTGCGGTACGTTCGCCAGACGGAGAGGCAGGTGGAGAGGGGGAGGCGCGTCCGTGCCGTCCTTGCCGATGGAACGACACGAAGCCCGGCGGCTCCCATGTGGGAACCAAACCGGGCTTCGTGTCGAATATCGCAGGGATTGGATCGGGATGGTGGAGCGGGCGCTCCCGGGAGAGCGCCCGCCCGGTCAGTTAGGAGGCGAGGGGTGAGCTAGTCGCCATCGTCAACGTTCGGGTTGACGCTGGTGATGAACGTGCCCCAGTTGGCGAGCTGGCTGCGGGTGTTGCCGCAGGTGAAGTTGGTGGCCTCGAAGGTGGCGAGGTCGCAGCTCTGGTTGATGGACTCGGCTGCCAGCCAGATGTTGCCGCTCTCGTCCGCCACGGCGGCGGAGTAGTCGCCCCAGCGCGGGCGGCCGCCGAATGCCTGGGGGTATTCCTCGAAGCCGTCCTGCGGGCCGACGCCGGCGCCGGAGACGTGGACCTTGCTGGCGTGGCCGCCACCGTTGATGGTGACGTAGGCCGCGCTGGGGAAGAAGTCCGGCCCGACCAGCGAGAAGGACATCACGGCGTTGCCGTCCGGGTTGACGCCGATGGAGGGGTAGACAACGCTGTTGCCGTCAACGGAGACGTAGCCCTGTTTGTCGGTCTTGGCCGTGAGGGTGCCGTGATCCATCTCGGGCTGGACGATGAAGTAGGCGATGCCGGCGCGCTTGCCGTCGCCGATGGTCGTGTTGACGCCGGAGAACAGCTTGCCGTCGGCGAAGACGACCTGATTCATGCGGTCATCGTTGGCGTTGATCGGGCCCTCAGGCAGGCCCAGCAGGTCGCCGAGCGGAGTGCTGCCGGCCTTCTGTGGGACGAGGCCCGGCTGGCCGTAGGTCTCGCTGCCGATGATCACGTGCTGCAGGCCGAGGGTCGGCGTGCTGCTGTTGAGCGAGGAGGTGTTGGTCAGCGCCCAGGCGGCGAGCCGGTTGTCCAGCGTGCCGAAGAAGTCGAGGCTGGCCAGCAGGTACTCGGTGCCGCCGTTGGCCGTCTCGAAGCGGCCGCCCGGAGGCGTGATGGCGGGCTGGAGCGAGCCCCAGATGCCGCCGGCGTCGGGCGTGGTGATGGTCTGGCCGACGTTGATCGTGGCGACGGCGTTGGTGATGTCGGCGCCGGCCGTCGCGTTCACCAGCGCGGACTTCGACATCGCGTAGAGCTGCGTGCCGTTGAAGCCGTCCTGGAAGAAGGGGAACTCGTTGGTAGAGATGTAGACGCCGTTGGCGTCGGCGCCGAGCAGCGGCTGGTCGCCGAGGCAGGGGCAGCCGGGGTGGCCGGGCACCGTGCCGTCGCCATTGGTGGTGTCAATGCTGAAGATGTTGAAGGCGCCGGTCGGGTCGCTGGTCTGGCTAACGCCGATGAGCACGCGCGTGTTGCCGGTGAATGCGCCGGACACCGGATCCTGGTCGAGGATGAGGGTGGTGGCGAAGAAGCGGTGCGTCTGCGCGTCGTAGAGGCACTTCGGGTCGGTGGCCTCGGAGCCGAAGACCAGCGGATTGCTGCGCGTGATGGCCGGGGCCAGGCCGAAGAACGAGTTGAGCGCGGTCGGCACGCCGATGCGCGCGTGCGTCTTGGCATTGTAGATGCCCACGACATCGTTGACGGCGTCAATGACGAAGCCGTTGCCGACGCACATGCCCTGGTCCGGCGGCTCCAGGCTGAACTGGTTGTTGCCCAGGTTGCTGCCGAAGCGGTTGTCGAAGTGGTTGACGCCGGCGAAGCCGGTGGCGCCGGGGTTGTTGTTGGCGACGCCGTTGCCGCGCGGGTTGGGCGCGGTGGTCGGGGCGCCGGCCGGGGACTTGCCCTGCAGGCCGGTGTCGTCTTTGTCGAACTGCGGGGCGATCTCAGGCCCGTTGACGCCGGAGGCGCCAGTGACCGAGGAGGCGATGCCGCCGGTGCCGGCGGCCTTGAGGTGCGTGAAGGAGACCTGCAAGCCGGTCGCGGCGCGCGCGGGCGCGCCATGGCCGATAAAGAGGGTGGCCGCGATGGTGGCGACGGCCGCGAGACTGGTGAGACCAAGCAGCGCGACGCGCTTCTTGTTGCTCAGAAGACGCATGGAACCTTCTCTCTCGTAGAAGCGACCCGGCCCCATGCCCGGGTCGTCGAGGGGATCGCGGTGCGCCGTCGCACCGCGTGTGCTCGTGTCGTGAGGGATTGCGTGATGATGCGTCGAAGATGCGCCAGTAGCGAGGGGTATTCGTCTCCTTTCCTCCAACCAACATCCATCCCAAAGCCCTGCCATAGAGAAAACTACGCACGCATGTTACGCGACGCGCGGCGTTCAGCTCACGAGACGACGGGCATGCGCGGATGCGGCTCGCGGCGCCAGAACAGCGGCGCGCGGTGCGAGAAGGAGAAATCACACCACGATTAGGATACCTGCAAGGCGGCGACGCGTCAATAGGCTGAGCTGACGCATGCTCGCCGTACACAGGGTGACGGACGGGAAATTGTCGCTCCCCGCTGTACTGAGTAACGGACATACGGCCGAGCAGTCACTTGCCGCCGACGTTTGACGGGCATGGGCGCGGCAGCTTTACAGATTTTTTACCGATTTGCCGGCATCACCTTCACACGCGCGGCTGCGCGCTCGCGTGCCTGCCGTGACGCTTGCCAACGCGATGTAAGAGCGTTACAATGCAGCCTGCTCTGCAAGCGGCGCAACGGCGTGCCGCCGATGATCAGCGATGATGGAAGGAGCATGCCAAGACGCAATGGCGGCGCCGGATTGGGAGCGCATCTGCGTGGGCGTATGGCGGTATTCACGTTGCGCGGAATACCTGCCCACATCTCTGACGACGGCGCCTGAAGACTGAAAAAGAGCAAAGCTGTTTGGGTGGAGCTTTGGCGGCGGCAGGCGGAGATGCCCCTCCTGGCGCTGTGGCTT
Organism: Ktedonobacterales bacterium; assembly: GCA_025935195.1. Taxonomy (GTDB): domain Bacteria; phylum Chloroflexota; class Ktedonobacteria; order Ktedonobacterales; family JADMIN01; genus JAICVS01. Next base: position 20,329 of record JAICVS010000030.1, read on the forward strand.
ATGTCGAGAGAGCGGCTCGTGTGGGGAGATGGGCCGGCTATGTCCATAAAACGAGAAGGTAGTTCATGCATCATCCGAGACGATCTGTGCTGTTGGCTGCTAGCGGCATCGCGCTCGTCGCGCTTGTCACCGGCACCCTGTTCGCGTTCCATGTCACTGGCACGCGCGCGGCGGCCGGCGCGAACGGCACCCTGACCACGGTCGCTTTCAAGGGCGCCGCCTCGTTGAAGGCGACAGGCGCCGCCGCCACGAAGGGCGGCGACACCAGCCAGGAGATCAGCCCCGCCGGTGATGTCGGCGAGGAGATTCCGCACTCTTCCACTATCGTCCACGTGGATGCCTCGCACGTTCCGTCGCCGGCCGGAAGCGCCATCGCGGCGAGCAATGCGGGCTTCCGCGGCTTCGCCGGCCTCAACCATCTCGATCAGCGGCTGGCGGGAACGGGCGCGTTCGCCGGCACGCAGTTCAGCCTGGAGCCGCCGGATCAGGCGCTCTGCGCTGGCAACGGCTTCGTCTTCGAGAGCATCAACACGGCCATCCGTGTCTTCCGTACGGATGGCAGCGCGGCGACGGCGCCGATCGCGATTAACCAGTTCCTGGGGCTGGCGCCGGAAATCATCCGCGGCGCGAACCCAGTCTTTGGGGATTTCACCAGCGACCCGAAGTGCTACTTCGATGCCACCACGCAGCGCTGGTTCTTCACGATTCTGCAGGCCGATGTCGTGCCCGCGACCGGCGATTTCAGCGGCCGGACGCACGTCTACATCGCCGTCAGCCAGTCGAGCGATCCGACGGGGGCGTACAACCTCTTCGTGCTGGATACGACCAATGACGGCCTGAATGGCACGCCGAAGCACGCGAGCTGCCCGTGCCTGGGCGATCAGCCGCTGATCGGCGCCGACGCCAACGGCTTCTACGTCACCACCAACGAGTTCCCGCTGTTTAGCAATGGCTTCAACGGCGCCCAGGTCTACGCGGTCTCGAAGGCCGCGCTCGTGGCTGGCAAGACACCCCCGGCGGTGACAATCAACGCGGGCGCGCTGCCCACGCCGGACGCCGGCGGCATCTGGTACTCGATTCAGCCGGCGACGGTGCCGGCCGGCGGCGCCTTCAACACGGCGAACGGCGGCACCGAATACTTCCTGAGCGCACTGGATTTCGCGGGCAAGCTGGACAATCGCATCGCCGTCTGGGCGCTGACCAACACGGCGTCGCTTGGCGGCAAGGCGCCCGCCGTCAGCCTGACCAACGCGGTGATCGCCAGCGAGGTCTACGGCCAGGGTCCGGCGCAGATTCAGAAGAACGGGCCGACGCCCTTCGGCGACTCGGTCCACAGCCCTGAGGCGCTGCTGGACGGCAACGATGACCGCATGAACCAGGTGGTCTTCGCGGGTGGCAAGCTCTGGTCGGCGGTGGATACCGTGGTGCAGACGCCGAACGGGCCGACGCGCGCGGGCGTGGCCTATTTCGTCGTGTCGCCGTCGGTGACGAGCGGCCAGGTCGGCGGCGCGATGACGGGCCAGGGCTACGTGGCGGTCAACCAGCAGAACACGAGCTACCCATCAATCGGTGTGAACGCGGCCGGCAAGGCGCTCATCACGTTTACGCTGACGGGGCCGGGCTTCTTCCCCAGCGCCGCCTACGCGACGATTGACGCGGCCGGCAACACGGGCGATGTGCATATCGCCGCGGCTGGCGCGGGGCCGGAGGACGGCTTCACGGGCTATAAGTCGCCGGGCTTCGGCGGCACCAGCCGCTGGGGCGACTACTCGGCGGCGGTGGCGGATGCCGACGGCTCGATCTGGCTGGCGCAGGAGTACATCGGCCAGAGCTGCGGCGATGCGCAGTTCAACGCCGACTCGACCTGTGGCGGCACGCGCACGCTGTTCGCCAACTGGGGCACGTTCATCAGCAACGTCCAGCCATAACAGGCGGCGGACGACGATAGTCCGACATGCCGGGGGCCGGGGCTCGCATGAGCTCCCGGCCCCCGGTGTTGTCAGCGCCAGCACGCGGATTTCAGGGCTTGTAGATGCTCCAGACGCCGTGCGCATAGTGAAGGATGACGGCGGCTTCGTCGCCGTTGGTGATGCATCTCTTCGCGGCGGGCGGCGAAAAGGTCCCTCTTTTGCGTCATAACGCGCGACGAAGCGCGCACAAGGCGTCTGTGGGGAAGGGCGAGCGACCGAGCTCCACCTGCTACAATGCTCATCGGAGTCGTCTGCGAGAGAGACGGAGGGGTTTCGCCATGGCAGGACCGCAGGAGGAGATTGACCGCTACATCGAGGATCATCTGCCGGAGTCGCTGGATGATCTGAAGCGGTTGGCGCGCATTCCGAGCGTTTCGAGCAAGAGCGAGGGGATCGCGGAGGCGGCGGCGCTGGTGGCGGAGCTGCTGGGGCAGGCCGGATTCGCGGCGCGGGTGCTGCCGACGACGGGGCATCCAGTGGTGTACGCGGATTCGGCTGCCGAAGGGGCGAAAGGGAAGGACGGAGCGAGCGTAACGGACGACAAGACGCTGATCTGCTACAACCACTACGATGTGCAGCCGCCGGAGCCGCTGGAGCTGTGGGAGTCGCCGCCGTTCGAGCCGACGGAGCGCGGCGGCCGGCTCTACGCGCGCGGTGTCTCGGATGATAAAGGGCAGCTTATCTCGCGCATCGCGGCGATGCGCGCGGTGCGTGCCGTGACAGGCGGCCTGCCGGCGCGGGTGAAGTTTCTGGTGGAGGGTGAGGAGGAGATCAGCAGCCCGAGCCTGGAGCCGTTCATCGAGGCAAATCGCGAGCTGCTGGCGGCGGACGCCTGCGTATGGGAGTTCGGCGGGGTGGACTACGCGGGGCGGCCGCAGGTGGTGCTGGGGCTGCGCGGCATTTTGTACGTGGAGTTCCGCGTGCGCACGCTCGCGCGCGACGCGCATTCGGGCGAGGCGCACAACCTGCCGAACGCGGCGTGGCGGCTGGTCTGGGCGCTGGCCTCGCTCAAAGGGCCGGACGAGCGCATCTGTATCCCCGGCTTCTATGACGGCATCGCGGAGCCGGGAGAGGCGGAGCTGCGGCTGCTGGAGCGCATGCCCTCGGACGAGGAGTTCACACGCACGCAGTACGCCGTGCGGGCGTTCGTGGGGGATCACACAGGCGCGGAGTATAAGCGCGCGGTGTACAAGCCGACGGCGAACATCGCGGGCTTCGGCTCCGGCTGGCAGGGGCAGGGATCGAAGACGGTGACGCCAGCGGAGGCGCTGGCGAAGATGGATTTCCGCCTGGTGCCGGGGCAGGATCCGGCGGACCTGACGCGTAAGCTGCGGGCGCATTTGGACGCGAGCGGCTTCGCGGATGTGGAGGTGCGGGTGCTGGGCGGCGAGAAGGCGGGCACGACGCCTCCGGACGATCCCTTCGTGCGGTTGGCGGCGCGCACGGCCGAGGAGGTCTACGGCACGCCGGCGATCCTGAAGCCGCTGATCGGGGGAACGGGGCCGACGTGGATTTTCCGTAGCGCGCTGGGAACGCCGATCGTGACACTGGGACCAGGGGATCCGGAGTCGAAGGCGCACGCGCCGAACGAGAGCCTCTCGCTCGCGCGCTTCGCGCAGGGGACACGACACATGGCGCGGCTGCTGATGGCGTACGGCGGGGAAGGGAATTAACCGCGGAGTTCGCAGAGGACGCGGAGTTCAGAGGAGAGATGAGAACGACCACAGAGAACACGGAGGACACGGAGAACACGGAGGAAGGGGAGGTTACGGAGGAGGAAGATGAAGCGAGAGAAGAGAACCGCGTCTGTGTCGGTTTCGCCAGATGGCGAACATGACGAGGCGGCCGGGCAGCGCTGCCCGGCCGCCGCCCGGCGGGTGTGGGGTCTAGAGATTATTGGTGAGGTTCTGGAAGATGGACTGAATCTGCGGGCCAAGCAGGATGAGCGTGCCGATGACGACGACGGCCACCAGCGCAATGATCAGCGCGTACTCGACGAGACCCTGGCCGCGCGCCGCGCGGCGGAACAGACGATCCAGCATGGATAGCTCCTGTTTCAACTGTACGTTTCCCATCCCGACATGCGCGAGATGTCCGCGCGTGCTTGTGTCATGGTACGAGAGGCTGTCAAGTGGCCGGACTCGCGCGACGGCGTTCGCGGGCATGACGGCGCACGGGAAACGAGGTAGAGAACGGGTTGGAGGCCCGCGGATGCGTCCGCGGGCCTGGCCGAGAGGGGTCATAGGCGAGTGTTGAGATGGGATCAGGACGAGATCAGGAGGCGGTGGTGAAGATGCTTTGGGGAAGGAAGGCGCTGATGATCCAGTTGGGGGCGTCCACCACCTCGGAGACTTTGAGGTCCACGGCGACGCTGCACAGCATGTAGGCGTCTGGGCGCGAGAGGCCGTAGGTGCGCGCGAGGTGATCGATCATGTGGCGGACGGCGGCGCGGGCGGCTTCCAGCAGGTCGGGGGCGATGCCGTCGGTGGCGTAGTAGCGAGCGGTGTTGGTGCGGGGGGCGAGCGGGCCGGCGGTAAGGAACTGTGGCTGGGGGATGGCGAGGCCCTTGAGCACGCTGAGGCGGACGGTGGCGCGCATGGGGGTCTCGATGGCGGTGCCGCAGACCTCGCCGTCGCCCTGGGCAGCGTGGCCGTCGCCCATCGAATAGAGCGCGCCGGGGGCCTCGATGGGCAGATACAGGGTGGCGCCGGCGGTGAGGTGCTTGGTGTCCATGTTGCCGCCGTGGCGGTAGGGCGGGATGGTGGAGAGGGCGCCGGGGGCGCCAGGGGCAAGGCCGATCTCGCCGCAGAACGGTTCGAGGGGGATGCGAATGCCGGGAACGAACTCGGCCCAGCCGCCCTGCAAGTTCCAGACTTTGAGCGCGGGATCGGGGAACTCGTCCGCGAGCAGGCCGAAGCCGGGGATGATGGCGGTCCAACCCCAGTCGGCGGGACGCATGTCGAGGATATCGACCTGGAGGGTGTCGCCTGGCTCGGCGCCCTCGACGAAGATCGGGCCGTTGACCTGATCCACGCGGCTGAAGTCGAGCGTGCGGATGGCGTCCACCGTGGCGTCGGTGCCGATCTGGCCGCACGAGGCGTCGAGCAGGTCGAAGGCGACGACCTCGCCGGATTGGATGCGGTGGATGGGCGCGATGGAGGCGTCCCAGGCGAGATGATACTGGTCGCGGGCGACGTGGATGGTGGCGGCGAGCGGGCGCATAGAGTGCTCCTTCCTGGGTGGGGGGAGGATGAGCAGCAATGTCGCTATCATTGACATCTTGGCATGGCCACCAGTGTCAATAGCGCGGATAAGCGGCGATGCTGATGTGAAGTGATACGATGCACGGACGCGAGGGCGATCTGCCAACGCAATGGGTAGGCGCGCGGGCGGCGCGTGAGCGGCGGGACGGGCCTTTATGCTCCACAATGCACGGGATGGGATGGGGATGAGCGCGCCCGCGGCGGCGACCGGGCGCTGGGTTCGCTGGGCGCACCGGCGCGATGTCGGCCTGGCGCTGCTGGCGTGGCTGGCGCTGATCGGCGTCGCACTCTGGCTGGCGGCGCATGTCGTGCGCGCGCTGCTGATCGTGGTGATCGCGTCACTGCTGGCGTACGGACTCTCGCCGGCGGTGGCGCGGCTGCGCCGGTGGCTGCCGCGCTGGCTGGCGATCCTGCTGGTCTACGTGGGGCTGCTGGGCGTGCTGGGGGTGATCGGCTACTTCGTCGTGACGACGGCGGTCACCCAGCTCGGCGGCTTGGTGCAGCTGGCGCAGCAGCAGCTACGCGGCGGGCAGAACGGGGCGCCGTCGCCACTGGTGCAGCGGCTGGAGGATCTCGGCATCCCGCGCGACCAGATTGACGCGGTGGGCAGCGCGGCGGTCGCGCAGCTTCGCACAGCGGGCGGCGAGGTGGTGCCGGTGGTCACGGGGGTGCTGAACGGCACGCTGGACACGGTGCTGATTCTGGTGTTGAGCGTCTATCTGCTGCTTGACGGCGCGCGTGTGAGCGTCTGGCTGCGCGGGGGAACACCGCTCCGCCACCGTCGGCGCATCGTCTCACTGCTGGACACGTTCCAGCGCATCGTCGGCGGCTACATCCGCGGGCAGGTGACGCTGGCGCTGCTGATCGGCATGCTGGTGGGACTGGGCATGCTGGTGCTGGGCGTGCCATACGCCATCTTGCTGGGCGTGCTGGCGTTCGTGCTGGAGTTCATCCCGATCCTGGGGACGCTGGTCTCAGGGGCGATCTGTGTGCTGGTCGCGCTGACGCAGGGATTCCTGCTGGCAGCGGTGGTGTTGCTGTATTTCGTCGTCGTCCACATAATCGAAGGGGATGTCGTAGGGCCGCGCATCGTGGGCAAAGCGGTGGGGCTGCACCCGGTGCTGTCAATCGTGGCGCTGGTGGCGGGGGCGGAGGTCTTCGGCATCTGGGGGGCGCTGCTGGCGTCGCCGGTGGCGGGGGTGGCGCAGGCCGTTGTAGTGGATCTCTGGATCGAGTGGCGCAAGGGCCACACGGCCGAGTTTGGGGATGTGACGGATGAGGCGGTGGCGGTGGCTGATCCACCTGATCCCAGCGCCACGCGGCTCTCCACTGCTGAGGAGCTGCACGCGGCAACGGATGACGACGGGAGGGAAGGCAACAGCAGCGGGTGACGGGCAGAGCGGGCAGAGCGGACAGAGCGGACAGAGCGGGTAGCTAGAGGTGGATGCGCCAGGAGAAGGCGTGGCGCTGCCGAGAAGTGAGCGGTCCAGGCGGAGGAGATCGCCCGGATCGTCGCGCCGGCAACAATCGTGGCGCCGGCGGCCCGACACAAAGATGTCTGCCGCCCCCGGAGGGGCGGCAGACGGCGGATACGGAGCGCGCGACGGGAGCGCGCGGGGCGCTATGGTGTCACTTCCGCGGGCATCTGGGACATGAAGGTGTAGCCGACGCCTGGCACCGTCATGATGAACTGCGGCGTGCTCGGCTCCGGCTCGACCTTCTGGCGCAGGTGGCGGATGTGGGTCTTGACGAGACCGTTATCGCCCGAATCGTCGTAGCCCCAAACGCGCTCGACGATCACGTCGGTCGTGAGCACCTGGCCGCTGTGAGTGAGGAGCAGGTGCAGCAGGCGGCTCTCGGTGGGCGTCAGTCGCGCCTTGGCGCCGTTGCGCATCACTTCGTGGCGCATTGGGTCCAGCGTGATCGGGCCGACGGTGACGAGCGAGTTAAGGCTGGCGTGCGGCGCGACGGCGGCGCGCCGCGTGAGCGCGCGGATGCGCGCGAGCAATTGCTTCGGCGCGAAAGGCTTGCGCAGATAGTCGTCGGCTCCCAGGTCCAGCCCACGCACCTCGTCCACCTCGCGGTCACGACAGGTCAGGAAGAGCACGAGCGCGGTGGACTCACCGGACATGCGCCGGCAGACCTCGAAGCCGTCCAGCTTGGGCATCTCGACGTCGAGGATCACCAGATCCGGCTTGTCCTCGCGCCACTTGAGGATCGCCTGCTCGCCATCGAAGGCCCGTACCACGTCAAAGCTGTGCCCTTTGAGCCAATAGGTCAGCAGATCCACCAGATCACGATCGTCGTCGGCCACTAGAATCTTCATCGCGCCATCCCCCTCTTGTCCCCCGATGTCCGCGTGGTGTGAGCGTCTCGCCCGGTCCTCTCACCCCGTCACGGCTACCCCGGTCCCGGTTACGATACCAAATGTTGCGCGTCGCACGCCATCGCGCGTCACCGCGCACAGACATGCCGCGCTCCGCCGCCGCGCGGCGAATCTCACGATTTTGTGATCTCAATTGAATACAACGCACGGACGCCGAAAAGGCTACATGGCACTCGAAAAGACGCGCGCACCGGAGACTCAGCGGCATATGCGGGAATTCTATCACATGCCCATATGAACACAGTGGCGCGATCAGGCCGCGATGACGTCGAAGTCGCTGAAGGCGGCGTCCTGACCAGATCCGCCGGCGAAGAGGCCGACGCGGTCGGATGGGAAATGTCCGTCGGTGACGGGGCCGAGCCGTGTGCCATCCACGAAGCGAGTACATGTGTCGCTACGCGCCGTGAGTGTAGAGTCAGCGGATCACGGGATGATCACGCCGACGCGGTGCAGGCGGGCGTAGGCGAGATCGGTCTGGGCGGCCATGATGAAGTCGTTGCGCGTCAGGCCGTGGAGCGGATGAGTGGACCAGCTCACACACACCTTGCCCCATTCAGTCAGCAGCTCAGGGTGATGTCCCTCGCGCTGGGCGAGCGCGCCGACGGCGTTGGTGAAGGTGAGCGCGTCGGTGAACGAGCCGAAGTGGAACACGCGCCGCAGGCAGCGTGTGCCGGCGCAGTCAATGATGTGCCAATCCGGCACGTCGCGGTGCAATGCGAGCAACTGCTTCCCGGTCAGGGTCAGGTCCGCCGGCTCCAGTGGCGTGCAGTGGAGCTGCGCCAGGGTGTCCATGTGCGTCTCCTGTTCTCGCGTCGTCCCGCGTCAACACCCACTCGGAATGCGATCATCATATGTCAAGACGTGAGAGAAGGGGAAGGGAACGCGGGGAGGGGATCAGGAGGGGATCAGGGGAGTGCGGGAGTGGGCGCTAGCCGAGCAGGTGCGAGACAGGGGCGGAGAAGCCCGGCAGCACATCGCCGCCATCCAGCGTGTCGCCGTCGCGCAGGGCCAGGAGGGGCTGGCTGGGACAATGCACGTCAATCGCGCGGACGCCGGGCGGTCACCACCAGCGCCATGCGCACGCCCGTGTCCAGCCACACCCGCACCTTCTCGGCGATCTCTGCCGGACGGTCACCAGATGAGACCACTTCGACCACCAGATCCGGGATGACGGGAACCCAGCGCGGGGCCGACACGGCGCCGGGCAGGCGGCTCCGCTGGATGAAGGCGAAATCGGGCGCGCGCACGGTGTCGGGGTTGCGCCCGACGAGGAAGCCGGTCTCCGCGGTGTACGTCTTGCCGAGCTGGTTCGTCAGAATGTAATGGCCGAGCAGGATCTCGAGCCGACTGGAGGTCTCGCCATGATCCTCGAATGCCGGCGGCATCGTGACGATCTCCCCCCGCACCAGCTCGTAGCGCATATCGCCGAACGGCAGCGTGGCGAACTCCTCGGCTGTGAGCAAGTGCCGCGATAGCGTAGACATGGCACGCTCCCTTCCGGCGCTCTTCCTAATTCAGGGGGGAAAGCCGATCCCTTCGAGCACTATATCACGCTGTCATGGGCAGACGGATAGCGGCGAGGGGATCAGCGCCAGGGCCAGCGCCAATTGCCCCGTACACGCGCGAACGGGGCCACTCACCGAAGTGGTGAGGTCGGCCCCGTCTCGCTCATGGTTTCTCCGCCGCCAGGTCGCGCGTCGCAAGGTGCGCTGGGCCTGTCATGCGGCGTCGCTGCTGGGATCACGGCTGGGATCACGCGGCTCGCGGTGGTCGTTGTCGTCGTCTTCGCAGGTGACATTCAGGGCACGCTCGATCTGCACCCGTCGTGTGGCGCGCTCGCGGCGCAGGATGTCCCACAGCAGCTCGATCTCGGCTGAGATCGCGATGATGCGGGCGCGGTTGGCTGGGGCGAACAGCGGATGCGCGGCGGATTTGGCGTAGAGCTTCTGCCGCTCGCGCGTCAACCGCTGGATGCGCGCCAGTGCCCCGTCACGGGTGTTGCGACGCGCCTCCTCGCCCAGCGTGTGTTCGACAACGATCGCTTCGAGCGGCGTGAGATCGGTCTTCCGGGTCGCGGTAGGCATGTCTGTTCCTTCCTGAAGGAGGATGATGGGTCTCCCGGTGATCACACGTCTCAAGGGCGCCGCCCTGGTTCCACATGTCCAGACGAGCGATCGGCCAGTGGGCCACGCATGCGGCGGAGAATCCCCGGAAGGTACTGCTATCGGGCGCTTTCCTGGCGCCCGCGCATGCCGCCGCACCGACCTCGCCACCGAATTAACAATATTGATATTGATATGAATGATTTGAATTTGCCCATTGACTTTGCGCGACGGCCATGGTATACCTCTGTCATCGGCTGACGCGATCCCGTTTTCTCGACAGGAAACAGGTGCTTTCTATGCCTCAGATGCCTCAGACGCACGACGTGAGCGGCCGCTGCCCCGTCTGCGACACCATCATGACGGTGACGCGCCTCACCTGCGGGGCCTGTGGCACGTCGCTCGACGGCAGCTTCCACGTGACCGGCGCGACGGCCGCCGCCACACGCGGCGGCTCGCTGCCGCAACGGGCGGATCGGGCGGAGGCGCGCTTCGGGCGGCTCGCGCGCCTGGACGCGCAGCAGCTCGAGTTCGTCGAGACGTTCCTGCGCTGTCGCGGCGTGATCAAGAACGTCGAGGATATGCTCGGCATCTCGTACCCGACGGTGAAGGCCCGGCTGGGCAACGTGCTCGACGCGCTGGGGTTCGCGCCGGAGGAGGAGCCGCCCGCGGCCGAGCGCCGCGCCCGGCGCCGCGAGATCCTGGCCGATCTGGCCGCCGGGCGCATCACCACCGAAGAGGCGCATCAGTTGTTGGCGCGCAATCAGTCGCCCGCTGGCGAGGAAGACGACGACACGGACTAACGGTTCAACATCTCTGTGCGGTGACTCGAAGCAGGCACGAAGAAGAAGGGGCGAACCGGGATGAATTTCATCGTCGCGAATCAATTGGCCCACGACCACATCGCCGATCTGCGGCGACAGGCCGACGGCGACCGGCTCGCACGCCTGCACCGGCCGTCCACACTGCCCTGGCACGATCTGGCGCTGGCCCGCTGCGGCGATGCGCTGGTGGCGGTGGGGGATCGCCTGCGCGCGCGCAGGCTGGCGGTGGAAGGGATGGAAGCAGCCGCCACGCGCGGCGCGCTCGTTCCCGTCGCTCCCGTGGCGGCGCCAAGCAGCCACGGGAGTGTGAACGTGCTGGGGGTGCTGCCGTTCTTCACGATCTCGCGTGTCGAGTACCGGCACGGCGACGTGCTGAACTTCATGTACTGGCGGCTCGGTGGGCCAATGAGCGCGGGCGTTGCGCCGATGCGCTCGCCGGGCTACAGTGACGCGCTGGCCTGGCTGTCCTTGCGGCCCGCGCCGGATGGCGGCGCGCGCTAGCTGTTCTGCCCACGAGAAAGGGCGAGATGTATGGACTCGGATCAAGAGAATCAGGATCAGGGGCAGATGCGGCCCGGCCCAGGCGACGAGGAGCCATCGGGCGGTCAGCCGGAGGGTCAGCCGGAGCGTGCCGGGGCGGGTGAGGTTGCTGAGGAAGCCGTTGAGGCGACACCCAGCGAGTTCCCTGAGGAGCCGGAGGCGCCGGAGGCGCTGCGCATCGAGATTGACCTCGTGGAGGGCGATCTCAGCATCCGCGGCGGCGCGGCGCGGGTGGAGCTGGACGCCGACGGCGATGAGCTGGACGACGATCTGGTCGAGCATCGCCACGGTGTGCTGCGCTTCACACGCCTGCCCGACGACAGCGAGCTGCGCGTGCCCGACGGGACGCATGTGCTGGTGCGCCAGGTCTATGGCGATCTGAGTGTCGAGCATCTGGACGGCTACGTGCAGGCACAACGAGTGGGCGGCGATGTCGAGCTGGAGTTCGTCGCGGTCTGCGAGCTGGGGCACGTGGCCGGCGAGCTGGAAGCGCGGCATGGCGGCGCGCTGCGGGCGCGGACGGTGCTGGGCGACGCGGCGATTGACGACTATGACGAGGAGCCGATGATCGGCACCGTCGCCGGCGATCTGGAGGTGTCGAACCTGCGCGCCTTCGAGCTGCGCGAGGCGGTCGGCGGCGATCTGACGGTGGATCGCTGCGGCGTTGCCACACTGGCCGGCACGATCGGCGGCGATCTCACCGCGCGCCGCTCCATCGTGATCGTGCACGGCAGTGCCATTGGCGGCGATGTCGAGATCGCGTCGGCGCGTGAAGTGGTGCTGGCCGCGGTCGGCGGCGATTTCACGGTACGTGGAGCGACCGGGCCGGTGGAGGTATCCAGCGTTGGCGGCGACGCCGATGTGCGCGAGGCGGCGGGACACGTGCGCATCAGCACGGTCGGCGGCGACCTGACTATCGCTAACGCCAGCGCCGGCCTGATGGTGCGCCGGGTGGGCGGCGACGCCGAGATTGACACGATGTTGTACCCACACGCCGAGTACGACGTACATGCTGGTGGAGATATCTCGCTGCGCGTGCGCGGCGAGGTCAACGCGCGGTTCGTCGCCCAGACGACGGGCGGCGAGATCCGCACGCGCCTGCCGCTCACCGTGGAGCGCGGGCGGCGGCGCAATCTGGTTGGGGTGATCGGTCGCGGCGAGGCTGCGGTCACGCTGCGTAGTGATGGCGGCGACATCAGTATCGCCGCGACGGATCGTTTCGAGGAGGAACGCACGATGGGTGACGAGTTTGTGGGGCGCGAGGGTGATGAGCGCGAGGGCCGCGGCGGCGCCGCGCCGCGCACCTGGGAAGGCAATGTGGGCCGGCATCGCTTCCGCGTCCGCTGGGACCGCGGGCCGGGCCATGCCAACGTCCACTTCCAGGGGCCATTCACCGAGGACGCGGATCCGGACGGCGTGGGCCAGAGCGGCTCGCGTGACTTCGGCTTTCATTGGGACCGCACCGAGGGCGCGCGCGTGTACGGCGAGTATGAGCAGCGCCTGAACGAGCTGCGCGACAAGGCCGAGCGGGTGGCGCGCAAGGCCGCCGAGCAGGCGCAGGACTACGCGGAGAAGGCGTCGCGCCGGGCGCGCGAGACGGATTGGGAGTCGGTCGGCCGCGAGGTGCGCTCCGCTGTCGAGAAGGCGATGGCCGATCTGGAGGACGCCTTCGGGCAGGTGCGGCGCGAGTGGGAGACGCGCCGGCCGTCCGGGTCGTCCACCGCGGAGGGCGGCAAGCCGGGCGCGCAGCGTGTGCGCATCGAGTACGACGACGAGGGCGACGCGATGGGCGGCGGCACGTCGGAGGCGCACGGTGGCGGCACACCGGGCATGAGCCGCGACGAGGCCGAGGCCGCGCGCCGAGGCATTCTCGAAGAGCTGCGCAACGGCGCGATCACGCTCGACGAGGCAGAGCGACGCCTCAACGAGCTGCGCTGAGGCGCGAAGCCAGGCGCGAAACAGGGACCACAACAGGGCGCGATCCCAGTCGCACCGCGGGCGGCCATCCCTTCTTGGGGTGGCCGTTCGTGGTGTCTTGGCTTGATGCCACAGTGACGAGGGGCACTGGCTTAGCGGGCTGGCTGGCCGAGCTTGCGCTCGGTTCCATGGAGGAGGCGTTCGATGTTGTCGCGGTGGGCGAGGATGACGAACAAGCCACCGGCGAGCGCGAAGATGGCGTGGGGCAGGTAGTCGTGGCCGGTGAGCGCGAGCGCCAGCGCGGCGAGGCCGGCCGCCGCGGCGGCGACAATCGAGCCGAGAGAGACGTAGCGGGTGAGCGCGATGGGCACGATCAGCGCGATCACGGCGATCAGCACGGCGGCCGGCGACATCGCCAGGATCGCGCCACCGCCGGTGGCGACGCCACGGCCGCCGGAGAAGCCAATGAAGATCGAGAAGTTGTGGCCGAGCAGGGCGCCCGCCGCCGCGATGGCCTCGGCCGTCGCCTGGAGGTTGTGCGGGCCGCCCCGCGCGCCGAGCGGCTCGGGGAAGAAGAGGAAGCGCGCCAGCAGCACCGCCGCGACGCCCTTGCCGACATCGAGCGCGACGACCAGCAGCGCCGGCCCCACGCCGGCCGAGCGCATGACATTGGTCGCGCCGGTCTTGCCGCTGCCGAGCGTGCGCGGGTCCACACGGCCGAAGAGGCGTCCCACGATCACGCCGCTGGGCACAGAGCCAAGCAGGTATCCAGCCACTGCCGCTACGGCGAACCGCAGCACGACTTCGACAGGCGACATTGCCCACGATCCTCTCCGCGGCTGCGCGCGCGCCCGGATGGAGGCGGATCCAACTCGCTTCCGGCGGCTCCCGGCGGCGCGGACCGCAACGCCCACATGCTACAGCCCCGGCGCGGGCGGCGTCAACGGGGAATGAGGGGAATGAGCCGTATCTCACTCTGGCCACGACGCCAGGAGCATGTGAGCCGCTAATGTTGACTGGATTAGTGAACATTGCCGTTTTTGCCGCTTTTCGATTTTGTATTGGAAGGGGTCGCGGGCGGATTAGGGATTCAAGCGGGTTTGCGGGGCGCGGAGATGGCAATTCGCGGCAAGATCGCGGCAAAAGTGGCAAGGGGGATGGCAAAAGTGGCAACATGGGCGGCAAAAGTGGCAAGGGGGATGGCAATGGCTCTCCCCCCCACCCCTCTTTCCCGCGAGGGAAGGGGCAGTGGGGCGAAGGGTCGTGGCGGATGGCAAGAGGCGGCGGATCGTGGCGGCGCTGAGAGGCGAAACTGAGCGCGGTGGGGCGGGAGGGGAGGGGATGGGGGAGTTGGGGAGCCATAGCGTACACCAGCGGACGTGAAGGGGAACGAATGTTCTTCCGACCAGTGTACCACGGGTGAAAGGCTGGCGCAAGGGAGCCGGCGGCGGGAAGGGCGCGGCATGCCACGTCCCTCCTCTGCTTTGTCGTTGCTTTGTCCTCAGAGTGGGCGGCGCGCGGGGCTATTCGTCGGGGGTGGGGTGCCGTTCGTGATGCAGGTGCGCGCCGATCAGCGCGAGCGCCATCCAGATGACGGCGACGAGGAACAGGGTGGTAGATGCCTGGTGCAGCGGCATGCGCTCCGGCAGGGCGAGGCCGATCCACGCCGCCACCGTCAGCACGGGCGCCGCCAGGAAGCCGCCCAGCACGCAGAGTGTGGCCGACGTCTCCACCAGCCAGTGTCGCGCTTGCGGGTGCGCGACGACCAACGCCAGCCAGGTCAAGCACGCCGCCAGCGCCAGGGGCAGGGCACGCGGGGCGCGCGCCATCATCCGCTCACACTTCTTTAGCAGACCCAGCGCCGCCGCGCGCGGCTCCCGCACGCCGACGCCGCGTAACCGGGCTACGCTGATTGAACCCACGATAACGCCTCCCTAGTTCGAGCCGGAGTGTCTGGCTGTGTCTCGCCGGCAATGCGCCGTGAGGATCGCCGTCCGCCGCCGCATCGCTCGGAACCATCGCTGAACTCATCAGGATGATGATCCGTTGCGCCGCCGCTCGTGGAGACACTCGCCATGGCAGCAGCGCCATGACTTGCATCCTTCATCGTCTCCACCTGACACAACGGCATCCACTAGCATGTGTAACGCCTCTCGCCTGTCTCGGTATCAACGCTCGGCCGCCACCAGCGCCCAATAGTACACGCATTCTGGCCGCAAGGGACAGCGCTCACAGGCGGGTGTACGCGCATGGCATATTTGTCTGCCGTGCCGGATCAGATCCACATGCATGGTGTGCCGCCATGCGGGTGGGATGAGGCGCGCGAGCGTGTCGTGCGCCGCCTCCGCTGATACGGTAGCACCGATCAGGCCCAGCCGCCGTGAAACGCGCCACACGTGCGTATCCACTGGGAAGGCCGGCTGGCCCAGGGAGAAAAGCAAGACGCATGCCGCGGTCTTTGGTCCGACACCTGGAAATGATTGCAAATAGCGCTGCGCCTCTTGCAGCGGCAGCGCGGCGAGCAGGTCAAGCGCCAGCGGCTCACCGGCGAGCCGCTCGGTCAGCTCGCGCAGGATGGCCTGGATGCGCTCGGCTTTCACGCGCGCCAGCCCGCCCACGCGGATGGCGTCGGCGACGCGCTCGGCTGGGGCGTCGCGCACGGCCTCCCAGGTGGGGAAGCGGCGTACCAGCTCGTCGTACGCGCGGCCGGTGTTGACGTCGGAGGTGTGCTGCGAGACAACCGTCGCGATCAGGCCGCCGCGCGCCTCGCCGTCCGGCTCCCAGGGCGGGATGCC
>JAICVS010000262.1 GCA_025935195.1 Ktedonobacterales bacterium
TATCCCCCCCCCCCCCCTACTCCGCTCGGTTGCTCTGAGCACGCACGATCCGTGCGCTCCCCCAATCGGCGCGGCCCGCTGTCTCGTCACGGCGGCGCACCATCCCGGCGCGCATGTATGCGGCGGCTTTGAACAGAAAGGCGGCGCCTGATGGCAGACCGACCAGCGGCGGAGCGGCCAGCGGTAGGGCCAGCGGTAGAGTCAGCGGTAGAGTCAGCGGAGCCACAGCATCTCTACAGCCTCGTCGTGATCGGCGCCTCAGCCGGGGGCATCGAAGCGCTCTCGACCGTCTTTGGCTCGCTGCCGCGTGATTTCCCCGTCCCGATCGTGGCGGCCCAGCACCTCGACCCGCGCCATCCCAGCCACCTTGCCGAGATTCTCGCGCGGCGCAGCGCCCTGCCAGTGCGCACCGTCACCGACCACGAAGCCCTCGAACCAGGAGTCGCCTACGTGGTGCCGGCCGATCGCCACGTCGAGATCAACGACGGCCACCTGCACCTGCTCGCCGACACGCAGCAGCGCCCCAAGCCCTCGATCAATCTGCTGCTGAGCAGCTCGGCCAGAGCCTACGGCGAGCGCCTGATCGCCGTCATCCTCACCGGCACCGGCTCCGACGGCGCCTCCGGCGCCCGCGAGGTGAAGGCCGCCGGCGGCACCGTCATCATCGAGAACCCCGATACCGCCGCCTACCCCGGCATGCCCGCCTCGCTGGCGCCGACCACCGTGGATCTGGTGGCCGACCTGGCGCACATTGGGCCGCTGCTGCGAGAGCTGCTGGCCGGCGCCGAGGTGGTCGCGCCGCCCGGCGAGTCAGACACGGCGCGCGAGGAAGCGGCGGATGCGGCGGCGAGCACGCGCGAGCAGTCCCTGCAAACCGTGCTGGCGCAGGTGCGCGAGCACAACGGCATGGATTTCTCCAGCTACAAGCGCCCGACCATCCTGCGGCGGCTGCAACGGCGCATGATCGCCACCAGCGCCAGCAGCCTGCCCGAATATACGCGCTACCTGGCACGCCATCCCGACGAGTATCAGCGATTGATCGCCAGCTTCCTGATCAAAGTGACCGAGTTCTTTCGTGACCCAGAGCTCTTCGACGCCTTGCGCGAGCGCGTGCTGCCCGACCTCATCGCCCAGGCCCGCGCGCGCGACAGAACGCTGCGCATCTGGTCGGCGGGCTGCGCCACCGGCGAGGAGGCCTACTCGCTGGCGATCCTGGCGGCCGAATCGCTGGGCGAGGAGCTGGGCGAGTTCCAGGTACAGATCTTCGCCACCGATCTCGACGAAGAGGCCATCACCTTCGCGCGGCACGGCATCTACCCCGGCGCGGCGCTCGCCGGTCTGCCCGATGCCCTCATCGCCCGCTATTTCATCAAGCTGGATGGCCACTACGAGGTCACCAAGCAACTGCGCGGGCTGATCATCTTCGGCCAGCACGACCTGGGGCAGCGCGCGCCCTTCCCGCGCATTGACCTGATCCTGTGTCGCAACGTGCTGATCTACTTCACCCCGGAGCTGCAAGCGCGCGCCTTGCAGCTCTTCGCCTTCGCCCTGCGCGACGGCGCCTATCTGGCGCTGGGCAAAGCCGAGACCACCCGCCCGCTGGAGGCCCATTTTACCGCACTCGACGGGCACCTCAAGCTCTACCGCCGCCAGGGAGAGCGCGTGCTCGGCCCCATCATCCACCTCGCCGATCCCACCGCGCTGGTGTCCCGGCTGCCCGCGCCCGCGCGCCGGTCCCAGCCGCGCCCAGTCGCCCAGCCGGAAGCCCGCCCCGCCGATCAGCGGCGAACACTGCATGCCGCCGCCGCGGAACAGGCGCGCACCACCAGCGGGTGGTTGGGCAACGTGATCCTCGGCCTGCCGATTGGCGTGGTGGTGGTGGACCGCCGCTATGACATCCAGGCCATCAATGGCGCCGCCCTGCGCCTGCTCGGCATCTACACCGCCGCGCAAGGAGAGGATCTGATCCACCTCACCCGCAGCGTGCCCGGCGACGCCCTGCGTGGGGTGATTGATGAGGCGTTCCATCAGCGCAAAAGGCCGGCTGGGACGACGGCGGGCGCGGCGGCGGGCGCGGCGGCGGGCGCGGCGGCGGCCGGCACGCCTCACGACAGCGCCGAAGCCGTCGTGACGCTGGAGACAGTGCTGGGCGAGCGGCGCCATCTGCACGTCTCCTGCTACCCCTATTCCGCCGCGCGCACCCTGGCCGGCGCGGCCGGCGAGACAGCAACGCCCCGCGCGGCGAACGTGGATGCGGTGCTGATCTTGATCGACAACGTCACCAGCACCGTCGCACAGCGCGAGCACACCACCATCGCCCCAGAGCGCCAGCAGGAGAGCGAGACCACCCGCCAGGCGCGTGAGAAAAATGACCAGCAACGCGCCGCCCAGGTGGCACGCGAAGAGAACGAGCGGCTCAGGGCGGAGATGGAGCGCATAACGTCCGTCAATCGCTCGCTGCTGGAGGCCAACCAGGAGTTGACCGACACCGTGCTGGAGCTGCGCCGCGGCAACGAAGAGCTGCTGGTCGGCCACGAAGAGGCCGAAGCCAACGCCGAGGAGGTCAAGACCCTCAACGAGGAATTGCAGGCGACCAACGAAGAGCTCGTCACCATCAACGAAGAGCTGGAGGCGACGGTTGAGGAGCTGCGCACCTCCAACGACGATCTGGAGGCGCGCGGCAACGAGCTGCGGCAGTCGTCCGCGGCGTTGTCGGCGCAGCGCGCGGCCAGCGAGGCCGTGCGGGCGCGGCTGGAAGCGATTCTGCTGAGCCTGGGTGATGCCGTGCTGCTCGTCAATCGCGCCGGCGAGGCGCTGCTCACCAACGCCGCGTACGAGCGGATGTTCAACGTCGCCAATGCCACCTTCGCCGCCGAAGATGCGGAAGGGCGCCGCTTGCCGCCCTCGGCCACGCCGCACCAGCGCGCGGCGCGCGGCGAGACCTTCACGATGGAGTTCACCCTCATCGCGGCTGATGGCGCGCGCCGCTACTTTGAGGCGAACGGGCAGCCGATCCGCACCGCGGGCGAGGAGCTGGGTGGCGTCGTCGCCATCCGCGACATCACCGAGCGCAGCCTGCATCGCCTCGAAGATGAGTTCCTGGCCCTCGCCAGCCACGA
>JAICVS010000137.1 GCA_025935195.1 Ktedonobacterales bacterium
TCACGGGCGTCACGGGCGTCACGGGCGTCACGGGCGTCACGGGCGTCACGGGCGTCACGGGCGTCACGGGCGTCACGGGTTGTTCCGCTGGCGGCTGCTGCTCGGCGGCGAAATGGCCGTCCGCTAGCGGCCGCGTCGGAAAATTGGTCGGGGAATCGGTCGGGAACTCATTCACGGGGTGGTCTCCTTGTCCGGGGTAGTGCCGGCGGGGAAGCGATCAGGACGGGCATTCCGTCCGTTTTTTCCGTCGTGGAGAGCATAGGCGGCCGGATTGGGAGAACCATTGGAGCGGCATGTGAGTTTTCTCATGGAACGTGAATGATCCGTGAGCAACCATGCCTACTCTGAATGGGCGACGGCGAGCGGCGGCACGAGCAGGTAGCTGAGCAGCAGGCCGGTGGCGCCGGCGATGACGATCGAGCCAACCCACAGATGCACGGTCCAGGTGATGCCGTGGATGACGAGCAGGGCGAGGAAATAGACGACGTAGTTGACGAAGGGGACGGCGAAGGCGAAGAGGCGCAGGCGCGCGACCGGGCCGTTCGTGGGATCGAGCGCGCGGTTGAGCAGATCGACGGCGAAGCCGACGAGCGCGCCGAGGATGGCGACGGAGAGCACGGGGGATTGCTCGGCGAGAATGGCGCTGGAGGCGAAGTTGAGCGCGAAGATCAGCGCGAACGCGCCCAGCGGCAGGCGCCAGCGGCGCACGGCGAGCAAGACGACGCCCATCTGGATGCCTGTCTGCAGCAGGATGCTGGTGACGCCCAAGTCGCGCGTGAGGCCGAGCGTGGGCTTGTCGGCGTAGGAGTTGGTGATGGGGTTGGCGTACTGCGTGAAGAAGGTGAGCAGGAAGAAGACGTACGCCAGCGCGAGCAGCGCCGGCGCGATCGCGCGCCAGAGAACGGCGGCGCCGGCCGGGCCGCGCCCCCACGCCGCGCGTAGCGGTCCCGTGATCATTAACAGCAGGCCGGTGGCGAGCAGCAGATGCGTGGGGCTGAGCAGCGCGTCTATGCTGCGCTCGATGCCGAAGATCGTGTGCCAGATCAGGTCGAGCACGCCGCCGACGCCGAAGATCGCCGCACCCACCAGTGAGGGCATGTAGCCGGCGGGCAGCGAGCGGAGCCAGGCATGGCCACGCATATGAAAACGGACGGCGCTGATGGCGAGGAAGAGCGCGTAGGCAGCGTAGCCGGAATAGAGCGCGCCGTGCCAGGGCGTGAAGAAGGTTTCGAGCTGGGGGATGTGGGCATGCGCCCAGCCGTCGAGCTGGAGGCCGCCGGCGAACCAGGTGCCAAGCAGGATGGCTGTCCAGTCGAAGCGTCGGCTTCCAGCCGGCGCACCAGGCAGAGCAACGGCGGCGCGTCTGGTCGCGCCCTGTGTGATCGCCATGAGGGACTCCTTACTCGTGAGACGCGAAGGCCGGCGGACGATGGAGGTCGTGCGACGGATCATGATCGTCCCCCAGCGTACGCACTGGAGGCAAGAGGCGAACGGCCTTTTGATTGGGAAAGGACTGGATGTGGGACGTCCGATTGGCGCTATCGTCTGCATGTGCCCGTATATGTGCCCGTATATGTGCCCGGATTGGTTCTTGCGGGCGTGGCATGCTACCGCCGTATTCGCATCGCCCATCACAGGAGACGCGCAAAGATGACGACCAGCACGCGCCCTGTTCCCGCCCCCGCACCGGCACGGACCACACCGGCGACACGCGCCAAGAAGGATGTGGACTATGTCTTCTACGAGCTGACGCGCAGTATTTGCCCGGAGTGCCGGCGCGTGATTGACGCGAAGGTGATCCTGCGCGACAACAAGGTCTACATGCGTAAGCGCTGTCCGGAGCATGGCGAGTTCGAGGGGCTGGTCTACGGCGACGCGCAGGCCTATACGACATCCGCGCGCTTCAACAAACCGGGCACGATCCCACTGGAGTTCGCCACGGCGGTGCGCCACGGCTGCCCGCACGACTGCGGCCTCTGCCCGGATCACCAGCAGCACACCTGCCTGGGCATCATCGAGGTCAATAGCGCCTGCAACATGGATTGCCCGCTCTGCTTCGCCAACGCCGGCGCCGGCTTCAACCTGACGGTGGAGGAGGTGGAGCATATCCTCGACAGCCTGGTGGCGGCGGAGGGCAGCCCGGAGGTAGTGCAGTTCTCCGGTGGCGAGCCATCCATCCATCCGCAGATCATCGAGATGATGCGCGCGGCCAAGCAACGTGACATCCGCCACGTGATGCTCAACACCAACGGCAAGCGCATCGCCGACGACGACACGTTTCTGGAGGCGCTGGCCGAGCTGCGGCCCTCGATCTATTTCCAGTTCGACGGCTTCGCGCGCGAGACGTACCGCATCATTCGCGGCGAGCCGGATCTGCTGGAGACGAAGCTGCGCGCGCTGGATCGCCTGGCGCTGATCGGCGCAGGCGTGGTGCTGGTGCCGGCGGTGGAGCGCGATGTCAATCTGCGCGAGGTCGGCGAGATCGTCAAATTCGCGGTGCGTCACCCCGCCGTGCGCGGCATCAACTTCCAGCCGGCCTTCCACGCTGGGCGGCACCTGGCGTTCGATCCGCTGCAACGCCTCACCATCCCCGACATTCTGGCCGAGATCGAGCGCCAGACCAGCGGCATGTTCACCCAGGCCGATTTCGTGCCGGTGCCCTGCTGCTTCCCAACCTGCAATTCGGTGACGTACGCGCTGCTGGACGACGATACCGGCGGCACGGGCGATACGGTGGGCGATCACGGCGCGGTCAACGTGCTGCCGCTGACGCGCGTGCTGAACGTGGACGACTACCTCGACTACATCACGAATCACGCGACGCCGGACCTCAACGCGGACATCAAGCGCGCGCTGGAGGGGCTGTGGTCGTCGTCGGCGGTGCCTGGCTCGGACAAGAACGCGCAACAGTTCGCGCTCTCGTGCGCCGCCTGCGGCCTGCCGGGCGAACTGAATCTGGGCGCCTTCGCCAGCCGCATCTTCATGGTGATGCTGCAAGATTTCATGGACCCATGGACCTTCAATCAGAAAAATCTGATGAAGTGCTGCAAGGAGTTTCTGTTGCCCGACGGCAAGCAGATTCCCTTCTGCGCGTACAACACGCTTGGCTACCGCGAGCAGGCGCGCGTGCAGCTCGAAGCGCGCGAGCGCGCGCGCAACCGGGCGCGGCGCGCGGGCGTTCCCTACGAGCCGGCGCCGCTGACCTTCGCCGTCAACCAGCCGTACCCACACGTCGTCAAGAAGACGCCGGGCGGCGGCTACACCGTGGGCGTGACAGACATGACAGCCAAAGCCGGTGTGGGCGCAGCCAATAGTCACGCGAACAATCATGACGACGGGAACGGCCATCAGCGCGACTTCGCCAATGGCTCAGCGGATGCGCCCGTGACGGTGACGGCGACGGCCACACGGCGAAAGGGAGCCCGCAATGGACGCTAAGGTGGACGTCGGGCGTGATGCCGAATTAGGCGTCGCGCGGGCCGGCGTTGACGCCGCGAATGTCAAGTTCTGCTGCGCGGCGGCATATGCGAGCGACTGGGCGCGGCTGCTGCTGGGTGACTCGTTCCACCCCGGCGGCCTCACGCTGACGGAGCGGCTGGGGGCGCTGCTGGGCCTAGGGCCGGGCCTGCGTGTGCTGGATGTGGCGGCGGGCAAGGGCACGAGCGCCATCCACCTGGCGCGCACGTTTGGCTGCGCGGTGGTCGGCGTGGAGTACGGCGGCGACGCGGTGGCCGCGGCGACGCGCGCGGCGGCAGCGGCGGGCGTGGCGCACCTGACGCGCTTCGAGCGGGGCGACGCGGAGCGGCTCACCGCGCCGGACGCCTCGTTCGACGCGGTGATCTGCGAGTGCGCCTTTTGCACCTTCCCGGATAAGCGCGCGGCGGCGGCCGAGCTTGCGCGCGTGCTGCGGCCGGGTGGGCGCGTGGGGCTGAGCGATCTCACACGATCCGGCGCGATTCCCGCCGATCTGCGCGGGCTGCTGGCCTGGATCGCCTGCATCGCGGACGCGCAGCCGCTGGGCGAGTATCAGCGTTATCTCACTGAGGTCGGCCTGGCGGTGGAGACGGTCGAGGAGCATGACGCGGCGCTGGCCGAGCTGGTCCGCGACATCCGCATGAAGCTGATGGGCGCGGAGTTGTTGGTGAAGCTGAAAAAGGTTGACGCGCCGGGCGTGGACTTCGAGGAGGCGCGCACAATGGCGCGGGCGGCGGCGGATGCGGTGCGGGCGGGGCGCTTCGGCTACGCTCTCGTGACGGCAACGAAACCGGGATGAGGACGAGAACGGCCGTCATGATCGGGCCGGGTCCGCGTGCTCCTGAGCACGCCGCGCCCGACATTCGGCCAGCTTCGCGCGCACTGCCTCAGTGCCGGGCGTTGGCGGCATCGCGGCGAACTGGGCAAGGCGCTCGCGGTTGCGTTCCTCCCAGTAGCGGCGAACCTCTTCGGCGTCGCGGAGCACCTGCTGATATTCCGCTTCGACCGCATCACCGTGGGCGGCGATGTAGTCGAGCGCGACCGCCATCTGCGCGTCCGAGAGCCGCGGAATGTCGCGTGTGCGCTCCGTCGTCCAGCCGGCATGCAGATAGCCCAGGATGTCGTAGAGCGTGATGCGCGTGCCGGAGATGCTGAGGCCACCTTCCGTGCGAATGATCGCGGGCATTGCGTCGCTCATCTGGCCCTTCTCCCGCCATCGTGAAGCATGGATGTCCGTTGAGCAGTCTACCACGCGCGCACGGCGCCCGCTCTCCATCCGCTCCCGTCAGCTATTCAGCCAGTCGTCCGCCTGTCGCGGTTGCGCGGCGGCCAAGCGACGCGCCGCCTGTGTGACGACCTGAAGCAGCGCCTTGGCCTCCACCGGCTTCGAGAGGTACAGGCCGCCGAGCTGCGCCAGGCGTTGGGTCAGGCCGAGCGGTGGCAGCGTGTAGGTGTTGGGCGTCAGGATCACGTAGGAATGCCGGCTGAGTTCCGCACGCTGCACCGCCTGCTGGAGCAGCGACGCGCCGCCGAGGTTGGGCAGGAGCTGTTCGAGCAGGACGATCAGCGGGTATGCGCTGGTGCGCAGCAGATAGAGCGTGCGCATGCCGTCCTGGGCTTCCTGTACCGCATATCCCGCACTTTCCAGCACAAGGCGCACCGTGTGGCGTTCTTGCTCGTCGTCGTCCGCGATCAGCACCCATTGCCTGCCGGCGGGGTGTCCTTGCGGTAGCGTCCATGTGGTCATCTGGCTCCTCCCGTTCGTCAGGTGGTCCAACTGCCTTGCCATGGGAGCATGCACGACGATGAGATGCGCCATCCGCGCCCTGAAAGTCCCGCTGGGCGGGACGAGTCAGGCACGGAACACGCCGCGTCGTGCTCGGTTCCCTTCTTGCTTGACGCCGGCGGGTTACGCGCGGTTCCAGACTGAGCCGCAGAGGTCGCGGAGGAGAGACGGAGAACGACCACAGAGGGACACAGAGGCGAGAAGAAGAGAGCAGGAGAAGGGCCGGGGCAGCTATTGCCCGGCCCTCGTTTGATGAGTGAGCATCAGCGGCCGGCGAGGCCGGCAGTGGAGATGCCCTGCACGAAGTAGCGCTGGAAGATGAAGAACAGCACGACCAGCGGCGCGATGTTGATCGCCGCGCCGGCCAGCAGCAGGTTGTAGAAGATGAAGTTGACGCCCTTGAAGTAGGAAAGGCCGACCGTCAGCGTGTAGTTGTCCTGGCTGGACATCACGATCAGCGGCCAGATGAAATCGTTCCACGCGCCCTGGAACTGGAAGAGCGCCACCGCCGTGATCGCCGGCTTGGTCAGCGGCAGGATGATCTGCCAAAAGGCGCGGAAGCGGCCGGCGCCGTCAATCATCGCCGACTCCTCCAGCTCGTGCGGCAGGCTCTTCATGAACTGCGTCATCAGAAAGACCGACGTGGGCGTCACCATCGCCGGGATGATCAGCGCGCCGAAGGTGTTCGCCAGGCCGAGCGCGTTGACCACCAGGAACTTGGGGATCAAGATGAGTTGGGTAGGGATCATCAAGACGGCCAGCGTCAGCGCGAACAGCACGTTCTTGCCGGGGAACTCCAGCCGCCCAAAGGCGTAGCCGGCCATCGAGGCCAGCACCACGTTGAGCACGGCGGTGGTGATGGCGTAGACCAGCGAGTTGAAGATGTAGTGGGGGAACGGCGCGTTCGATCCCAGGATCTGCTGGTAGTTCGCGCCGGTGATCGGCTGCGGCACCAGCGACGCCGGGTTGTTCACGATGTCGCCGTAGGTCTTGAACGACGAGATGAAGGCTAGGATGAACGGCGCCAGCGAGAAGATGCCGTAGAAGATCAGGACGGCATACAGGATGGCCGTCTGCGGCTTGAGCGGCGGCCGCTCCGACGGCGCGGCGGTGCGGTCGCGCGCGCCGGGGGCGGCCCGAGTATCTGCCGTGCGGGCGGTGGTAGCCATGCGGGCTGCTCCCTTCCGATCTTGCTGGCGTGTGTGATCGTCGCCGGCGCTCAGTACTGGATGTTGGCGTCTATGAAGCGGCGCTGCACAATCGTGAACGCGAAGATCACCACGAAAAGCACGAACGCCTCGGCGCAGGCCAGGCCAAAGAGCGAGCTGCGGAAGGCCGTGTTGTAGATATTCACCACCGGCGTGAGCGTGCTGCGCAGCGGCCCGCCTTCCGCGCCCTCCATCAGATAGATCTGGTCGAAGACCTGGAACGCGCCGATGGTGCCGAGCGCGACCACCAGGAAGGTCGTCGGGCGCAGCAGCGGCAGCGTGACGTGGCGGAAGACCTGCCAGCCGTTCGCGCCGTCCACGCGCGCCGCTTCACTCAATGTCGGCGGGATGTCTTGCAGGGCGGCGAGGTAGATGATCATGAAGGTCGGCGCCGTCGTCCAGATGTTGAGCAGCATGATCGCCGGCAGCGCCGTGAGCGGATCGTGCAGCCAGTTCGGCCCCTGGAGGCCGAAGATGCTGAACAGCCGGTTGATCGCGCCGTCGGGGGTGTAGAGCCAGAGGAAGATCAACGAGATCGCGACGGATGAGGTGAGCGCGGGCAGGTAGAAGAGCGTGCGGAAGAAGCCGCGCGCACGGACACGCTGGTTGAGCAGCACCGCCAGCGCCAGGCCGAGGACCGTCTGCAGAATCACCACGCCGACGGTGTACTTGACGCCGTTGATCAGGCCGACCTTAAAGTCGCCGTCGTGGGTCAGGTCAAACCAGATGTTCTGGTAGTTTTTGAGGCCGCGGAAGACCGGCGCCTCGATGCCCAGGTTGACGCGGTAGAAGCTCAGGTAGAAGGCGTAGAGCACGGCGATCAGCGTGAAGACGACGAGTACGATCAGGTATGGCGCCAGGAAGGCATAGGCTGTGAGGATGCGGCGCCAGTTGAGGTGACGCTGCCTGCGCGCCCTGGGCCGCACAACGAATGGCAGGCGCTCCGCGATCTGCATGAGTGATCGGCTCCTTTCACGTGGCGTGGCGGGCTTCAGGCGCTCATGCGGGATGGCGGAGGCGCCGCCAGCGATGTTTCAGCCGGTGAGGCCTCCCTCACCCGGATTCATCACGGAGCCACTGTCCACCCGATGCGGCGTGGCTCCCCCTCTCCCCGCCGCGGTGGCCGTCCCTCTGGCTCCCCCTCTCCCCGCGGGGAGAGGGGGTTGGGGGTGAGGACTCCCCATGGTGGCTGGTAGGTCAGCTATTCTGCTGGATGAAGGTGTTGACGTTCTGTGCGGCGGTGTTCAGCGCCGCTTTGGCGTCCGACTTGCCCAGCATTACCGCCTCGATGGCGTTGGAGATCTGCGTGTGGATCTTGTCGTCGGCCGGCCCATAGAAGTCAGCCTTGCCGTAGTTCGCGCCGTCCTGTAGCACTTTGGCGTCGGGGTGGCTGGTGAAGTAGGGATCATCGCCCATCGCCTTCAAGGTTGGCAGCGCGAAGCCGGACTTCATCACCGTGGACTGATAGGCCTGGCCGGTCATGAACTTGATGAACTCCCACGCCGCCTCAGGGTGCTTGGTGCTGGCCGAAGCGCCCCAGGCGTTGGTGAAGGTCAGGTTGCCGCGGCTGCCATCGGGCGCCTTGGGCAGTGGCGCGATGTTGTACTGCACCTTGGGGAAGGTCTGCGACATGAAGGGGATCATCCAGCCGCCCTCGAAGGTCATCGCGGCCTTCTGCTGGCCGAAGGCGTCGCCGTCCCAGCCCGCGCCCATGTCGCTCGGGCGCTTGGCGCTGCCGTCCTTGATGAAGCCAGCGTAAAACTGCATCGCGTTCACGCCCTGGTCGCTGTTGAACGCGGCCTGCTGGCCGTTGTTGGTGAGGACTTTGCCGCCGTTAGCGAAGAGGAAGGCGCCCCAGCGCGAGGCGTCGGCGGGCAGCGAGAGACCGACGACGCCGCCCTTTGTCGCCTTCCGTGCGGCGTTCTTCAGGTCGTCCCACGTCCAGTTGGCGATGTTGGAGGTGTCCACACCGGCCTTCTGCAGCAGGCTCTTGTTGTAGAAGACGCCGAGCGAGTTCCAGTCCTTGGGAATGCCGAAGACCGTGCCATCCGCGCAGTCGAACGGGGTCATCAGCGAAGCGTAGTACGAGGACGCGCTGATATTGTCCTTGGCCAGATACGGGCTGAGGTTGAGCAGCTTGCTTCCAGTGACGTATTCCTGCGCCATCGGCGGCTGGATGTAGAAGACGTCGGGAACGTTGCCGCTGGCGACGTTGGCGCGCATCTTCGTCGCGTAGTCGCCGGGTATGAGCTGCAGCGAGACCTTGATGTTCGGGTGCTGCTGCTCGAAGGTGGCGATGCCGTCACGCACCAGCTTCTCCTCGGCTGGGCTGGACGACCAGCCGGCGGCCACCAGATTGACCGTGCCGCTCTCGGCGCTCGCGGCGCTGGTGTTCGTGCTCGATGGGCAGGAGATCAGGCTGTTCTGTGGGCCTTTCGTGCCGGAGCCGGTCCCACCGCTGCCCCCGCCGCCAGCCCCGCCGCAGGCGGCCACCAACAGCGCGATCGCGCTGAGGAACCCAACCGCGCTCCCCGCGCGCCACATGTGACGATTCCGACCCGTGCGCATACGTCCTGCTCCTTTGGCTCGTGCGCCGGCGACGTTGCCCGGTGCTATGCTGACCTGCTCGCGCCGCATGAGCGCGGCGAGATGGGGAGCGGGCGCGGTGGAACATGTCTGGTCGCTGTGCGCGGGTCCACGATCCGCTGCCATGCCGATCTCCACCAATACCAGCACGGCACCCAGGCGGAGAGAATGCGCGGCCAGCGCGCGGCATGCCGAAGCCCGTCCTTAGCGGCGCTGTGTTGCACATCCCGTACCAGCCAATACTTGCTGGCGAGGAGTTCCTCATCCCTCCACATCCCTCCACGCTCTCCTCGCATGGAGGAGAGGGAGCGCCGTGCCGCGCGGCTAGGCTAGGCGGAGTGGTGGCCGTTGGTCTCGTGGGAGGGGGGAAGCTGAGCGCCGAGGCTGAGCGAACCAGCGGTGACGCGCTGCAGCGGGACGATGGCGGCGAGGCGCTGGCCCAGGCGCAGCAGGGCGTAGAGATAGGTATCGTGGGGATTGGCGATGTCGCCGCCCTTCAGTGAGTAGGCGTCGCCTGCGGCGAGCAGATAGTCGGCGGGGTAATAGCCGATGACGGGCAGCTCGCGGCGCTCAGTCCGTTGCGGCAGCTCAGTGGCGGTGGGGGCATCCACCCGGCTGAAGACGACGCCGACACGACCGTGCGGCGCGGGATCGTCGTGGAGGCGCTCGGCGAGGCGCTCCGCGGCCGTTTGCCCACCGGGGGTGTGCTCGGTGACGGCGACGACGTAGTCCACGCCGAGGGCGGAGCCGCCGATGCGATCGAGCAGCGCATCATCAATATCCAGCAGCATGACGTCGGCCTTGCCGGCAGTCTCGCGGCGCGCGCGCTCCAGCGCCAGCGCCACGTCTTGCGAGCGCGCGATGTTGGGTGCCCAGTAGACGAGGTTCTTGACTGGCCCATGTGCCACGAGCGCGCCCAGGCGCGCGCGCCGGCCCGTCAGATCCACGAGCAGCACGCGCAACCCCTGTGCGACGAGCACGCGACCGAGATAGTACGCCGCTGTGCTGACGCCGTGGCCGCGATGCACCTGGGTAAGCGCCACGCAGCGCGGCCCGTTGAGATACTCAAAATCCTTCGCCATTGCCAATCCTGATCCCCCTAGTATCCCATGGTCGCGCTGAAGTGCATGGTGCCGCGCCGCTGGTCACCCTGTATGTGGCCGCGCATGGCGCACGTATCCGCCGCCGCCAACAGTAAAAGCACTTTCCAGGCCAACTCACTGTTCAGCCGCACACGCTAACGGCCCGACAGAATCTTGTCGTACACGGAATGATGGCCTGTCCAAAACCAGACAAGCATACCGCTCTCCAGAGTGGCAAGGGCGCGATAGTGCAAACCTACAGACACCGAGTAGAGAACATCCCTGCCGCGAGTGACCTGATGGAAGTGTAGGCCAGGGTAATGCGGATCGCGCTGGAACTGCTTGTAGGCATCACGTGCCTGTGCCTGGATATCCAGCGGCAGCTCCGCCAGCCGTCTGCGGAACGCTGGCGTGGTCTGCGATTTCGCAGTAGCTCATCCAGATCGCGAGCGCCGCCCTCGGCGATCTCTCGCCGCGCTTCCGCCAGCAGGTAATCCAGATCAGTCTCTTGCGCGTCGGCCAGTTGAGCGGCAATGCGCTGGGCCTCGCGATAATCGGCTTCCAGCTTGGCAGCGATAGCGTCCTGCTCCTCTTCGGTAAGGGTGGCGATCAGGTCTACGGCCTGGCGCAATCTCTCGGTCATGGCGCACCTCCCGCTGGTCGCCACACTATTGTATCATGCGGCTGGTCTCAGTGATCTGGACACGCATGTGGCGGAAGGGCGGGCGCCTGCGCTCTTCTCGCATCCCATCATCCACGCGCCAGCGACACCACCGTTACTACGGCGGCCACCGCCATCAGCGCGACGGTGAGAATGCCCACGACGTTGGAGAGGCGCCCATTGGTGTGCTTGCCCAGAATAGCGCGGTTGTTGGCGATCAGCAGGATCAGCGCCAGCAGCGGCACGGCGACGATGCCGTTGATCACCGCGGCGTAGACCAGCGCCGCGATCGGGTTGACGCCGGCGAAGGTGAGCGCCATCCCCACCAGCGTCGAGAGTGCGATCACCGCGTAGAAGCCGCGCGCGTGGCCGACCGTCTGGCCCAATCCCTCGCGCCAGCCGAACACCTCGGCGATGCCGTAGGCGGCCGACCCGGCCAGCACCGGCACGGCCAGCAGGCCCGTGCCGACGATGCCGAGCGCGAAGAGCTGGCGCGCGAAGGGTCCGGCCAGCGGCTCCAGCGCGATCGCCGCCTCGTTGGCGGACGCAATGTTCGTGATGCCATGCGCGTGCAGCGTGCTGCCGGTCGTCATCACGATGAACCAGAACGTCACGCTCGCCGCCAGCAGGCCAAACACCGTGTCGAAGCGTAGCGCGCGCAGCTCCTTGGCGAGCGCGAGGCGCTGGCGTGGCGCGTCCACACCGCGATCCTGCCGGTGGCGCAGCTCCGTCTCCTCCACCTCCTCCGACGCCTGCCAGAAGAAGAGATACGGGCTGATCGTCGTGCCGA
>JAICVS010000166.1 GCA_025935195.1 Ktedonobacterales bacterium
CGCGCGAGAAGGCGCGCGGTGACGGACACAAGCTGGTCAAGGAAGAGGTGGATGCTGAGGACATCGCCGAGGTCGTCAGCAAGTGGACCGGCATCCCCGTCTCGCGGCTGATGCAGGGCGAGGTGGAGAAGCTCGTCCACATGGAGGACCGGCTGCGCGAGCGGGTGGTGGGGCAGGACGAAGCGCTCACCGCGGTGGCCAACGCCGTGCGCACGGCGCGCGCCGGTCTGCACGACCCGAACCGGCCGCTGGGCAGCTTCCTCTTCCTCGGGCCAACCGGCGTGGGCAAGACGGAGACGGCCCGCGCGCTGGCCGAGTTCCTCTTCGACGACGAGCGCGCGATGGTGCGCATTGATATGTCGGAGTACCAGGAGCGCCATACCACCAGCCGGCTGATCGGCGCCCCGCCGGGCTACGTCGGCTATGAAGAGGCTGGGCAGCTCACCGAGGCCGTGCGCCGCCGGCCGTACAGCGTGGTACTCTTCGACGAGGTGGAGAAGGCGCACCCGGAGGTGCTGAACATCCTCTTGCAGGTGCTGGACGACGGGCGGCTCACCGACGCGCAGGGGCGCACGGTGGACTTTCGCAACACGATCATCATCATGACCTCGAACCTGGGCAGCCAGTGGATCATCGAGCCGGGCCTGCCGTGGGACGAGATTCAGCGCCGCGTGATGGAGGCCGTGCGCGTACACTTCCGTCCGGAGCTACTCAACCGCATTGACGACGTGGTGATCTTCCGTCCGCTCGGCCGCGACCAGATCGGCCAGATCGTGGACATCCAACTGCGCGACCTGCGCCGGCGCCTGGCCGATCGCCACATCACGCTGGAGGTCTGGCCGAAGGCCAAGGAGGAGCTGGGCGAGATCGGCTTCGATCCGATCTATGGCGCGCGCCCGCTGCGCCGCGCCATCCAGCAGCGCATCGTGCATCCGCTGGCGCTGCGCTTGCTCGAAGGTGAGTTCAGCGACGGCGACACCATCGTGGTGGACGCCGCGAACGGCAATTTCGTCTTCAAGCGCCAGGAGCCTGGGCAATCAGGGGAGCAAGAGGTCGGCCGTGATCCGGCCAGCGCGGCGCCAACCGGCGCCTGAGGATAGGGCCAGATTCAACTCTACCGGCAAAAAGTCGTGCCACGATTTACATCACAGCACGATGTACCTGGCACGCGCTCTGCGAGACATCCCGGTGAGGAAATGCGCGACTGCCCGCGTCTCGGGCTTCACCCCGACGGCCGCGCAGCCCTACCGCACGCACCGGATATTGCGGGTGTTGATGGAAAGGAACGGTAGACGTATGGCAGGCGCATCCATGGGCTCGCAGGCGCGACACGACCGCGACCGCGACGTGATGCCGCGGGAGTCGGGCGATGCGCCGTCCACGGCGATGACGGAGTATTGGACGGCGTCGGGGACGGTGCGCGGGCCGCTGGCGCGGCGCGACCTGGCGGAGCTGGTGGGGCGAGGGCAGGCGGCGATAGCGGATCCGCTGCCGCTGGGGCTGGCGGGCTTCGCGAGCGCGACGTTCGTGATCAGTAGCGTGCTGGCGGGCTGGTTCCGGTTGAGCGATGTGGTGGTGGCGATCCCGGTGGCGTTCATCTTTGGCGGCATCGTGCAGTTTATCGCGGGCATGTGGGCGTTCCGCCGCGGTAACATCCTGGCGGCGACGGCGTTCAGCAGCTTCGGCGCGTTCAACACGGCGTTTGCGCTGCTGCTGTGGCTTTCGCTGGCACACGTCATCCCCGACACGACGCGCGGCGATCCCTCGCTCGTCACGGGGGTGTTCATCCTGACGTTCGCGCTGATCTCGCTCTATCTGGCATTCGCGGCGCTGGGCGACAACACGCTGGTGGCGGCGATCCTGTTCATCCTGTTCATCACGTACCTGTGTGATGGCATCGGGACGTGGATCGGCGGCAACAACTTCATTCTGGGCATCGGCGGCTACGCCGGCATGATCACCTCGCTGCTGGCCTTCTATCTCTCGGCGGCGATCGTGGTCAACAGCATGCGCGGGCGCGAGGCGTGGCCGGTCTTCGCCGTGCCGCATAGCGCCTGATCGCGTGATGGACTCGTGCGGCTGGCGCGCGGGTGCGCGCCGGCCGAATCAACGCCGGGCATGCTCCACTGGTGGGGTATGCACGGCGTTTTCTTTTCCTTATGGAAGCGGATGCCAGGGCGTGCGGGTGCGCGCCTACAGGATCTTGCGCAGGAAGCTCTGGGTGCGCTCCTGTTGGGGCGCGGAGAAGACCCGCTCCGGCTGGCCCTCCTCCACGATCACGCCGCTATCCATGAAGATTACGCGGTCGGCCACCTCACGCGCGAAGCCCATCTCGTGCGTGACGACGACCATCGTCATGCCCTCCTCGGCGAGCTGGCGCATGACTTTGAGCACCTCGCCCACCAGCTCCGGGTCCAGCGCCGAGGTCGCTTCGTCGAAGAGCATCAGCTTGGGGTCCATCGCCAGCGCGCGTGCGATGGCGACGCGCTGCTGCTGGCCGCCGGAGAGTCGGGCCGGATACGCGTCCTCCTTCTGCTCCAGCCCCACCTTGCGCAGCAGCGCGCGCGCGCGCGCTTCGGCCTGATCTTTGGGGATGCGCTTGACCTGGATCGGCGCCTCCATCACGTTCTCGAGCGCCGTCAGGTGGGGGAAAAGGTTGAAGCGCTGGAAGACCATGCCGATCTCGGCGCGGATGCGCGCGATGTTCTTCTCGGTGTCCTCGACGATCTTGCCGTCGGGCGTCTCGCGGTAGCCGACCAGCTCGCCGTCCACGTAGAGCTTGCCCTGGTTGATCTTCTCGAGGTGGTTGATGCAGCGCAGGAAGGTCGTCTTGCCGGAGCCGCTCGGCCCGATCATGACGACGACCTCGCCCTTGCGCACTTGCATGCTGATGCCGCGCAGCACCTCGTTGTGGTGGAAGGACTTATGCACGTCGCGCGCGTCCACCATCGGCAGGCCGTTGATGGCGGCGCTTGCCCGATCCCCGTTCATCGCCATGTCTTCGTCCTCGCGTTCCGCTCACGTGTGATCGCTTAGGATGACGCCCCAACTTAGCGCCGCTCGCCCTCCAGGACAGGCGTCTCGACGGCGATGCCACCGCTCGGGCCGCGCAGGCCCGTCATGCGCTGCCACCAGGACCGCTTGTCCATCAGCGCAGGGTCAATATTGGAGGCGTTCACCCGCCGCTCGATCCGCGCCTGGATGAAGCCCCAGCCGGTAGTGAGCGCGAGATACCAGAGCGCGGCCACCGTGTAGAGTTCCAGGAAAGCGAAGAAGCTGGAGGCGAGGGCCCTGGAGTTGCCCAACAGGTCGCCGACACCGATCGTATAGGCGAGCGATGTGCTCTTGAGCATGCTGTTGAATTCGTTGCCTAGCGGCGGCACGATCACGCGCAGCGCCTGCGGTAGCACGATGCGCCGCATGCCGAGCCAATACGTCATACCGAGCGATCTGGCCGCCTCCATCTGGCCGGTGTCAATCGCGTCTATGCCGGCGCGCACGATCTCGGCCATGTAGGCACCCTCGTTCAGTGAGAGGGCCACGCAGGTGGCGATGAAGGCGTCTACGGGGATGTCCTGGCTGAAGCCGAGCTTCAGGAAGAGGTGGGTCTGGATGAGCGGCTGGGCCAGGCCCAGCGCCGGCGCAAGCTCGTTGAGGAAGAGGATCTGCACGAGCAGTGGGGTGCCGCGAAAGAACCAGATGTATAGACCGACGAAACGGCGCAAGATGGCGAGGTCCGACCGCCGGGCGAAGTAGAGCAGCAAGCCGATCACGGAGCCGATGAGCTGGGAGAGCACCGCAAGGATGAGGGTGATGATGACACCTTCGATGATGATGCGCGCGAAGATGTTATCTACGACCCGCGACCAGTCGAATTGGCCGTTGAGGGTCACGATGTTGACAAAGAACTGGACGATCGCGTGCAGGAGGTTGAGGAAGAACTGGAGGACCGCGTTCATGGCCTGGATTCCCTCTGTGGCCGCGTGGGCGCCTCCGGACCTCGCCCATGGTCCCGGGCGGTGCGGGCGGCATAACGCGCGATGGCTGTGACGCCGGAATGGCCGAGGGTCATCTCCTCGGCCATTCTCTATCATTGAGCGCCGTAGACGCTCGCCTGTTGTAGGCTTACCACGCAGTATACGACATCTACGACATCGTTGATGCCGCGCGTACGCTGGCAAGCCGCGCTCGCGCCGGTCTACGCCGGGCAGTTCGGCGTCTGGAACGCCTCGCCTGAGGCCTGCCATGACTCGAGGATGCGCTTGTAGGTACCGTCCTTCTGTATGCTACAGAGGGCGGCGGTGATGGCGTCTTCGAGGGGCTTGTTGTCCTTGCGTACGACGATGCCCTGCGGCGAGGGTGCGACCGTGCGCGGACCGTTCTCCAGCTTGTTCTTGTTGAGGAAGACGTAGTAGATCGTCACCGGCTCGTCCTGGTAGGTGGCGTCGGCGCGGCCGTTGAGCACCTGCTGCACCACGAGGCCCTGGTCGTCGTTGCTGACGATGGTGATCGGCTTGCCAGCCGTCTTACAGACGGGGGCCTGCGATGAGGCGTTGGTGCCAGTGCCGTTGGCGTCCTTCAGCTCGTCCAGCTCGACGGTGCCGTTCTGCACGGCGATGGTCTTGCCGCACATGTCCTCGAACTTGGTGATGTGCTTGGGGTTGCCCTTGGGCACGAGGATGGACTCGCCCGCCGTCAGGTACGGGATCATATCCACTTTCTTGAGGCGCTGGTCGTTGATGGTGAACGACGAGATAGAGAGGTCGTAGCGCTGCTGCCCAAGCGAGCCGGTGGTGATGGACGGGATGATGTCGTCAAAGGTCGCCTTGACGATGTTCGGCTGGAGGCACATGCGCCGCGCGACCTCGCGGATGAGGTCCATGTCGTAGCCGATGAAGTGGGTGGCGTTGGTGGGATCGGGGTATTCCGCCGGGGCGTAGGTGGTGTCGCTGGCGACGGTGAGCGTGCTCGATTGGACGAGATGCCAGTTGGCGGCGTTGGTGGGGCAGGTGACGGTGGAGGTGGGGATGGCGCCGCCGGTGTTGCCGCCGAGCGTGTTGGTGCTGTTGGTGCCGCAGGCGGACAGCACGAGTGAGAGCGCGGCCGCGAGGCTGGTCAGCCCCGCCGTGAGCATGCGGCGCCGACGACGGGCCTGGTGTGTGTGCGCACGTATCATTCGCGTTTCTCCTTGAGGACGAGAGGACGAGCTGAAGGCGAGAACGAACCGCCCCGATGCCAGACCGCTCGCCATCGTGTGGGGCCAGTCTACCAGACGCGCGCAAGCTCGGCTAAGCGGCCGGCGGGCGCGGTGACGGAGGGCATGGGGGCCGGCGATGGCAGCGATCACGTTCCACTTGAGATTACGCCAGAGTATAGGGGAAACTCACCTGACACATTCCGGCGGCAGACACAAAATGAGGGGGAACGGGCGCGATACGCCCATCCCCCCGTGCATGCGACTGGGATCACATGCCCTTCTGGACGCATGAGGCGTGCCAATCGTTCGCCGCCCGGTACTTTTATGTGGCATCTGATGCCGTGCTTGCCACTGGATGCCGGCGCGTAGGATCGATCATGGGGCGCCGAGTGGCGATCCCACAGGTTCACATGACACAGCGATAGGTAGCGAATTGGGGGCGCAAAGGATATGGGACGCATTCACATCGAGGCGGAGCGGACGGTTGAAGCCAAGCCGGAGGACGTGTACGCGATCCTCTCGGACTATACCGGCGGCCACCAGAGCATCTTGCCGCCGGAGAACTTCAAGGACTTCGTCGTGGAGGAGGGCGGGGTGGGCACCGGCACGGTACTCTCGTTCACGATGGCGGCGGGCGGGCGGCTGCGGCCGTTCCGCATGCGCGTCGCGGAGCCGGAGCGGGGGCGGGTGCTGGAGGAGAAAGACCTCGATTCGTCGGCGGTGACGACATTCACGGTGAAGCCGGCGGGGGGCGAGCGGCGCAGCCAGGTGCGCATCGTGACGGAGTGGGACGGCGCGAAGGGCGTCGGCGGCTTCTTCGAGCGCACCTTCGCGCCGGGGGCGCTGAAGCGCATCTATGACAGGGAGCTAACCAACCTGGCGGAGAAGGTGCGCGGGTAGCAGATATCCGCGCGAGGCCGCCGGGGCGCATATGGGGCGCATGCGGGGCGCATACGATGCGCCGCTACTCGCGGGCGAGCTGTTCGAGCGCCGTGACCACGTCGTCGGCGGTGGGATAGAATGCCGTCTCTTCGGGCGCGTTGTAGGGCGCGGGAGGGGCGGCGACGGAGGAGATCAGCAGCGGCGCGTTGTCGAGGCGCCAGAAGCAGTTCTCCGCGATCCAGGAGTGGATGTGGCGGCCGAAGTTGGTGAAGTCCGCTTCCTCGGTGACGACGATGGCGCGGTTGGTGGCCAGCACGGATTGGCGGATGGCCTCTTCGTCGAAGGGCATCAGCGTGCGCAGGTCAATCACGTCTACCGCGCCGCCGTTAGTTTCGGTGAAGCGGGCGGCGGCGATGGCGGATTCGAGCAGCATGGTGCCCCAACTGACGATGGTGGCGAGGGGGGCGCCGGCGCCGATGCGGATGGTGCGCGCTTTGCCGACTGGCTCGGTGTAATAGCCCGCGGGGACGTTCCAGAGCTGGGCGAGCGGGGCGATGGCGTCGCCGCCTTTGTGGATGCGGGGGATGTCGGCGCGGTAGAGGCGGCCGTGCTCCAGGAAGACGACGGGTGAGCGGGTCTGCGAGGACGCGATCAGCAGGCCCTTGGCGTCGTAGGGGTTGGAGGGGCAGATGGTGATTAGGCCGGGGACGCTGGTGAACCAGGGTTCGCCGGAGTTGGAGTGGCCGAAGGCGCCGCCGCCGGAGCCGGAGTCTGAGATGGGGCCGCCGCCGCCGGAGCCGGCCTTCATGCGCAGCAGCATGGGGCAGTTCCAGTCGCCGAAGGATTGGTAGTGGATGCGGGCGGCGAGGCGGATGGTCTGGGTGGCGGACTGGTGGTAGTCCACGAACTGGACTTCGCCGCAGCGGGCGCGGCCGTCGGCCATGGAGCAACCGGCGGAGATGCCGGCGATGAGCTGCTCGTTGAGGGCGGAGCTGATGGCGGCGCCGGGGAACTCTTTGACGAGGCGCTGGGTGGCGTTGAAGACGCCGCCGGTGGCGCTGCCGACATCCTGGCCGAAGACGAAGAAGCCGGGGTCGCGGCGGACGATTTCGACGAGCGCGTCGTTGATGGCCTCGATCATGGGCATGGGCCGGGCGGTGGCGCCGTCGCCTGCGTTGGTCGGCGGCGGGGAGGCGGCGGGGGGCAGATCGATCACCTTCTGGGTGACGCGGTCGGCGGGTACTTGCGGCTCGGCGAGCACCTGTTCTTCGGCGGCGTCAATCGCGGCTTTGGCCTCGTCGCGCATGCGCTCGATGTCGGCCTCTTCGATCAGGCCGCGCTCGACGAGCAGCTGGCCCATGTTCTTGACGGGGTCTTTGGTGCGGGCGGTTTCTTCGATCTCTTCGCGGGTGCGGTAGCGGCGGATGTCGGTGCTGCTGGAGTGGGGGTCGAGCAGACCGCAGTGGACGTGCATGAAGGCGGGGCCGTCGCCGGTGCGCAGGCGCTCGGTGAGGCGGGCGGCGGTCTCGAAGACCTCGAAGGGGTTGGCGCCGTCCACGTCCACGGCGACGGCGTCCATGGCACGGACCTGGGCGGTGAGGTCGCCGGCCCACTGCTGCTGGCGCGGGGTCATGATGGCCCAGGAGTTGTTCCAGACGGTGATGAGCACGGGCAGCTTGTGGACGGTGGCCTGGCGCAGCAGGACGTTGAAGTCGTTGGTGGCGGCGCCGCCATCGCCGGTGGAGAAGGCGATGATGCGGCGGCTGCCGTCACGCCCGAAGGCCCAGCCGACGCCGCCAGCGAAGGGGGCGAGGCCGGCGACTTCGCTGAAGGTGGGCAGGATGTGGTGGGCGCGGCTGCTGTAGTGGGAGGGCATGTTGCGGCCGCTGCTCATGGGGTCGGTGGTGCGGGAGTAGGCGGCACGCAGGACGGCGTGGATGTCGCCAGTGCGCTGGAGCCAGCCGGCGAGGTCGCGGTAGTAGAAGGAGAGCCAGTCGTCGTCGTCGAGGGCGGCGACGAGGGCGGCGACGGATTCGTGGCCGGCGCAGCCGATGTAGAAGGGGAAGCGGCCCTGGGTCTTGCGCGCCTTGAGCACGTCGTTGAGGGTGCGGGCGGTGATCATGGTGCGGTAGAGGGCGATGGGGTCCAGCGTGCGGGCGGCGGTGCCCGGCGCGGGGGCGGTAACGTTCGTCGTCATCGTTGACTTCCTCGGTTTCCTCTCCAGAGCCGCTCTGACAGCAGCCGCTCGGTGGCGGATTGCGCGCGGTATATCCAGGCCATTATATCGGCGGGACGGCGGTGGGCGCAACCAGCCGCGGATGGCGAGAACGACCACAGACGAGAACCACCGCAGAGGAACACAGAGGGGCATGAAGGCAGAGGGAGGAGAGGGATGGAATCGCAGAGGTCGCAGAGGTCGCAGAGGTCGCAGAGGGGAGATGAGCGGACAGAGGAGGAGATAGGGAAAGTTGACTGGGATGGTGAACATTGCCATTTTTGCCGTTTTTTGATGGTGTTTGCGACCTTGATCGGAGAGAAAGCTGAATTCAAGGGGATTTGCCGAGATCTGCCACTTGACATTTTGGATTATGGGTGGCGACAGCGGCAAGAAATGGCAAGGGGGGATTGCCGTTTGGGGTGATTTGGGTGACATGGTGGCCTCGGAGAACCTAACCCCTTCCCTGCGAGGGAAGGGGACAGTGCGGCGAGCGGGGGTGATAGAGGACGAGAGACGAAGAAAATCGTGCTAGATGGCGTGTGACTGGCGGGGTTGCCGGCGCGAGCCAGGACGACGACTCTGTTCACATTATCGAATATATTTTCTTCTGCCACAAGGTGATCGCGGAAGGAGCGGCCTTACCTGATAGAAAGAGCCCAGCGGCATGCGGCGGACTCTTTCTATCAGATGCGCTCATAAAGTCGGGCCATTCGGCGGATCATATTCGTCGTTGCCGATATGGTTCTTCGCAATCTCTGGATGCGCGGCATGGTAGCGCGCGAACCGCTCGCGCATCCTGGCATAGAATTTGGGATTGGCCGCCTCAGCCTCGGCGCGGAGCTTCTCCCCCAGCGCATCTACCTCGCGGAAGAAAGCGTCCATTTCGGCCTGGTGCTCCAGGTAGTAGCGATAGTGGCGTATACGGCGACAAGCGGCAGACTGGGGAAGCTCCGCTGAACCTGTTCGGGAGTGCAGCCGCGCTGCCACACGGCGATGACGCTGTAGACCTCGACGCGACACGGCTGGAGCCGACGTACCAGTTGCCCTCGCGCTGCTGGACGTATTTCTCGGCGACCATCATGGCTTTATCTCCCGGCTGCGCGCCGCGCTCGACCTTGCTTCGGCGCACTCTACCATGTGGGCGTGTCACCCTGGGCGCGCGGGCGAGGCATGCCTCGCCCCTATATCCGGCGCAACGCGGGGTTGGGGAGCGGGCGGGGCGGAAGCGGCATGGTACAATCCGGGAAGTGTTAGGCGCGGCGGGCGCCGGGGTGGCGCTGTGCCGCGAATCCGGCGAGGAATGATTGAGGAATGGTCTCATGAGCGGACAGGTGTTGGCCGTCGTGGTGGCGGCGTTCCTGGCCTCCACGGTGGAGTTCGTCGAGGCGTTCACGATCGTGCTGGTGGTGGGCGTGACGATCAACTGGCGCAGCTCGCTGGCGGGGGCGCTGGCGGCGA
>JAICVS010000056.1 GCA_025935195.1 Ktedonobacterales bacterium
GCTCATGCCACTTTTTCCTGCTTCCGTGAACGGGACCGGCCGGCGGCGCACATGCGCCTGACGCTGATAGAATAGGTGACCTGGCCTCGCATGCGAGCATGCCCGGTTCTCATCGGCCGTCCTCTGCGTTAGTATATGTGGACTGAGGGAGGGTGTCAACGCGCGAGGCCATTCGCCGCGAGATACGCGAACGGCTCGCGGCCACGAATGGCCGGCGAACGGGTTGGCGCGCGCGAACGCGCCCAACACCCCTCATCAATTCAAGCGTCGTGGCTGTGGGTGGTGGCCGGCGCGATTGCCGGAGGAGCAGCAGCATGGCCGATGGACATTACCTGCGCGAGCAGAGCGGCATGCCGCGCGCGGACGACCTGTCGCTGGCGCAGACGGCGCCGCTGGAGCCGTCGCATGAGGCGGTGGCGCGTGTCGCCGGCCCGCCGCCGGTCGCGACGCGCCAGACGCCGCTCTACGCGCACAGCTCCCCGGCCGATTCCGCGGGCGCGCAGCCGCTCCCCGTTGCGCTCCCCGCCCGGCCGACGACCCTGGCCGAGAGCGGGCTAGAGCTGGAGACGCTCGCGGAGCTAGCGCTCAAGCATGTGGTCAGCGCCGGCTCTATCTCCGGTGGCGAGCTGGCGGAGCGATTGCGCCTGCCCCTGGCCGGCATCGTGGAGGAGGCGATCAGCGCGCTGCGCCGCGACGGGTTGGTGGAGCATGTGGCTGCCGTGGCCAACCCCACGCTCGTCGGCGCCGCCGGTATCCGCCTGCGCCCAACGGAGCGCGGGACGCAGCTCGACCGCGCCGCCCGCGAGCGCAGCGGCTACGTCGGCCCCGCGCCCGTCTCGCTCAATGCGTACGAGCGCATGATGCGCCACCAGGCGATGGCCGCGCGCTCCGTCAAGCGGTCCGAAGTGTGGCGGCGTATGGCGCATCTTGTGCTGCCGGACGAAACGGTGGACAGCATCGGCGCCGCGCTGGAGAGCGGCGGCCCGCTCTTCTTCTACGGCCACCCTGGCAACGGCAAGACGGCGGCCGCTACCGCCGTCGCGCACATGTATCCCGGCGGTGTGCTCATCCCCTACGCCATCGAGATTGACGGCTACGTCGTACGCGTGTTCGACGCCGGCATCCATCACCCGCTGCCGCTGGAGAACTCGTCGGGCGCTCCACGCATGGATGAGCGCTGGGTGTATTGCGCCACGCCGTTCGTGCGCGCGGGTATCGAGCTGCGGCTCGATCAGCTTGACCTGCATTTCAATAGCGATCAGCGCTACTACGATTGCCCTATCCAGCTCAAAGCCGCCGGCGGCGTACTGCTGATTGACGACCTGGGCGGCCAGCGGGATCGTGTGGACGACCTGCTCAATCGGCTGCTGGAGCCGCTCGCCAGCGGTGTGGATAGCGTTACCACCCTCCACGGCCGCCAGATCCCCATGCCGTTCACGTCGCTGCTGATCTTTGCCACCTCGCAGCCGCCGGATGAGATGTTGGCTGAGATCGTGCTGCGTCGCCTGCCGTGCAAGATTCTGATCCCCGACCCGACCGAAGAGCACTTCCGCGAGATCTTCCACCGCGCCTGCCAGCGCGGGGGGATCGAGTACAGTCAGTCCGGCTTCGAGCATCTGCGCGAGCGCTGGTATGGCATGGGCGGACGGGTGCCACGCGCCTGCCATGCCGGCGAGCTGATACGCCTGGTGGGCGCGGCGGCGCGCTATTATGGTGTTGCGCCCGCGCTCAGCGCGCAGCTCATGGACGCGGCGGCCAAGCTGTATTTCGGCTGATCCTACCCTGACTCTACCGCCACCCCACAAAGGAGAGACGGCCATGCTCCCCATCGGCGACGACCCCGGACCCAGGCGGCGCTTCCCGTTCGTCAACTATCTGCTGATCGCGGCCAACATCGCCGTGTTCGTCGCCGAGATCGCCAACGGCCCCTGCTTCCAGGCCGCATTCTCGGTCGTGCCGCATGCCATCGTCACCGGCACGCCCGCCACCTTCACCGAGTGCCCCATCACGCAGCCCACGCCTGTCTACGTGACGCTCTTCACGGCGATGTTC
Source organism: Ktedonobacterales bacterium (assembly GCA_025935195.1). Lineage (GTDB taxonomy): Bacteria > Chloroflexota > Ktedonobacteria > Ktedonobacterales > JADMIN01 > JAICVS01. Next base: position 2,053 of record JAICVS010000056.1, read on the forward strand.
CTGCACGCGAACCTGCTGCACATTGGCGGCAATATGCTGTATCTCTGGATCTTCGGCGATAACGTCGAGGACCGGCTCGGCCATGTCGGCTATCTCATCTTTTACCTGTTCTGCGGCCTCGTCGCCTCCGCCGCCCAGATCGCCGTCGGCCCCGACTCCACCGTGCCAAACCTTGGCGCCAGCGGGGCCATCGCCGGTGTGTTGGGCGCGTATCTGGTGTTCTATCCCGGCGCGCGCGTGCGCACGCTGGTCTGGCTCGGCTTTTTCATCACCTTCGCGCGCCTCTCGGCGGTGATCGTGATCGGCCTGTGGTTCGTGCTCCAGCTCCTCAGCGGCCTCGCCAGCCTGAACCAGGGCGCGCTCTCCGCGGATGGCGGCATCGCCTACTTCGCGCACATCGGCGGCTTCGTGGCCGGCTTCGTGATTGCGCTGCTGCTGCGGCCCATCCTGCGCGTGCCCAAGCGCTACAACACCACGTACCCCAACTGGCCGGCGCACCCGGACTGGCGCGATTACAGCTATCGTTAGCGGTCCTCGCTCCCGCCCCCTTCTCCTGTTGGAGATCGACCGCGACATCAGTGCGGAGCAGCGCGTGGGTGGCAAAGCGGCCGCGCGGATCACGGAGCGGATCACAGATGAGCACCCAGCGGATGGGGACGGGCGGAACGCCGGTGGAATAGCAGACCGCCGTCTGCGACAGCACCTCGATCGGCCGCTCGCGTTCGCCGTACCCGCGTGGGATCGTGAGCGGGGTCCAGGTCGCGGCCGGACGCGAAGGGCACGAGCAGTGCCATGATAGCGATCGGGAGGACCAGCATTCGACCACCTCTTTCCAGCAGTGATCCTGAGCGTATCCTCCCCGTCATTTCTCTGCCGCTGGGATAACGTCTAGCGCGGAAGACTGCCCTGGACCCCGCGTGAGGCGTGGTCGTAGTTCGCTATGGATGCCGCCAAGAGCGTCCCACCAGCGGTCGCTTCCATCTATGCCCAGTTGAGAGAGGGCAGCGCGCGTAGGATGCGGTGACGAATTCTGCCACGCCTCGGTTAAATCCCGCGGCAGAAGGTGGCGGGAATGGATTCCCGCCTACTGCGCGGGGTACTGCGGCGGATACTGCACGGGACGCGCCTGTTGCGCCTGCTGGCCCGGCTGCGCGTGTACGACGGTGACGGCTGTGCCGTAGCAGAGCACCTCGGTCACACCGGCGGTGATCTCGGTGGCGTCGTAGCGCACGCCGATCACGCCATTGGCGCCGAGCTGCGCCGCGTGCTGGATCATGATCTCGTAGGCCTCACGGCGTGCCTGCTCGCACAGCTCCGTGTAGATCGAGATATTGCCGCCGAAGATCGTCTGGAACGAAGCGCCGATCTGCCCGACGACGCTACGCGAGCGCACGATGATGCCGCGCACCAGGCCATAGTTCGCCACGATGCTGCGGCCCGGCAGCTCAAAGGCGCTGGTGACCTGCGAGTGGTCGAAGGGCATCGGCTGTCCCGGCTGCTGCTGATAGGGAAGTTGCTGTTGCTGCCGCGGATCCATGAAATAACTCCTCTTTCGTTTCTGCGGAGATACATGCCTGTGGGTGAATCCCCTCACCGGGCAATACGAACCGCCGGGCGCGCGAGTTGGGCGGCATCCTGCTATCCCAACGCAGGCGAGATCACGGACGATCGCACTCACTACCCCGCCCTCCACCTTTGACACGTCGTCAGTTGACACGTCGTCAGTTGACACGTCTCCTATCTTGTGGTAAATTGGTTCTATCATTGCGACGCCACCTCCGCGCCGCTGGCACCTTACCAACCACATACCGTGCTGAACACCGCCATCCACACCTATGCCCACCTGCGCAATCACGTGTTTGGTGACGTAGATAGGGTGGCAATCCCGCCAAACGTTGCCGCTTTTGCCACTCACCGCGCCATTTCTTGCCAGATCGTTGCCGTTTCTTGCCGTTTTTGCCACCCATAACGCGGAATGTCAAGTTGCCGGACCGCATAAAGCCGCTTGAATTCAGCGTTTGGGAGGAGGATACCCCTGACATGTGGCCAAAAAGCGGCAAAAACGGCAATGGTGACCATCCCAGTCAACTTTGCCGTGCGCAACAAGTCGCGCCAGCGCCAATGAGGTGGCCCGTCCAGCCAGCGGGGCTATCTGAGGGGAACGTCTTCACCGGCGCGGCGGGGGGAGCGGCCGCCGAGGAAATAGCCGAGGGCGCCCAGCCCAAACGTGACACCCAGCCAGACGAGCGCGGCCAGGCTTGCGTCGGCCCCTGTCACCGCGATGGCGGCGAGCGCGAGCAGCAGCCCAAGCACCAGTCCAGCGGTGAGGCCAAGCGTGCAGCCGACGTGCGCCAGGTTGCGGCCGCGCAGTTGCTCCAGCATAATCTCTCCTGAACGACGTACCATCCCTGTGCGGGTGTTGGCCCGCATCGCCGGGCCGCATCCAGTGCATATTGTACCATCGCTCGCGGCGGCAGAGCCGGGCCGGATGCGAGCCGAGGGCAACGACGAGAGGAGCGGGCCATGGCGGACGTGACGATAGAGGCGCTGACCCAGGCGGGTATGCGTGTCGCGCGCGGCGAAAGCACACCGGAGGCCGAGGGGCGCCGCTCCACACTGGCCGAGCTGGCGGCGGGGCTGCGCCTCACGCGCGGCCGCCTGCAAGCCATCGTGGACGGCTGGAGCCAGGAGCAGCTCCTCGCCCGCCCGCGCGCCGCCGAAAACGGCACAGCGGCCGAGGGTGAGGATCGCTGGTCGGCGACCGAGGCGATCAGCCATCTGATCGTGACGGAGAACTGGTATCTGCTGCACATGGGCCGGCTGGTCGGCCGGCGCGAGCGCTTCGAGACGATGCCACGCGGCCTGGGCGATCAGGCGCGGCAGGATGTGCCGAAGGCCGAGCTGTCGGCGAGCCTGGCCGCCGCCACACGCGCCATGCTCGATGCCATCGCGGCGCTGCCGCCGGACGCCGACCTGGAGGCCGTGCGCGACTCGACCTTCTTCGGCGACCTGAGCCTGCGCGGCTGGGTGATGCTTGCCATCATCCACGACCTGGATCACTTGCGCCAGATCGGCCGCGTGGCGGCGGAGCGCGGCTTCCCGCTGGATGCGGTGATACAGTGACGTCAGACATCCGCCTTACGTCGAGTAGCCCATTCGTCATCCCGCGCCGTCGCGGCGCTGGAACGCTTGCACCTCTGCCGCGCGTGTGATAGCCTTTGGGTACGCGAGCTGGGTACGCGAGCTGGGTACGCGAGCGCCGAGCCATTGCCGGCCTCTGTCGCAGGTTCCTGTCGGCGGCTCCTGAGACGGTGCAGCCAGCTTCCTGGCCGGCTGAGGATTGAAACTGGCACGCAACGTGCGAAATAGATTCATACCCAGCGGACAGCGTTCGTGAGGATCATACGGTACAGAGATACCGTCGCCGATCTCAACCGTTTTACAGTCATCAAGACAGGCGGATCTGGGCGCGACGCTGACGTTCGCGCTCGCTGGGGCAGCCGGCCGTGTGGCCGGATGCATCGTGACATCGTAGCAAGCACCGGGCAGCACGGCGAGATAGGCGGCCGGGGCAATGACCGCTCCAAACACCATCCCGCTCGCGTTCCCGACGTCACTCCGCCAGGCTGGCGGAGGGCAGCGTCCGCTCGCAGGCGACCGCGACACGTCTGATATCTGCGAGCCCACGTCCTATCCTCCCCGCCGAGCGCCGCGCTTGGCGCCCGCTCCATAGCATCCATGGGGCGCGGTGAACGCGAGTGCCCGGTTTCTGTAGGTAACCATCGAGTAGGGGAGTCAGCAAGCCGTCCCGCGCTCGCGGATGAGCGCGCCCCAAGTCTTCACGCGTATGAGCTGCCCCGCATCCCTCCCGCGCGGCGCACGCCTGATAGATATGGCCCGCCGGCTGCATCCTCCCGCTCATGTCCCGCCGCGCCGCCCTTTGATCGCTGTTCGGTCCGGCGGCCGGCCGCCGCACGGCGCTGAAGCCATGTGGCGCTACCGATCACGAACGGTTGCGCTGGAATCGTTCTTCGGAGCAGACGGATGCTCCGGCACGCTCGCTCGTCGAGGCGCGCAGCGGATGCGGCGATCTGGCGGGCGGCACGGGCGGTGAATGGGGAGGCGCGTCCACGGAACCGCGCGGCAGAGGGTTCCACGGCAGACACGCCGAGAGCAGAACAGGCAGCGGCACGGCATGTCGGGAAGAGAGAGTAGCAATGGACCTGGTCAAGCGGCTCGAAGAGTTCCGGGAACGTGAGAAAGCGCTGGCGTGGGAGGGGACCTTCGCCCAGTATTTCGAGATTGCGACACGCCAACCGACCGTGGCGCAGCTCTCGCACGAGCGCATCTACAACATGATCATGGCGGCCGGCACGGAGCCGACCCGGCTGGGCGAGCCGCGGTATCTGTTCTTTGCCAATGAGATCTTCGGCATCGAGAAGGCGCTGCAGCAGATCGTCGAGTACTTCCACTCCGCGGCGCAGCGGCTCGAAGTGCGCAAGCGCATCCTGCTGCTGATGGGCCCCGTCGGCGGCGGCAAATCCACCATCGTCAGCCTGCTCAAGCACGGGCTGGAGACCTACACCCGCGCGGATGTCGGCGCCGTCTACGCCATCAAAGAATGCCCGATGCACGAGGAGCCGCTGCACCTCATCCCGCCCGACCTGCGCGCGGACGTCGAGAAGGAGTTCGGCCTCTACATCGAGGGCGAGCTCTGCCCGCAGTGCCGCTGGCTGCTGGACAACAAGTACAACGGCAAGATCGAGGACGTGCCCGTGCGGCGCATGGCGTTCAGCGAGAAATACCGCACCGGCGTCGGCACCTTCACCCCCTCGGACCCCAAGACCCAGGATGTCGCCGAGCTGGTCGGCAGCATTGACCTCTCGACCATCGGCGAATACGGCTCCGAGAGCGACCCGCGCGCCTATCGCTTCGACGGCGAGTTGAACATCGCCAACCGAGGGCTGATGGAATTTATCGAGATTCTAAAGTGCCAGGCGGGCGGTGATTTTATATTCACACCGCTTGGAATCCGGCGGATTGACTCGTTTGCCGCACCCGATCATCCGGTGGGCGAGTCGCGGCCGGTGGATGTGCAACTCGCCACCGAAACCGGCGTCGAGTCGGCAGCGCATCTCTACCACGCTGGTGTCAATCCAACCAAGCGTGTGACGACACGGCGTGGCTACTTCTTGGAGGGTACGCACGAGCACCGCGTGCTGACAGTGGACGATACGGGCACGCTCATCTGGCGGCGGCACGATGAATTGAAGGTGGGCGACTGGGTTACGCTCCAAAAGGGGCAGAACCTTTGGGGCCGGGATATTCGGATCGAGTGGCAACCCGAGCGATTGGCCTCACAGCCGGTACGTTTCCCTGACCGCATGACGCCAGAGCTTGCCCGGTGGATAGGCTACCTTGTGGCAGAGGGAGATACCACTACATCCGGCAGAATCGGATTTGCCAACAGCGAGGAGGAGATTCGCGCCGATTATTGCCAACTCTGCGAAGAGTTGTTCGGTTGCGCAGCATATCTGCGCACCTATCCGCAGAGAGTGAATCTTCACCACGGAAGCCTACGCAATTATCTCCACCATCTCGGCTATAAGGCTGGAGCCTACAACAAGGAGATTCCTTGGTCGGTGCTCCAGTCGTCGCGCGAGTGCATGCTGGAGTTCCTGGCGGGCTACTTCGCCGGCGACGGCACGGTCAACCTGCGCGGCCGCCTCTCCTGGACGACGGCTTCCGAGCGGCTGTCTGAGCAGATGCAGATCGTCTTGCTCAACCTCGGCATCGTCAGCCGCCGCACCATGTTCCGCAACCGCGCCTCGGCTGACGCGGAGTACAGGAATTACTGGAACATCGCGGTCGCTGGCGCGGAGGCCGACAGGCTCGCCGAGCAGATGCGCATCCTTCCCATGCGCAAGCGCCTCGCCTACGAGCGCTATCGCGTCCAGCACTCGATCAGTGGTGAGCGTAGCGGGCGCGCGGACGTCATCCCGCACACCGCGGGCTACTGGCAGGCGATCTCGGACGAGCTGCAACACGTCGTGATCGCGCGGGCGCAGGTGGTCGGCGGTGCGGGCTATCGCGCGCGCGCGGGGGCGCACCAGATTCTCGGCGGCGACTATGTCAACCTGCATGCCCTGCGCACAGAGACGAACACCTGCACGCGCGCGATGGCATCCGCCATCCTCGGCAAGCTGGATGGGTGGGTTGAGCCGCCGCCCGGACTGAGCGCGCTGCTCAATCCGTCCCAGTTCTACGATCAGGTGGTCGCCATCGAGGATGGCGAGGCCGACTGCTGGGACTTCAACGTGCCGGGATCGAACACCTACATCGCCAACGGCTTTGTCAACCACAACTGCGACGAGAAGTTCCTCTACGTCCTGCTCACGCTCTCGCAGGAGCAGAACATCAAGACCGGCCGCTTCTCGATGATCTACGCCGACGAGGTAGTGGTCAGCCACACCAACGAGAACGAGTACCAGGCGTTCGTCGGCAATCGCAAGTCCGAGGCGCTGCAAGACCGCATCATCCTCGTCAAAGTCCCCTACAACCTGCGCGTCTCCGACGAGGTGAAGATCTACGAGAAGCTGCTCGGCCAGAGCGCGCTCAAAGACGTGCATATCGCGCCGCACACGCTACGCATCGCCAGCACCTTCGCCGTGCTCACGCGCCTGGAGCCATCCAAGAAGGCGGGCATGAGCCTGATGAAGAAGCTCAAGCTCTACGACGGCGAGGACCAGGAGGAGTTCAAGCAGAAGGACATCAAGGAGCTGCAGGAGGAGGCCATCCGCGAAGGCATGGACGGCATCTCGCCGCGCTACGTGATCAACCGCCTCTCCTCGGCGCTGGTGCGCGAGCACGTCACCTGCATCAACCCGATTGACGCCCTGCGCGCGCTGCGCGACGGCCTGGATCAGCACACCGGCATCACCCGCGACGAGCGCGAGCACTACCTGAACTTCATCAGCGAGGCGCGCAAAGAGTACGACGAGTACGCGCGCAAAGAGGTGCAGCGCGCCTTCGTCTACTCCTTCGAGGAGTCGGCGCGCACCCTGCTGAACAACTATCTCGACAACGTCGAGGCCTATTGCAACAAGACCAAGCTGCGCGACCCCATCACCGAAGAGGACATGGACCCGGACGAGCAGCTCATGCGCTCCATCGAGGAGCAGATCGGCATCACCGAGAACGCCAAGAAGCCGTTCCGCGAGGAGATTCTGATCCGCATCTCGTCGCTGGCCCGCCGCGGCCAGACCTTCCAATACACCAGTCACGAGCGCCTGAAGGAAGCGATCGAGAAGAAGCTCTTCGCCGACCTGCGCGACGTGGTCAAGATCACCACATCGAGCAAGACGCCCGACGCCGAGCAGCTCAAGAAGTCGAACGAGGTGGTCAACCGCCTCATCCAGGACCACGGCTACTGCCCGGTCTGCGCCAACGAGCTGCTCAAGTACGTTGGCTCGCTGCTCAATCGCTAGGCGCATCCGCGCGCGGCACGGGCGGCGTCGTTCCCATCCAGCATCTCACCGTTGGATCGTTAGATGGAAGCGACATCGCCCGCCGCACCGTTCGCGCGTTCCCACCGCATCGCACCGGGGCGCGGGAGGTTCCAGAGATGCCCATCTCCACATCCACCGTCTCACAGCACGACTGGTCACTCCACCGCAAAGGCGCCGTGGACCAGGAGCGCCACAAGCAGAAGATCCGCGAGGCGATCAAGAAGAACCTGGCCGACATCGTCAGCGAGGAGAGCATCATCCTCTCCGACGGCAAGAAGATCATCAAAGTCCCCATCCGCTCGCTCGAGGAGTACCGCTTCCGCTATGACCCCGGCCGCCAGCAGCACTCCGGCGAAGGCGACGGCGACAGCAAGATCGGCGACGTGATCGCGGCCGAGCCGCGCCAGGGACGCGGCAAGCGCGGCCAGGCGGGCGAAGAACCCGGCGTGGACTACTACGAGGCCGACGTCACGCTGGACGAGCTGGCGGCGATGATCTTCGAAGACCTGGGGCTGCCCTTCCTCGAAGAGAAGAAGATGGCCGAGATGGAGAGCGAGGCCGTCCGCTTCACCGATGTGCGCAAGGTCGGCCCGCTGGCGAACCTGGACAAGCGGCGCACCATCATGGAGAACATCAAGCGCAACGCCGCCAAAGGCGACGCCCACTTCGGCGATATCAAGAAACAGGACCTGCGCTTCAAGGTCTGGGAGCCGACGATCAAGTACCAGTCGAATGCTGTTGTCATCGCGTGTATGGATGTGAGCGGGAGCATGGGCGAGTTCGAGAAGTACATCGCCCGCAGCTTCTACTTCTGGATGGTGCGCTTCCTGCGCACCAAATACAACAACGTCAAGATCGTCTTCATCAGTCACCATACCGAGGCCAAGGAGGTGACGGAGGAAGAGTTCTTCACCCACGGCGAAAGCGGCGGCACGCAGGTCTCATCCGCCTACGAGCTGGCGCTGCGGATCATCGCCGAACGCTACAACCCCGACGACTGGAACATCTACCCGTTCCACTTCTCCGACGGCGACAACCTGCCCTGGGATAACGAGCGCTGCGTCGGGCTGGTGCAGAAGCTGATGGAGGTCTGCAACATCTTCGGCTACGGCGAGATCCGCGAGGGGCATTACCGCTCGCCCAGCACGCTGATGTCCGCCTTCAACAAGATTCAGGACAAGAAGTTCATCGCCGTCACGATCTCCGACAAGTCCGAGGTCTATCCGGCGCTGCGCCGCTTCTTCGCCACGCGCGATCCCGTGCCGGCCCAGCCCTAGCCGCAGCCTGCTACACGCCAGTCCAAACGCCCAGCCAGGCGCCGCCGATCAGCTCCAGGAGGCTTGCCCCATGACCGACCTGACCCCCGATCAGACGTACCTCGCGGAGCTGGAGAAGGCCGTCGAGCTCATCTGGGAGATCGCCCGCCGCGCTGGGCTGGACCCCTACCCGACCAACTTCGAGCTTGTCCCCGCCACCATCATGTACGAGTTCGGCTCCTATGGCCTGCCTGGCCGCTTCAGCCATTGGTCGCGCGGCAAGGCGTACTACCGCATGAAGACGGAGTACGACTACGGCCTCAGCAAGATCTACGAGCTGGTGGTCAACACCAACCCTTCCTATGCCTTCCTGATGGAGCAGAACGATCTGCTGCAGAACAAGGTGGTGGTCGCGCACGTGCTCGGCCACACCGACTTCTTCAAGCACAACACCTACTTCAAGCACACCGGCGCCAACATGATCGACAAGGTCAGCGTCAACGCCGACCGCATCCGCCAGTACGAGTACGACCACGGCACAGCGCAGGTGGAGCGCTTCCTAGACGCCGTGCTGGCAATCGAGGAACACATTGACCCCAACGTTCACATCAAGCGCGCGGCGGAGCGTGACGCGGGCGAGAAGGACAAGCGCAAGGGGCCGCGCGAGTCGGCGTACGACGACCTGTGGAACCTGGCCGACCGCGACGCTCGCAGAGCCGCCGAGGAGCAGCGCGAGCGTGAGCGCGCCCGCAAGCGCCGCCGCTTCCCAGCGGAGCCGGAGAAAGACCTCTTGCTCTTCATGGCGCAACACGCGCCCAACCTGGAGGAGTGGCAGCGCGACATCCTGCTGATCGTGCGCGAGGAGATGCTCTACTTCGTCCCGCAAATGCAAACAAAAATACTCAATGAGGGGTGGGCTAGCCTGTGGCATTCGCGCATCATGCGCGAGATGGACCTGACGGACGGCGAGTTCACCGCCTTCGCCCAGATGCACGCCGGCGTGCTCGCGCCCAACCGCATGCGCATCAACCCGTATCACCTGGGCTACAAGCTGCTGGAAGACATCGAGCGCCGCTGGGACAACCCAACCGAGGAGGAGCGGGTCAAGCTCGGCCGTCAGCCTGGCATGGGCCGCCAGAAGATTCTCGAGGTGCGCGAGACCGAGAGTGATGTCTCCGCCCTGCGCAACTACCTCACCAAGGATCTCATCGAGGATCTGGACCTCTACCTCTATCGCAAAGAGGGCGACGAGTGGGTCATCGTCGAGAAGAACTGGGAGAAGGTGCGCGATGGCATCGTCGCCAGCATGACCAACTTCAACTATCCCTACATCACCATCGTGGACGCCGACTTCAACGGCAACACCGAACTGTGCCTGCGCCACCAGTTCGAGGGCCAGGAGCTGGACATCCCCTACGCGCAGAGGACGCTGGAGTACATCCACCACATCTGGTCGCGCCCCGTCCACCTGGAGACGATGATGGAAGGCACACGGGTGCGCTTCAGCTATGACGGCCAGAAGCACGGCCATGCCAAGATCGGCGACGACGAGCGCTGAGGCTGTCGGGCCGCATAGATACCGCACGGGAGACGAAGCCCCGCATTCCCGCTCCAGATCGAGCGTTGCGGGGCTTCTCGCTGCTTGTACAGTCGGAGCGACCTAGCGACTATAGACCGATGCCCAGGAACAGCGCGCAGAGGATCGCCGCCAGGATAGCCGTGATCGGCCCCGTGAAGATCCAGGCTGTCACCATATTGCCCGCCACGCCCCAACGCACCGCCGAGAGGCGCTGTCGCGCGCCCACACCCATCACCGAGCCGGCGATCACGTGCGTCGTGCTGACCGGCAGGCCGAGCTGGCTCGCCGTGAAGATCACCGTGCCCGCCGCGGTCTCCGCCGCGAAGCCATCCAGTGGGCGCAGCTTCACCGTGCGCATGCCCAACGTGCGGATGATGCGCCAGCCGCCGAAGCTGGTACCCAGACCCATCGAGGTGGCGCTGGCGATGATCACCCAGATTGGCACGTGGAAGTTGCCTCCGACCGCCGCGCCTTCGTACGTCAGGATCGCCGCCGTGATCACGCCCATCGTCTTCTGTGCGTCGTTCGAGCCGTGACTAAACGCGACGAAAGCGGCCGAGATGCGCTGCAGCCAGCTCGTGATCTCCGTCACGTCGGACGGCTTGAAGCGGCGGAAGATCCAGACCAGCCCCGTGCCGATCACGTAGGCCACCACGAAGCCGATGATCGGCGAGAGGATCAGCGAGAGTACGATGGTGAAGATGCCCTGGCCCTTGAGCGCACCGAAGCGCAGCGGCGACTGCACCACCGCCGCGCCCACCAGCCCACCGATCAGCGCGTGCGACGAGCTGCTGGGCAGGCCGTAGTACCACGTCAGCAGGTTCCAGCCAATCGCCGCCAGCAGCGCCGCCATTACCGCGATCGGCGTAAGCGCGTCACGCTGCGCCACGTCCGTGCCGACCGTCTTGGCGACCTGTGTGCTGATGAACGCACCCAAAAAGTTCAGGCAGGCGGCCATCACGATGGCGAAGCGCGCCGGCAGCACGCGCGTGGAGATGCTGGTCGCCACCGCGTTCGCGGTGTCGTGGAAGCCGTTGGTGAAGTCGAACATCAGCGCGATCAGGATCGTGGCGATCAGGAACGCCAGGCTGGCGCCGCGACCGGAGCCGGCGGCAGCGGCGGCGAGGGTTGGGGCGAAGTGCGGATCAGGCATTTTTCAGCAGCACCCCATAGAGCACGTCGGCCACGTTCTCACAGTTGTCAATCGCCCGCTCCAGGTGATCGTAGACCTGCTTCCACTTGATCATCCGCACGGGATCGGGCTGGCGGAAGAGCGCCTGCAGCGCCTCACGATACACCGCGTCGCCGTCGTTCTCCAGGCTGTTGATCTCGGTCAGGCGGGCGCGCAGCGCGTCGCGGTCCCTGCGCGACTTCAACAACAGGAGAGCTTTCTGCACCTCGGCGGCGGAGCGCGCGATCAGCCGCGCCATCTCAATGGCGGATGGCGTCGGCTGCTCGATGCCGTAGATCACGAAGTCGTCCGCGGATGCCTCGATCAGGTCCAGCACGTCGTCGAGCGCGGAGGCGATGGCGGCGATGTCCTCGCGATCGAGCGGTGTCACGAAGAGGCGGTTGAGCAGGTCGTACATCTCGTGGGTCAGCTCGTCGCCGCGATGCTCGATGTCCTTGATTGACTTGGCCTTGGCCTCGACATCGGTGTAGTCGTTCAGCATGCTCAAGAGCGCCTCCGCGCCGGCGCGAGCGTTGGCCGCGGCGGTCTCGAACATGAGGTAGAAGCGATCTTCTCGCGGCTGCAGGATAGACATCCACTCTCTCCTCGACATGGTGCAGCGCACGGCGACACGCAACATTTAGACCAGCTTCGCCGCGCCCCTCGCATCTCGGATGAGCGCTCCTGGCCGTCGCGGCCCCCAGGAGGATTATAGCCGTCCGGCCCCGCCAGCCGCCATGTCGTCCGGCCCCACGCGCTCTACGTGCGCGACACCGGCGTGGGCATCGCGGACGACGACCTGCCGCGCGTCTTCGAGCGCTTTTTCAAGGTGGACCGCGCCCGCACACGCGACGCGGAGCCGGTCGCGGCCGGCACGGACTCCGGCGACGGTCTCGGCCGAGGTCGCGGGCGCGCGCCACATCCGGCACGGGTCTGGGCCTCGCCATCGCTCGCCACCTCGTCGAGCCACACGGCGGGCGTATCTGGGTGGAGAGCGCGCTGGGCCGCAGCCGCCGCTTCACCTTCACGCTGCCGCTCGCGCCGACAGAGCCGATAGCGGGCGAGACGGAGACCGGCGCAGGGCTTGGCGCGCGGGAAGCGGCGGCCGAAGCGGTGGGGTGATGGCGGCACGGGTGGCAATGTTGACTGGCGGGGTTAACATTGCCGTTTTTGCCGCTTTTTGGCCGCGTGTCGGGGGTATCCTCCTCTCGAACGCTGAATTCAAGCGGCTTTGCCGGCCAACGGAACTTGACGTTTCGTGTTATGGGTGGCAAAAGCGGCAACGATCTGGCAAGAAACGGCAAGAAGTGGCAAGCTGGGTGGCAAAAGCGGCAAGGATGGGCGGGGTTGCGGCCGCGTCCACGCCACCGCAGCCGCTGTTGCCGTGAGGTGAGGTGGGGGCGATTGGTGCTGTATTCAGTTGTTCAGGTGCTAGCGGCGTGTGGTGGCGCCGCGATGGTAGAACTAATTTACCATAGATTGAGTGCGGTGTCAAGACAACGGCCGCGCGGCTGTGATAACACGTCTGGTTCGGTCGCGGGCACTCGCGGCGCTGATGCGTTTTGACAAAAAGCCGCGGACACGAGGCGTCCAGGCGGGCGAGGCCGGGCGAGGCATGCGTCGCCCCGACAGCCCTGATGGGCGTCTCCGGGGTATGTTCTCAAAACGCATACGTGCCGGCGCACGGACCACTGGGGCTGAAGCTTCTGAATACCAATGACTGAACGTCATTCACTATGAATGGCCGGAGCGAAGAAAGCGGCCCGCATGGGAGGAGTCCTCACCCCCCGCTCCTCACAAGGAGCGGGGGAGCCACACTGTATTGCGTGAGCGGTGATTTCCTGAAGAATCCGGGCTAGGCCGCCGGCTCGGCGGGCGATTGCCCGCCGTCGGGCAGCAGCTCCGGGGCGACCGGCGGGAGCTGGCGATAGGCGTCGGCTCCGGTGATGCCGGTGCGGCCGCTCCTGGCCGCGGCCAGCTCGCGCAGGAACTCCGTCTCCAGATCCGCGCCTGTCGCCTGCCAGACCAGGCTGATCGCGCGGCGTGCGAAGGCGATGTCGTTGCGCGGCTCAATGCGGTCGAGATCCTCGAAGAAGAAGCCGCAGCTCGTGTACATCCACTGGCCGTAATACTGGGCTTCCAGCAGGCGCAGCGTGCGCTGCCGCATGCGCTGGCTCAGCGGGCGCCCTTCGTTCTTGCCGAAGCGATCCCAGTAGTCTTCCTCGGTCATCCAGCCGTTGCGCAGCGCCAGATAGCCGTCGCGCGCGGCCCAGGGATCGTGCAGGGTCTCGGCCGTCTCGCGCGTGAAGACTTCGTTCAGCCGTAGGGCCAGGTGGTCGAAGGCGTGGCGCAGCGCCGGCTTCCACGATGAGTCGCCCCAGGTGCATTCGCAGCCCGCGCTCCAGCGCGCCACGCCGTGGGAGCAACTCCACGCGCTGGGCGCGCGCAGCGTGATCTCGCGCGTGGGCGGGTGGTCGCGCAGGTAGCGGCCCAGCGAGACGACCTCGAAGTCGTAGGCGTGCGCGCCCTCGCGCACGAGGTGGCGCAGGAACTGGTCGCGCCAGGGCTTGTGGTGACCGTACAGCTCGCCGTCGGTGGCGATCACGATCAGCTCATCCTCGCCGCGCGCCACCTTCTGTGGGTTGAGGTGGTGCGGCAGGTACGAGGCGGCGAAGGTGTCGGCGTTGTTGGTGGTGTCCCAGTCGAACGAGACGCCGCCGCTCAGCGGGCCGTTGTAGAAGAACACGGCGATGGTGCGCCCACTGGGCAGCCGCACGCGATACGGCTCGGTGGGGTCCATGCCCGCGGCCGCCTGCCAGGGGGCGAGCACGGTGTACTCGACACCCTGCTCGGCCATCAGATCGAGCGTTTCCAGGTCCACCGCCGTCTCGGCCAGCCACATGCCTTCGGCGCGGCGGCCGAAGCGGTGGGCGAAGTCTTCTAGCCCCCAGCGGATCTGCGTGGCTTTGTCGCGACGCGAGGCCAGGGGCAGGATGGTGTGGTTGTAGACCTGCGCGAGGGCGTTGCCGACGCCGTGACGCTCGACGCTGTGGCGGTCCGCCTCGACGATCAGGCCGTGTACGTCTGGGTGCTCTTGCTCCAGCCAGGCGGCGAGCGTCGGGCCAAGATCGAAGCTGATAGAGTCAAAGTTCCCCACCTCGGCGTTTGGCCGGTAGCATTCGGCGGTGATCTTCTCGTTGAAGTTATCGTACGGGGTGGCGCCTGGCTCGTGCGGGATATGCCCCGTGAAGGGATCCTCGCGTGGCGGCTGATAGAAATGCCCGTACAGGCAGACGAAGCGATGCGTTCCGCGCGACACCTACACACCTGGCTTTCGGTGAATGGTCAGTCTCCTCCGAGCGGATCGCGCCGGCGTTGCGCGCCGATGTGACCAGCCGCGCCGTCCAGGATGGGAACGGCTCAGCATGCGTCACATTCCACTCCGAAGGTCTATTCTCCCCAGGCCTGACCAGCCCGGATGGGAGGGTGTCAACCCACGGCATCATCGCGGTGGGCGCTCATCCATTCAACACTCCTATTGTACCATGTACCAGAAAGACGGAGCGCTGTTACGGCCCGATATGCAAGAGGCGTACCAGGGCCGCACGCCTCCTGGCGAATGGCTGGGTGGTGGCCTCGCCACCGGCGGCGCGCAGGGCGACGGCGGCGTAGAGCGCGCCGACGATGATCAGCAGGGCGGCCACGCCGAAGATTGTGTCCAACGGGCCAAGCTCCAGGCCGGCGACGCGTGTGTGGAAGTCGTGCAGCGCGGTGCTGGCGAGATAGCCCGCGATCGCGATCGAGACCAGGGACGCGCCGGTGATCACGGGGTTCAGCACCGCCATGACACGGCCGATCAACTCCCGGGGCGTCACACGCAGCACGAGCGGGCCGATCGCGATGTTCAGTGTGGCCTGGGGGATGCCAGTCACGAACAGCACCGCCAGCGCTGGGGGTACACTCGTCATGCGCGAGAAGGCGAGGATGCCGATGCCCAGCAGCAGCAGCGAGAGCCAGACCAGCCGTGTCAGGCCGATGCGCTGGGCGAACACGCCACCCAGGACCGCGCCCAGCAGCGCGCCCACCGCGTACACGGAGCCAAACACGCCATAGATCGTGGGATCGGCGTGCAGGTTTTGCGTGACGAAGAAGACGTCCAGCGCATTGAGCGCGCCGGCGCCGAAGACGGCGATCACGCCTGCTACCAGCAGCGTCGCGAGCACGCGGTTGCCGAAATAGAAGCGCACGCCCTGGCCCCACTCGCGCAGAAAACTGGCGCGCGGCGCGCGTTCAGCGGAGGCCGTCTGTCGCGGCGGGCGAATGGCGCGGATTGCCAGGTAGGAGGCCAGAAACGAGGCGGCGTTGATGACGAGCGCCCATTGCACGCCGAAGGCGAAGAGCAGCGGCGCGGCCAGCGGCGGACCGATGATGGTGGCGAGCGCGAATGTCACCTGGCTGAGGCTGGCGGCGCGCGGCTGCAGATCCGCCTCCACGATGTCGCCGAGCAGGGCGGTGCGCGCGGGGGTGAAGAACTGCGCGCAGGCGGCGGCCAGGAACACGATGGCGTAGACGGCGGCGAGGCGCTGTGGCAGGCTGAGCTGTCCGCCGGGCAGGAACGGCAGCGGCACGATCCCGGCTGCCAGCAGCAGCAGCGCGATCAGCGCGGCGCGGGCGGCGTCCATTGCCAGCATGGTGCGGCGCTTGTCCCAGCGATCCGCGAAGACGCCGGCGAACGGGCCGACGAGGAAGATCGGCAGCGTGGCGGCGACGAGCACGCCGGAGACCGCGAGCGGCGCCCAGGGCTGGCCGACGGCGAGCTGGGTGGCGATCCAGACGACGAGGGTGGTGTCGAAGACGAAGTCGCCAGCCGACGAGATCGCCTGGCCGAGCCAGAGCAGCGCGAAGTCGCGGTTGATCAGCAGGCCGGCCTTCTTGGGAGATGCGGGAGATGCGGGAGATGCGGGAGATGCGGGAGATGCGGGAGTGTCGCCTGTGATAGCATCCATGATGCTCCTCCGTGCGGCAGCGAACGACTACTTCTCAGTTGGCGATGCGGTGGGAGTCCCGGCGTGCGCGTCGTGACCAGCGGCGGCACGCCTTTGCTTTCTCTGTGGTCTGCTCTGATCTGCTCCGATAAGACGGCCAGCGCATTACGATTTGCGGGCGAGCACCTCCTTCACTGCTGGCGAGGCGTCCAGCCGGCCGCGATGGCGGAAGCGAGCGATGGCGCGGTCGGCAAGCTCCGGGGGGATGTCGCGCGCGAAGGCGCAGGCGCCGTAGACCTGGATGTCCAGCGGCCGGGCGCGCTCGACGGCGCGGCGCAGATCGTCGCGGCTGAACGCGATCGCGCCCACCGTGATGATGCGGTGCGCGCGCGCATAGAAGATGCGGTGGCCGCGCGCGTTTGGAGTGGCCGGCGGCGCGGCGTCCATCGCATCTGTGGGCGTAGCACTGGGCGCGACGGCTCCCGGCTCCGGTGTGTCCGCCAGCGTGTCATCCTCCACCCCTTCTAGTTCCGGCACGATGGGGTACAGCAGTTGGATCAACATGCGCTCGCGCTCGCCGGCGACGCCGCGCGGCGCGATGTATGGCCTGGCGGCGTCCACTATGGTGAGGGCGAGCTGGCGGGCCTCTTCGTCGGTCATCCAGACGGAGGCGCCTGAGAGACCGAGCGGACTCTGTGGACTCTGTGGACTCTGTGGACTCTGTGGACTCTGTGGACTCTGTGGCATGTCGTCCGGCCGGTCGCGCGCCTCACGCGCTTCGTATGCGACGGCGCGCAGGAAGCCGCGCGCGGCGAAGTCCAAGAACTGGCTGACGGCGCCGGCCATGTCGTCGGGTGAGATGCCGCGCAGCAGGCCAGGGGAGACGGCGATGTCGCGGGCGACGGCGCGGTAATACTTTTCGAGGATGCCGCCCTTCTCGCGCGTCTCGACCAGCTTCACCAACGCGACACGCTCCAGCTCGCGGACGTGATAGTGCGCCTTGGCGGGGGCGACGCCGAGGGCGTCGCCGAGCTGAGTGACGGTCATGGGATGGCGTGTGAGGCGGTCGAAGATGCGGATGCGCAGGTCGTCGGCGATGGCGCGCATCTGATCGAGCGAGGCGATGGAATACACTTCCGGCAGATCGTCCATGCATACGCCTCTCAGTTTTTGTCGCGCGATCAAATTTATTTGAACGGTCAAAGTATACTGATAGAGACCAACCACGTCAATGGGCCACACGCTCTCTCCTCTCCCGCTTCTCCCGCTTCCTCATCCTCCTAGCCCGTTCGGCCGGTGCATATCCCGGTGGACAAAGTCGTGGATAAGCCGGCGATCTCATGGATAGGCTGTGGACAGCCGGGGGACGATGTGAAGATGCCGTACGCGCGGCGCCGCGACGCCGGGAATCGCGCCTCCTCACGGCGGCGGTTATCCACATATCCACCGCATGGTGAGCAGTGGGGATACGTCGCCGGTTTGCGCATTGGTCGCCGGTCAGGTACCCTTGCCAGTGCTCCCACGTCTGAATCACTCGCCGGTCGCGCGCCTCCTTTCGCGCGCCACCTTGGCGAATGCTATACTCCTTGAATGGGAGTTCTATTGGCAGCCGAGGCGGGTGAGTGCATCGGGCGTGACCAACTGAGATCGGCCGGGATGTTCAGCGGGTTCGCGCGCTGCGCGGAGGGGTACAGGTATGGCCGTCGAGAAGCTGCTGCCTCAGAATGTCGAGGCCGAAGCCGGCGTGCTCGGAAGCCTGCTGATCGATCCTGAGGCCGTCGTGCAGGTGGCCGACTTCCTCCGTCCGGAGGACTTCTACCGCGAGGCGCATCGCACGATCTTCCAGGCGGTGCTGGACCTGTATGAGACTGGCGGGCCCGCCGACCTGATCACGCTGACGGATGAGCTGGCGCGGCGCGGCAAGCTGGACGAGATCGGCGGCGCCAGTTATGTCAGCTCGCTCGCCAATCAAGTGCCGACCAGCCGCAACGTCAAGCGCTACGCGCAGATCGTCGAGCGCACGGCGGTGCTGCGGCGGCTGATCAACGCGGCGGGGCAGATCGCCGGTGTGGCCTACAACGAGCCGGACGCCGACGACGCCATCGGCCAGGCCGAGCAACTGATCGCGGACGTGAGCGGGCGCTTCAGCCACTCCGACTTCGACCACATCCGCGACACACTGCGCGAGTACATTGACAAGCTGGACCAGCTCCACGAGCACCGCGGCTCCATCGTCGGCGTGGCAAGCGGCTTCTCCGACCTGGACAAGCTGACGGGCGGCTTGCAGAAGTCCGATCTGGTGATTCTGGCGGCGCGTCCCTCGGTGGGCAAGTGCCTGACAGCGCACACGTTGATTGACGATCCGACCACCGGCGCGCGGCGCACTATCGAGGAATGCGTGCGGCGCAAGCTCCCCGTGATCTTCGGCATCTCGGACGCAGGGGATGTCCGCACAACCGCGGTGTCGGATTGGATTGATAGCGGTGTGCAGCCGTGCTACCGCGTGCGGACACACAGCGGGCGCGAGGTGGAGGTGACGGGCCACCATCCCTTCCTGACGGCGCGCGGCTGGACACCCCTCCACGATCTGGCGGTGGGCGACGCTATCGCCGTCCCGCGGGCGGTGCCGGCGTTCGGGTCAGATGAGAGCTGGCCTATCGAGCTGGTGCGGCTGCTCGCCTACCTCATTGCTGAGGGCGGCATCACGGATGGCTCCCCAGAGTTCACCAATACGGACCCCGTCATTGTCGAGGATTTCAAGCGCATCATTGCGACGCATTTTCCAGCGTGCGCGATACGCCAGCAAAAAATCACGTACATCGTCGCGCAGCCGCGGATCGCGGGAGTGCGGACGCCTCGCAATCCGCTGACACAATGGCTGGCGGATCTGGGAGTGTGGAACAAGCTCGCACGCGAAAAGTCGTTCCCGGCCCGCGTCTGGACCTGGAGCCGCGCCTATCTGGCCGAGTTCATTCGTGTCCTGATGAGTTGTGATGGCTCGATCTACCCGATGGCGGGGAGTGGCTACCCGCGCATTGAGCTTGGCGTCGCCTCGCCCCAGCTCGCGCTGGATGTCCATCATGCCTTAATCCGGTTTGGCATCGTCGCGAAGTTCTACAAGACCTCGCGCGGCGCATGGCGGGTGCAGATCACCGATCCGGTTGCCGTGAAACGCTATCAGGAGCAAATTGGCTGGATCGGCGAGAAGGCCACGCGATTCGCGGGCCTCACGCGGTCGTTCCCGAAGCGATTGAGCACCATCGGGCATCCGCCCCGCGAAACCTGGGCGCTGGCGCGCGCGGCGGCACAGCGGCATGGCCTCTCGATGAGCGAGCTGGCGCGTTGTAGCGGTGCGACGGCGCGCAGCGGCAAGTACGCCGGCTACAATCCTCACACGGCACGCAGCCTCCCGCGCACGCGCCTCGCCGGCTACGCCCGTACGCTCAACGATGCCCACCTAGATGCCCACCCGCGGTGGATCGCTAGCGCCGACATCTACTGGGAGCCCATCGTTGCCATCGAGCCCATTGGCGAGCAGCAGGTCTACGACCTGACCGTGCCAGATGGCGCGAACTTCATCGCGCAAGACATCATCGTCCACAACACGGCGATGTCGCTTTCGCTCGCGCACAACGCCTCGCTGCGCTACGGCCACGGCGTCGCCCTCTTCAGTCTGGAGATGAGTAAGGAGCAGCTGGTCGCGCGCCTGCTCTCGATGGATGCGCAGGTGGATCAGCAGCGGCTGCGCACCGGCTACATTGACGACGACGAGTGGGAGCGCATCAGCGAGTCGGTGGGCCGGCTCTCCGAGGCCAATATCTATATTGACGACACGCCGGGCATTCCGTTGGTGGAGATGCGCAGCAAGGCGCGCCGGCTGATGATGGAGCACGGCTTCGATCTGCTGGTCGTGGACTATCTCCAGCTCATGCAGGGCAGCGGCGGCGGCAGACAGGGCCACGAGAACCGTGTGCAAGAGATCTCGGAGATCAGCCGCGGGCTGAAGGGGCTGGCGCGTGAGCTGAACGTGCCGGTGCTGGCGCTCTCGCAGCTTTCGCGCGCGGTGGAGAGTAGAACGGATAAGAAGCCGCAGTTGAGTGATTTGAGAGAAAGTGGAAGCATAGAGCAGGACGCCGACGTTGTGATGTTCATCTACCGCGACGAGGTGTACAACCCCGACACCGACCGCAAGAACATCGCCGACATCATCGTCGCCAAGCACCGCAACGGTCCCGTCGGCCAGATCAGTCTGTACTTCCAGGCGGCGCAGACGCGCTACCGCGACCTTGAATTGCGTACGCCGGACTATTAGCGCCGGAAGGAGCCTCGCCCATGCCCGCCTTCAACGGGTTCCCCGCCGGCAAGACCCCGTACATCCCGCTGCCGGAGCCGTTCTTCACCGAGCTGCTGCCGCAGATCGCGGATGTCGGCGAGCTGAAGATCACGCTGCACCTGTTCGCGCGGCTCTATCGCAAGCACGGCACGCCGCGCTGCGTGAGCGACCGCGAGCTGCTGGCCGATCCGGCGCTGCGGCGGGCGCTGCGGCGCCAGGGCGATCCGCGCCCCTTCGAGGAGCGGCTGCGCGCGGCGCTGGAGTTGGCGCTGGCGCGCGGCACACTGCTGCGCGTGCGCGTGCGGGTGGACGACGAGATCGTGGCGTGGTATTTCTTCAATACGGCGCGCAGTCGCAAGGCCGTCGCGCGGCTGCTGCGCGGCGACGAATCGCCCGAGATTCTGCTCGATCTCGAAGGGCTGGCGGACGTGAACGCGGAGGGGCATACGTTGGCCGTCGAGGTCGAGCGCCTGACGATCTACGCGCTCTACGAGCAGAACATCGGCCTGCTGCCGCCGCTGCTGGCGGAGGAGCTGCGCGAGGCCGAGGAACGCTACCCGCGCGAGTGGATCGAAGAGGCGTTCCGGCTGGCCGTGCAGCAGAACAAGCGGCGCTGGAGCTACATCCGTGCGATACTGAAGCGCTGGCAGACCGAGGGGAAGGGGGAATCATCGTATGGATAGGATGAAAGACACCATCGCCCGGCTCGCCGACCAGCGCGCGCGCGAGGTGAGACGTGGCCGCGCGGCCTCACGGTCCAGCGCCGGCCGCCCCGACGATCCCGATCCTCGCCCCACCGTGCCACGCCCACCGGCCGCAAACCCGCCCGCGCCCACAGCGCAGCCGCCCCAACAGCCGCTCGCGCAGCAGCGGCAAGGCGCGCGTCCCGCGCCCACACTGCCGCTGGCCCGGCGCCCAACCCCGCCGCCCGCGATCCGCGCGGCACGCGGCGGCGAGCGGCGAGCGGCGGGCCCACAGCCATTGCGGCCGCCCATCCCGGCCGACGCGCTCGACGCTGGCGTAGACAACGAGACGCCGGTGGAAGACCGCATCCTGGAGCTGCCAGCGCGGCCAAGGACAGCCGGGGCAGCCGGCGCGGCGAAGGCGGCGGCCAGCCCGATCAGCCCGCTGCGCCGCCCACGCGCCGCCAGCACATCCATAGGCGACAGCGGGATGGGACGACCTGAGGCAGCCGAAGCTCCGCGCTCCAGCGGCGCGGGTGAGATGGCCTCCCTGGGCGGCGCCATGCAGGACTACCTCGCCGCGCTCGCGCGCCGGCGCCAGTCGCGCGCGGGCGATGCGGCCGCGCCAGCGCGGGCGCGAGCGGCCAAGCCACGCCGCGCGCCGGCTGAGGACGTTTGCCCGGTTTGCCATGGCGCCGGCTACTACCGCATGGACGTGCCGGTGGGCGATCCGTCGTTCGGACAGCCGATTCCCTGCGCGTGCAAGGAGCGCGAGATCGAGGAGCGGCGCCGGCGCAATCTCGACCGCTTTTTCAGCCTCAAGCCCTTCAGCACCAAGACCTTCGAGACGTTCGATACGGCAGTGCCAGGTGTGCGCGAGGCGTACGAGGTGGCGCGGCGGTTTGCCGACAATGTCGCCGGCCTCTCGTCGGATGAGCCGCGCTGGCTGCTGCTGATGGGCGGCTACGGCACGGGCAAGACGCATCTGGCCGCGGCCGTGGCGCATCGCTGGCTCGCCGCCGGCCAATCCGTGTTCTTCGCGGTCGTGCCTGATCTGCTCGACCACCTGCGCGCCGCCTTCGCGCCTTCCAGTGAGATGCCCTACGATGAGATGTTCGACACGATCCGCGAGGTGGAGCTGCTCGTGCTGGATGACTTGGGCGCCGAGAACGGCACGGCCTGGGCGACGGAGAAGCTCTTTCAGCTCATCAACTATCGCTACAACGAGGGGCTGCCGACGGTCATCACCACCAACCAGCAGTTGCATACGCGCATGGACGAGCGCATTCGCTCGCGCCTCTCTGACCTGAGCCTGGTGCAGAGCGTGATCATCAAGGCGCAGGACCGCCGCCCCCGCAACACCGGCACGGCACGGCGCCGCTGACGCCGCCCGTACTCCATCCCCCTTCCCTGCCGGCGTCCATTCGTCCGCATGTTCTGCCTCCAATCCCGGCCGCGCTGGCATCGCTCGTGCGGACACGTTCGGCCAGGAGCGCGCGCCCCAGTCCATGGCAGGATTGAGCGGCGTGGCGGCGACAGGGAGGGAGTGCCGCTATGCGTATGCGCGGATGGTCGTTGCTGCTTGGAGGCGGATCTCGGGCCGGTATCGTGAAGGTGGTGTTGGTGGCGAGCAGCGTTGGCGGCTTCGTGGTCGGCCAGCAGCTCGGCCACGGCGCGCTCGGTGCGCCGCCCGCGCCCATTCAGGCCGCCATAAGCGGGCACATCGCCGTTGTGCCGCGCCTTCCCGCTACACCGGCGCCCAGCCCCACCCATACGCCGACACCAGTCCCGCCCACGCCGGTCAATGTGCCCTCGTCACCCGCGCGTGTGCCGGCGGCCGCGCGGCCCGCCAACCCTGCCCCAGTCGCCCCAGCGCCCGTGCGCGTCGCGCAACCAGCCCATCCCGCCAAAGGCAAAGAACCTCAGCACGGAGGCGCCGGCCATGGGCATGCCAAACACGGCGGCGGTGGAGGCGATAAGCACGGGGGCGGAGGCGACGGTGGCGAAGGGGGCCATGGTGGCGGAGATGGCGGGCACGGCGGTGGGCATGGCGGTGGGCATGGATGATCACGAAGAGTCCTCACCCCCCAACCCCCTCTCTGTGCGCGGAGAGGGGCGCCGCGTCACACCGGGCGGGCGTGACGAAGTCGGGCTAGCCCTGTCTCACGGCGTTCCGGCCGCCGTCGCGGCGGGTGTGGGCGCGGCGACGTGGATGCTCAGGTCGTCGAACTGTGTCAGTGTGACCACGGAGAGGCCCGTGTCGAGGAAGGTCACGCGCACCTGGTCGCC
>JAICVS010000103.1 GCA_025935195.1 Ktedonobacterales bacterium
CTCCTCGATGAAGGCCGGGGGAAAGGACCATTCGCGCCCAACGAACAGACCGACTTTGAGCGTCATCGCGGCACCTCCTCGCTTCGATCACGGACGGCCCAGTTGTCGCGTCAGTCGTGGCCGCCGATGTAGAGCTGGATCATGCGGCGCCACCAGGGCCAGTCGTGCGCCCAGCCTTCCCACGTGCGGAACGCGTGCCAGACGTCTTTGGCCCAGAGCAGGCCGGAGAGATATTCGTTGTTGCCGTAGGAGGGATCGTCGCGGCCGACGGCGAGGATGATGTCTATGTGGCGCAGCAGGCGCAGGCGAATGGGATCGCTCTCGCCGGCCAGGTACGCGCTGGGGTTGTTGAAGTAAACGGCGTCGTCGCTGTAGCCGCGCACAAAGCGCGCGATGTCGTAGAGGCCGCTCATGCCGATAGCACGATCCACCAGATCGGGGTGGCGGAAGGCGAAGTTGACGGCGTGGTAGGCGCCGAAGCTGGCGCCGGCGGTGATGAGATATGGCTCCGGGTTGCGCCCTTTGGAGAACGGCAACACCTCGTTCAGCAGGTAGCGGTCGTACTGAACGTGCCGGCGGGCGCGGTCGGCGGGGGGAATGCCATCGGCATACCAGCTTTCACCGTCCACCGTATCCACACAGATGAGCTGGAAGCGGCCGGCCTCCAGCGCCCCGGAGAGGGCGCCGACCATGCCGAAGTCTTCCCACTGGTAGAAGCGGCCCATCGAGGTAGGAAAGACCAGCACGCGCGCGCCGGCGTGGCCGAAGACGAGCAGCTCCATCTCGCGGCCGAGCGCCGAGCTATGCCACTTGTGATACTCGCGGTTGACCATGCGCCGCACCCTCCGCCAGCCAGCCAACGACACCACGCTCAGCACGGGACGGCATGGACGGCCGTTTGCGCGGCATCGTATGCCACACGGCGGGCAATGTCAACGCGCGCGCCGGGAGCATGAGGCGGAGAGCACCACAGAGGACACACAGGAACACGGAGCAGGAGAGCGAGACGAAGCGCGGGATGAACCGCGAAGGATGCGGAGGCAGAGGACGCGACCCAACAAGAAAGAACCACGAGATCGCCAAAGACCCTTTCCGCTTCTTCCAAGCCGCCCGGTATATCCCCCTGTGAATGCGCTACGGCGCGTGCGCGATGCGCGCGGTGGCGTGTTCGGCGGCGATCCCACCCGACGTATCCCGCGCTGAGGGGTGGAAAGGAGGCAAGAAAAGACGGCTGGCGTCCACTTTCGCACTGGGCGGTGAGCGGACGGGGAGCCGTCTTCGACCCTGTGTGTCCGCCTGGCATGTTGGCGCATGCCGGGCTGGAGTTCTCCGGCCACGGGTAGTGTGGCAAAGGAACGGTCTGGATGAGTGTATCCGACGCGACGCGCGACGTAAAGTCTCGCGGGCTTCAACGGATGTTCGCGCGTGGGCGGGCGCGGGCGCGCTATCTCGCGCTGGCGGGGATCCTCCTGCTGGCGGCGGTGGCGGCTCTGGCCGGCATAGCAGGCTCGCCATTCGCGCGCGGCGCCGTGCCACGGCTGGTGGACGGCAGCCCCACGCCGCAAACGCACTGCCCCTCGTTTCCCATCCCCTGCTAGCTCGCCGCGTACGCGCATCACCTGAGCGGCATGCCGGCCGTCCGATGGCTGCTTCACGGACGGCCGGCATTCTCCCCGTTTCGCCCATTTCGCCGCGCCCCCAGCCGTGCTATAGTTCGCAAAGCTCCTTCCTTTCAATACGTGTGTGACCTGAGCGCGGAAGGATTGGCGCATCATGCCATATAGCTCCATCCACGTTCCCGACGACTCCTCCTGGCATCACCTGCCTGCCTATTCATCCCATGTCGCGCGCATGCTCGAACAGGCCTACCGTGAGATCAAGCATGGCACGCGCACAGTCGTCGCGTACGAACAAATCTTACAGACCATCAGGCCACTGGCGGCCCGGCCCATGGCGTGGCCGCAATGGCTGCGCGTGCGCTACGTGCTGGGGATGTGCTACGCGGGCCTCGACGCCTACACGGACGCGCTGCGCCATCTGGCCGCGGCGCTCGCCATCGCCACCGACAAGCAAGATTGGGCGGCATACGCGGAGGTCGCGTTCCTCTCTGGCAGCGTGAAGAACGGCGCGGGTCATTTCGCCGGTAGCATGACCGACCAATTGTTGTGCGTGACGACGACCCGCGAGCTGCGTGAGCAGGCTGCCGCTGCCGGGCAAAGCGCCGCGCCGCTCGCCAATCTCGAGATGCTTGCCCTCATCGGCCTCTCAACCGCTCAATTTATGCGGGCGCACTTCGACGACTCCGCGCACCACCTGGGCGAAGCCGCGCGCCTATTCACTGGTGACCCCCTGACCGATCTGGCGGCGGCCAACATCACCTGGTTGCGCGCAATCCACGATCGTTGGAAGGGATCACTCGAGAGCGCGCTGGCGCAAGCGCAGCGCGCGGCTGAGGTCTACGCTCGTTCAGGGCCACCGGCGGGCTACGGGCGCATCCAGGCCATCGTGGCCGACATCGCCATGGATCTGGCGGAATCATTCCCGGCCACGGCGCCCACCTATGGGCGCAATGCCTATCTCACCCTGGCCCGTCCCTATATCGAACGCGCGCTCACACTCGCCAGGGAACAACACGACCAGGGCGGCGAAGGCATCGCCCTGCTCGCGCTGGCCCGTATGACCCAGCTCACGACCGTCGGCATAGGCAACGCACTTCCCGCAATCGAGTCGGTGCTCGCGCGGGCCGGAGCGATGCACGACACCGCGCTGCGCGCCCAGGCATACTACTCGCTGGGACGGGAGTTCGCGGCCCACGGCGAATTCTCACGGGCACGGGCGTGCTACCGGCTCGCGCTGTCCGAGCTGGGCGGCACGGAAGGCGACGCCATGCGTCTGTGGCCACAGCGCGCGCTGCTAGAGTCTGAGGAAATGCACCCAGACGGATGATCCCAGACACATGATGGGGGCCGCTGGCCGCGATGCCCGCCGCCGCGTACCGGGAGACGTACGGGTTAGCGGTGCGCTAATTGGATGAACGTCAGCACCACGGCGAGGGCGATCCACGCGAAGAAGGCCAGCCCGGCAATGCCGCACGCCATGCCCCAATTCGCCAGCGTGCGCCCACGTATGTAGCCGTGCGACTCTTGTATCTCGCGATTGGCGATGACCGCGAACACGACCGCAAGCACCCAGCCGACGGGCTGGATGATGAAGAAGCCGGCGAGGCCGCAGGCGAGGCTCGCGCCGGCCCACAGGCTGGTGGGGCGGGATGTGCGATCCGGGTACGGGCGCATGCCAATCCTCCCTCGATCAGTCCGCTCGTCGCAGGAGCGCTCACCCACGGTCTCAGCAATGCGCTGGCTCAACTCTGGCTCAACTATAGCACGATTGCTTCGGGTTGTGCGAGGCTGGGAGTCCTCACCCCCGGCCCCTCTCCATGCGCGGCGAGGGGAGGCAGAGCAGCCGGTCGCATGCGGATTCCCCCTCGCCTCCGTGGAGGAGCCGGTATGCCGGTCGCGGAGAGTGGGGGCCGGGGGTGAGGACGCTCATTGCGGCTGAAATCCTGGTTGTTGGCGCGCGACCGCGACGATGAGGAACACGAGCGCGACGATCAGCACACACAGCGCCAGGTTGGCGTAACCGAGGATCACACCAGCGATTGCCATGCCGCGGCCCTCCTCGCGGCCCTGGCTCGCGCGAATCTGCCCCAGCGCGAAGTGGCCGAAGATGACGCCCAGCACGGCGGCGATGCCCGGCAGCACCACGAATGAGCCGATGGAGCAGATCAGGCTGGCGATTGCCAGCCCGTTGGTCGAGGGCGGCATCGGTCCGGCGTACGGCTGCCCATACCCGTAAGGTTGCCCATAATAGTACGGAGCCGCGTAGGGGTTGGGATACATGTCAGGCCGCCCTGATAGGCCGCCCGTGTCTGGGGAAAACGCTCCGTCAGGGAGCTGCCCTAGTGTGTGGTGCGCGTGTGGGATGTGCTCCGTCCCACGTTGCGCCGGGGGCGGTGGCATGTGCGCCGCTCCCGCCTGGTCCGGTACGTAATGCTGTGTATGCCCTGGCCCTGAATCTATCGCCATCTCGCTCAGCTCCTCCCTCATGCGTTCGCCGGCTCTTCATGGCCGCGATCATGCGCCGGTCCCACTCCATTGTACGAGCCAGGGCGGCGAAGTAGCTCTGCCAGTTGCGATCCAACACCAGGAGCACCTGTTGCGCCACCTTGGCCGGCAGCGCCTGGTAGGCCTCATGGTCCTTCATGCGCTGGTGCAGCTCGGGATAGCGGAGCGAGATGCCCTGGAAGATGAAGGCTTGTCGCGTCACGTAGAGCGCCGCATTGTAGAGGTTCTTGGAAGCGAAGGCCGCGGCGTCAAGGGCAGCGAAGCGCGGGTCAGCCCGCTTGATAATGTGCCGCTCAACCAGTCGCATCGGCTTTCTCCTTCACCCGATGACCTGCCGCAAGGCTACCTGACAGCGCACGAATTGTCAAGCGGGCACACACGCAGATGCGCAGATGCGCCACCATTGCCGCGAGTGGTTATAATACTGGCAGGGAATCTGCATCTCATTGCGAGATATGTGGATGGCGCGTGAGATGCGTGGCGGAGGACGGCCTGACCACGCCGCGTTTGGGTATGAAAGGGTTCTATGAGTATTCCGGCATCATCTCTGGGTGAGCGCGCACGCCGCGCGCTCAAGCATCTGCATGGCGACGAGGCGACGAGCAAGCTCGGCGACTTCACCACCACCCCGCGCACGTTGCTGCTCTCGGCCATCGCCATCGCCATCGGCGTGCTTGGCGCGTTCGTCGCGCTGGTGCTGCTGCGCCTGATCGGCCTCTTCACCAACCTGTTCTTCTTCCAACGCTGGGATACCACGCTGGTCTCGCCCGCGGGCAACCACCTCGGCATCTTCGAGGTCATCATCCCCATCATCGGCGGCCTGATCGTCGGCTTCATGGCGCGCTACGGCTCCGAGCGCATCCGCGGCCACGGCATCCCCGAGGCCATCGAGGCCATTCTGATCAACGGCAGCCGCGTGGAGCCGAAGGTGGCGATCCTCAAGCCGGTCTCCTCGGCGATCTCCATCGGCACCGGCGGCCCATTCGGCGCCGAGGGGCCGATCATCATGACCGGCGGCGCCTTCGGCTCGCTGATCGCGCAGTATCTGCGCCTGACCAGCGTCGAGCGCAAGACGCTGCTCGTCGCTGGCGCCGCCGCCGGTATGTCCGCGACCTTCGCCTCGCCCGTCGCCGCGACACTGCTGGCCGTCGAGCTGCTGCTGTTCGAGTGGAAGCCGCGCAGCTTGATCCCGGTGGCGCTGGCGAGCGCCGTCGCCGCTGTCGTGCGCTTCTACATCATCGGCCCCGGCCCGCTCTTCCCCACGCCACCGCATGTCGCCTTCATCGGTCCCGACGGCCTGATCGGCTGCATCATCGCCGGCGTGCTCGCCGGCGCGCTCTCCGCCATCCTCACCGTCGGCGTCTACGCCGCCGAAGACGCCTTTCGCTTCGTGCCAATTCACTGGCTGTGGTGGCCGGCCATCGGCGGCCTGGTGATCGGCATTGGCGGCCTGATCTTCCCGCAGGCGCTCGGCGTCGGCTACGATACCATCGGCCGGCTGCTGCAGGGCAATGTCGCCGGCGGCGTCATCCTGGGCGTGTTGCTGGTCAAGTCGGTGATCTGGATGGTCTCGCTCGGCTCCGGCACCTCCGGCGGCGTGCTGGCGCCGCTGCTGATGATGGGCGGCGCGCTCGGCGGGCTGGAGGCGTTCGTGCTACCGCACGAGGGCATCGGCTTCTGGCCGCTGGTCAGCATGGCCGCGATTCTGGGCGGCACAATGCGCTCGCCCTTCACCGGCATCATCTTCGCCATCGAGCTGACACACGATGTGAATATGCTGCTGCCGCTGCTCGTCGCGGTGGTCGTCGCCCACGGCTTCACGGTGCTGACGCTGCGCCGCTCCATCCTCACCGAGAAGGTCGCCCGCCGCGGCTATCACCTCAGCCGCGAGTACGCCGTGGACCCGCTCGAAATCCTCTTCGTGCGCGAGGTGGCCCGGCCCAACATCGTCGCGCTCGAAGCCGACACCACGCGCGCGGACCTGGCGCAACGCCTGCGCGGCGACGGCACGACGCGCGGCCAGCGGCTCTATCCGGTAGTGAACGGCGAGCGCCATCTGGTCGGCGTGGTGACACGCGAAGAGGTGCGTGCCTGGGCCGATGAGTCCGCGGACGGCGCGCGCGCGCGCCTGGCCGACATCACCCACGCGGAGCCGGTCGTCGCCTATCCTGAGGAGCCGCTGCGTGTGGTGGTGGGCCGCATGGCGGAGACGGGGCTGACGCGCTTTCCCGTCGTCGAGCCTGGCCCGGAGCGCCGGCTTGTCGGCATGGTCTCGCTCGACGATCTGCTCAAGGCACGCCAGCTCAACTTGGAGGCGGAGCGCCGGCGCGAGCGGGTGCTGCCGCTGCGGCTCGTCTTCCCGCGCCGCCGCCCCACGCCCCCCCCCCCCCCCCCCCCCCAATGGATTGCCCGGCCCGTGGAAAACCCCCAGCCCGGTGGGAGGAAAACACCCCCAAACCCACCCCAGGGTAACACCCCCCGCCGCCCGCCAATGGTATGCCCGTCCCGGTGGATCACGCCGAGCCGGTGCGCTGAAATCCTCGCCAATCCCGACCTCTGGTGACTCCCCACGGCCGCGTGTGATGCTGGTGGTATTGTCCACTCGCAACACTCGCGGTCGCTCGCCGTGCGCCGCGCGAGACCCCGCGCATAGGACAGACGGGTGCCTCGCGACCTGCGGCGCGGTATAATGCTGGCGCGGGCGACCTGCCGGACACGGCAGCTAGATAGAGGAGCGCGCTGTCGCGGACGGGAAAGGGTCGGAAGCATGCAGGCACGGCGGCTGGGCTCGTACGAGCTGATGCGCCAGCTCGGCGAGGGCGGCATGGCGCAGGTCTATCTCGCGCGCGATGTCCGCCTGGGGCGCGAGGTGGCCGTCAAAGTGCTCGACCAGCACCTTGCCGCCCAGACGGGCTTCCGCGAGCGGTTCCTGCGCGAGGCGCGTGTGGCCGCCGCGCTCGACCACCCCAACATCGTCCCGCTCTTCGACTTCGGCGAGGCCGATTACCTCTGGTATCTCGTCATGCCGTACGTCAGCGGCGGCAGCCTGCAAGACGTGCTGCGCCGCGCGCCGCTCTCCGTTGGCGAGGTCGTCACCTACGGCGCGCAGATCGCCGATGCGCTCGACTACGCCCACCAGCGCCACGTCGTCCATCGCGATGTGAAGCCGGCGAACATGCTCATCCATGCCGACGGCCGCGTGATGCTCTCGGACTTCGGCCTGGCAAAAATCCTCGACAAGTCCGCGCGCCCGGCCGCGCCGCGCGCCCACCCCGACGCCGGCACGCCTGAATATATGGCGCCGGAGCAGATCGAAGGCCGCACCGACGAGCGATCAGACATCTACGGGCTGGGCGTCGTGCTCTACCTGCTGCTCACCGGCCACCTGCCCTTCACCGGCTCCACCTCCGGCGTCGTGATGGAAGGCCACCTCTACCGCCTGCCCGAACAGCCGCGCACGCTCAACCCGGCGGTGACGCCGGCCGTGCAAAACGTCGTGCTGCGTGCGCTCGCCAAACATCCCGACGACCGCTACCAGCGCGCCAGTGACCTGGGCGCGGCGCTACTGGGCGCGCTGGTGGCCGGTGACGCGGAGCCGCTGCCGTTCGGCTTCGACGGCGGCCCACAATCGCCCATCTCGCCGGTCGCATCGCGCACGCCCTACGCGACCCCCTGGAGCAGCTCCGCCGCCAGCTCCGGTTTCGCCAGCGCATCCGACGCCGCCACCGGCACCTTCCCGCGGCTAAATGCCGTCCAGCCCGCCCACGCCGCGCCGCCGCCGCGTGGACCGGGCGGCATGCCGGATGCCTTCGGCAGCCCATACCGGGCGAGCGCCAGTGGTCATGGTCGCGGCACCGGCGGCCAGGCGCCCACCGCGCCCGTGGCCTTCCCTGAGGTCTTCCCCCAGGTGCGGCCCCAGCCGGTCGTGCCACCAACCTACGCACAACCACCGGCCGCCTATGCGCCACCAGCCGGTCCGGCGACGCCGCCACCGCCGCTGAGCATCCCCTACGGCACCCTGCGGCCGACCGCCGCGCCACTGTCGCGCCAGCCGCATCACGTGGGTTTATCGAGCGTAGATAACGCCGGCACCATGCCGTTGCCGTCGGCCCGCCCGCGCCCGGTCGCCCGCGCTTCCTCCGGCGCCCGCACGCACGGACTGTGGCTCTGGCTGGCTCTCGCGCTGGTGCTCGCGCTGCTCGTGGTCGTCTTCCTGGTGGTCGCGCATTGATCCCGCGCATTGATCCCGCGCATTGATCCCGCGCATTGATCCCGCGCATTGATCCTGGAATCTGGAGGACTCGTCAGGGAGACAGGGCATTCATGCCCGCCAGCCGTTCACCAGCCTTCACAGCCGCGCATGTATCGTTCCCGCCCACCCGGAGCCTGTATTATGAAGTGGCCGCGCCGCAGCGGTATCCTCGTCCACCCCACCTCGCTGCCTGGCTCCTACGGCATCGGCGACCTCGGCCCCAGCGCCGTTGCTCTGCTGGATTTCCTCCATGCTGGGCGCCAGCGGCTCTGGCAGGTGCTCCCGCTCGCGCCCACCGGCTATGGCGCCTCGCCGTACGCGGCCGTCTCAGCGTTCGCCGGCAATCCACTGCTGATCTCGCCCCAGCGCCTCGTCGAGGATGGCCTGCTCGACGCCGCCGACCTGATCGATCATCCGGCGTTCCCGGCGGAGCGCGTGGACTACGCGCTGGTCACACCCTGGAAGATGGCGTTGCTGCGCCGCGCCCACGCCGCGTTCCAGACGCCGGCGGGCGATAGCTTGCGCCCCGCGTTCGCCCGCTTCGCGGCGGCCCAGCGCGATTGGCTGGACGACTTCGCGCTCTTCGCCGCGCTCAAAGAGGAGCATGGCGGCGTCGCCTGGACGGACTGGCCTCCCGCCCTTGCCGCGCGTGATGAGCCGGCACTGGCCCAGGCGCGCGCGCGTCTCGCCGGCGAGATCGCCTTCCACCGCTTCGCGCAGTTCCTCTTCGAGCGCCAGTGGTCGGCCGTGCGCGCCGCCGCGCACACGCGCGGGATCAAAATCCTTGGCGACCTCGCCATCTTCGTCGCCCACGACAGCGCTGATGTGTGGGTACACCGCCAACTCTTCCAACTGGATACGCACGGGCAACCCCTCGTCGTCGCCGGGGTGCCACCCGATTACTTCAGCTCCACTGGCCAGCGCTGGGGCAATCCGCTCTATCGCTGGGATGCGCTCGCCGCGACGGGCTACGCCTGGTGGATCGCGCGCGTGCGCAAGGCACTGGAGCTGTACGACTACATCCGCCTGGACCATTTTCGCGGCTTCCAGGCGTATTGGGAAATACCGGCCACATCCGGCACGGCGCTCGGCGGCAGGTGGGTGAGCGGCCCCGGCGAGCCGCTTTTCGCGGCGATTCGCGCCGCGCTGGGCAGCGTTCCTTTCATCGCCGAAGATCTGGGCGAGATCACCATCGGTGTCGTGCGCCTGCGCCTGCGCCTGGGCTTCCCCGGCATGCGCGTGCTCCAATTCGGCTTGGGCGGCGATGCCCGGAACCCGCACCTGCCGCACAATTTCACCCGTGACACCGTCGTCTACACCGCCACGCACGACAACGACACGACACGTGGCTGGTTCGATCACCTGGGCGAGCGCGAGCGCGCCCATGCCCTCGCCTACCTGCGCACCGACACAGAGCACATCGTGGATGCGCTGATGCGCGCCGCCTACGCCTCCGTCGCCCGCCTCGCGGTCGTGCCGCTGCAAGACGCGCTCGACCACGGCAGCGCGGCGCGCATGAATTATCCATCGCGCGCTGGGGGCAACTGGGAATGGCGCTACGGCGCGGCGGACCTCACGCCCGCGCTCAGCCACCGGCTCGCCACCCTCGCCGCGCTCTACGGCCGTTGAAGAACTACCGAAGAACTACCACAGAGGACACGGAGGAACACGGAGGAACACGGAGGAGGAGAGGAGAATTAAACCGCAGAGGACGCAGAGGGAGGGCAGAGAGAGAAAGAAAGAAAGAAAGAGCATGATGAGAACGAATGCGGAGGAACGGAGGAAACGGAGGGTCATGGAGGGGAGGAACAGAGCGCGCTCGCCAGTAGCAGAGGCCGTGCTATAATTTGGGAAGGAACGATTGCTCGCGGCACGTGCTCCGAGTGGGAGTCGAATTGCTCCGCCCGCGCGGCCGGACTGGCGATGGTTCTGTGGCTCAGGAAGGGAATAGACGCGGATATGCCCACGTACGAGTATCTGTGCCAGGCCTGCGGCTCACGCTTTGACGCCTGGCAAAAAATCACCGATGACCCGATCGAGACCTGCCCCACCTGCGGCGATCACGTCCACCGAGTGCTCTACCCCGTCGGCCTCGTCTTCAAGGGATCGGGCTTCTACAAGACGGACAATCGTGGTGGCTCCGGCGGTTCCACTGGTGCTGATGGCTCCAGCGGCTCATCTGGAGCGAAGCCGGCGGAAGCGAAACCCGCCGAAGCGAAGTCAAGTGAAACCAAGCCGGCCGAGACCAAGTCCGCGGCGGCGGCGGCGGGCGAATAGCCGTGCGCGCCGTCGTGCAGCGCTCGACTGGAGCGCGTGTCGTCGTGGCAGACGGCACGGTGGTCGGCGAGCTGGCCCCGGCGCCGGGGCTGGTCGTGTTGTTGGGTGTCGGCCCAACGGACGGCGCGGCTGAGGCGCGGCTGCTGGCCGATAAGCTGGCCGGCCTGCGCATCTTCGCGGACACCGCCGGCAAGATCAACCTCTCCGTGCGCGATGTCGGCGGTGGCGCCCTGGTGATCTCGCAGTTCACGCTCTACGCGGATGTGCGCCGCGGCCGCCGTCCCGGCTTCACCGGCGCCGCCGCGCCGGAGGTGGCCGCGCCGCTGGTCGAGCGTGTCGTGGACGAGCTGCGCGCGCTCGGTGTGCCGGTCGCCGGCGGGCGCTTCGGCGCGCACATGCGCGTGGAGCTGGTAAACGACGGCCCCGTCACCATCCTGCTGGATACCGATCTCTGGAGCGCCTGATTGGAGCTCCTGATGGGCACGCTCTACCTCGTCGCCACCCCCATCGGCAACCTGGAGGATATCACCTTGCGGGCGCTGCGCGTGCTGCGTGAGGTGTCGTTGATCGCCGCCGAAGACACGCGGCACACGCGCAAGCTGCTCAACCACTTCAACATCCCCGCCCACGCGATCAGCTACCACGAGCACAGCCCCGCCGCGCGCCGCGACCTGATCGTGGCGGCGCTGGCGACCGGCGATGTCGCCCTCGTCTCAGATGCCGGCACCCCTGCCATCTCCGATCCCGGCGCCGATCTCGTGCGCGCCGCGCTCGCCGCCGGATACGCCGTCGTACCCATTCCCGGCCCCGCCGCCGCCGTCAGCGCGCTGATCGCCTCCGGCCTGCCCACCGACACGTTCACCTTCCTCGGCTTCTTGCCGCGCAAGCCCACCGAGCGCCGCGCACTCTTGGAGCGAGTGCGCGCCGAGCCGCGCACGCTCGTGCTCTACGAAGCGCCACACCGCCTGCTGGAGTGCCTGGACGATCTGCGCGCCGTCCTCGGCGACCGTGAGATCGCCGTCGCGCGCGAGCTGACCAAGCTGCACGAAGCGTGGCTGCGTGGGCCGATCAGTGTGGTGCGCGCGCGGGCCGCCGAGGGCAGCGGCCCGCGCGGCGAATACACGCTCGTCGTGGCCGGCGCGACAGCGGGCGAGGAGCGACCAGGTGAGGGTGATGAGGGTGATGAGCGTCCCGTGGAAGAAGTGGCGCGCGCGCGCCTGCGTGCGCTGCTGCGCGACGGCGCTCGCACCGGCACGGCCGCCGCGCGCATCGCCAAAGAGCTGCGCCTGCCCAAGCGCGTCGCCTACCGCCTCGCGCTGAACCTCGCCGCCGAGGCGGGTGAGGAGGTTCCAGATTGCCAGGGCGGGAAGTGAGGATTCCTCACGCAAGCGTACCGGCAGAGATAGCCCATCTATCCCCCAGAGCTTTCATTGGTTAGTAAGCTCTGCTATCCTCCGCGAGCAACACGGCGCTCCGAGCCGGCGACGGCGTCCGCGCCGGAGCGCATCGCTCATGAACGAGGAGACGCAGAGAGCATGACAGCTCATATCTTTCGGCGGCACCATGTAGTCTTCGGCGGGCTTGCGGTGGTGATGGCACTCTCGCTGGCCCTTGGCGTCGTACTCTTCGAAGGCCGGCTCGCTCATGCCGGCGGCACCGGCGGACCCGGCACCTGCTTCCCAGTCAACGGCTCGCCATCCTGCCACTTCAAAGGCTTCAATACGAGCGCTGGCTTCACATCCGGCGGCGACGCCAGCAACTGCATCCTGACGTCCGTAGGCGTCTCGGCCACAGACAACGTGACCAAAGACCCCGGCAACGCCGCGACTGGTGGCCCCTTCGTCGGCCTATTCATCATCCAGTTCGACACCTGCAACAACTTCCAGACCTTGGCCGAAGGTCAGGGCACCACCTCCACGGCTGATCTCCACACCACCGGCAGCCTCGAATCGGCCTCCGTCCATGCCGTCGTCCCCGTCACCGACTTCCTCACCGGCGCCACCACCACGTACAATGTAAATGTCACATGGCAGGGCGTCGGCCCCATCACCAGCACCATTGACAGTCAGCACATCCGCACGACCCACTTCCTCCTGCACACCCACATCAGCGGCGACAATCGCGAAGGCGTGTGCAACGGCACCGTCGCCGCCCAGGACGGCTCCGTCTCCTATGCCCTCCACGGCACCACCACCATGTTCTCTGCCACCGCTGGCACCCTGGAGATCATCCAGCAATAGCTAACTCCACCGCGCGGGTGCGTCGAGGCCCCGGCAGGTGTGGCCGGGGCCTCATACCAGATGGTCTGCGCCAACCCCGACCGCGGCCACGTCCTGGACAGCTAGCGCACATCCTCCGTACGTCCTCCGCCACGTAAGCCCGGCGTCGCTAGCCACCACGCTAGCGCCCGGTGATCAGGGTCACCACGAACGCGCTAGGGTCGGCCCCATCGTCGCCGCCGTCCGCGCCCACGGCGGTCAGGTCGTGCTCACCGTCAAGGCGAACCAGCCTACCCTGGCACACCCTGGCAGCAATATCTCACCACGCTCTTCGCTGACCCGCGTCCAGGTCGCCCAGACCACGGATCGCCAGCTCTCTCAGCGATCCCACTCTTGACGCGACTGAAACGAATGTTTCGCAGTCATACCGATTCAGCGCCTCGGCGCGCGTCGCGCCCTCCTTCGCCGCCACCACCATCGCGCGTGAGATCGCGCATGTGCTACCGCTGGACGGCGAGCGGCTGGGCGTCGCGCGGGTTGCCCTGCCCATGGCGGACGCCACGCCTAACTGCCAAGAGGTGTCAGAACATGCCGGAGTGGGCGCCCAAGAGCGACCCAGCGATACAGCCTTCCTTGACGGACCCCGCGCGCCGGTGGTACGCTGCATGGTGGCAGTATGCCACACACCTTCCACCTCGCCCCCGTCGTCTAGCGGCCTAGGACATCACCCTTTCAAGGTGGAGATCACGGGTTCGAATCCCGTCGGGGGTACCGTCTAACCAGCCTACCGGATAGCGTTGGCTGCCATACTCAACTATTCCCGCATAGGGAAGGTTATGGAATATGGTCGAGTAGCACTCGTCACGCAACGTGCCGTTGAAGCGCTCGCCGAACCCGTTCTGCCAGGGACAGCCCGGATCGATGGAGAGCGTCGCTGCCTGGCTGCCTGCTGGAGGGCCAGCCACCTCGGGATGACCTGGGCGATGAACTCGTCTGCGAACCTATCCATGTGCTGGCGTACACCTCTCGTTGGCGCGACTACTCCGCACCCAGGGCCTTAAGCGCCGCGGCGAGTGGCTCCCCATAGAAAATCGGGTCAACTCGCTCGACAACATCACCGGACACTTCGAGGAAGGATCGCTTGTTCTCCACAGGGATGAGGGCGCGCTTGGCGCCGTTGTCCATCGCGACTTGGAGCGGCTCGGCGAGCGAGCGTGCCGGCAGGATATTGCCCTGGATGGTGAGATCGCCGAACACGACCAGCGCCGGGCGTGGCGGCCGTTCCTTGATAGCGGAGTAGAGCGCGATGACGAACGCCACGCCGGCCCGCGCGCGTTGTCCGGAGCCGGTGAGGTCAACGGCCTGTACGTGGAAGTCATAGGTGCCGAGCTCGCGATCCCCCCCAGCTCGCGCGCGGGCGCGCATGTAGAGGACGTCGGGCTGAAGCCATCGCAAGCCCGCCTCACCGTAGGCGCTCAAGCCCCACGGCTTGCGGCGGGCTATCTCTGTCAATGTAGACACCGCTCCCTCGATCTTTGACCGCGAACATAGCCTTGTTTGCTTCGTCGGGCCGGATGAAGTTCTCGGAAAGCTGGAAGTTGACCAGACGCAGCCCGGCCAGCACGCGCGCGTCACCCAGGTAGCGCCGCCTGAAGACGGCGAGGATGTCGGTGACGCGGACGCGCGAAGTCTTGCCGAAGAGGTTCTCACGCTGGACGCGCTCCAGGTTCTCGCGCACGCTGGCCGCGACGTCCCACTGCGCCAGCAGGAGCTTCGTGTCGGGCAGCAACGCCCCGGCTTTGATGATTTTGCTGGTGTACAGTTCCGGCTTGGTCGGCTTCGCGACGGTCATCGTCATCAGTTGCACATCCCCCAAAGGCGCCGGACGCCATCTGTGAAGCAGAGGCATGGATATGCGACGAAGTCAGGAGTTCCCACGGGAAGTCCCATCGTACAGGAATCCGCCCCATCTCGCAATAGTATAGCTGGCGTACGCCGGCGCCGGTGTGGAGCATCCGCGCCCTACGAGCGGCAGGTAACTGGGCAGCCTCTCCAATGCCGCCCGGCCCGCACAGGCCGAATGTCCATCGTTAATTGTAAAACTCCCTCATAGCCGTGTTCCTCCCCCCTCCCATCCTTGACATCCGCGCTCGTTCGTGATAATTTAGTTCTATCACTGCGGTGTCACCTCACGCCGCTGGCACCTTGAACAACCGCATACAGACGCAAACAGGCCACTCGCGCCCGCTTACACCTCTAGGCCTGACGACATGAACGCGGCCGCGTGGCCGCGACCCCACCCATCCTTGCCGTTTTTGCCACCCACCTTGCCACTTCGTTGCCGTTTCTTGCCACTTCGGTGCCGTTTCTTGCCGTTTTTGCCGCTCTGAACGCGCAACGTCACGCCGCCAGATCGCGCAAAGCCGCTTGAACGCGGAGTTCGCGGGCGAACGATGCCAATCACATGAGTGAAAAGCGGCAAAAACGGCAATGTTGACCGCCCCAGTCAACATTGCCGCCCCACCGGCGCCGTGGATGCTACAATGGCCTCACGGAGTCGCGGCTGACCGCGAAGGGAGGCACTACATGCCCAAACCGCGCAAGGCGCCGCCATCGCCCACGGCGAGGCTGGCAAAGCTGCCACATCAGGCCGATCTCGTCATCGCCGGTGGCCTACGCCCGCTCGCCGTCTACATCCGTGAGGGCGGCGAGACCTTCCAACCCCTGTTCGCGCTCTGGATGGACCCGGACCGCGACCTGATCCGCGCGAGCGCGCTGATCGACCCGCATCAGGCCGCGGACGGCGGCATCGGCGCGGCGCTCGACGCGCTGGCCCAGGCGTGCGCTGGGCCGTTCCTCTCCCCCGTTGCGCCCGGCGCGCCGGCACCGTCCAACGCGCCGCTCATGCCCGCGCTGCCCGCGCGCGTGCTGGTCAACGACGCGGCGCTGGCCGAGGCCGCGCGCGACCTGCTGGCGCCCTATGGCGTGCCGGTCGAATATCAGGCCGAGCTGCCCGCGTTCGAGACGGCCTTCGCCTCGCTCGCGGAGTCGCTGGGCGCCGACCCGAACGCCGGCCCACCAGAGCCGTTCTCCTGGGAGATCGATCCCGCCGCGCTGC
Source organism: Ktedonobacterales bacterium (assembly GCA_025935195.1). Classification (GTDB taxonomy): domain Bacteria; phylum Chloroflexota; class Ktedonobacteria; order Ktedonobacterales; family JADMIN01; genus JAICVS01. The sequence goes on from JAICVS010000103.1 coordinate 15,991, forward strand.
CGCCACTCTTCAAGGCAGCGGCTGGCTACTGGCGGCGCGCGCCCTGGGAGTACACTCCCGACCATCCGCCAGTGATCGTCCACCTCGGCGAGCATGGGCCGCGGCCGGGCGCGGAGACGCTCTACGCGTCCATCATGGGGCTGGCCGGCGAGCTGGAAGGCATCGCCTTCTATTATGCGGCGGAGGCGCTGGAGCGTATGGCCCAGCGCGGCTCCCAGGTGCTCGCGGCGGAGCCAGACCCCGCCGCGATAGATGAGGCGATCACGATGCTGCGCCAGATGGGCGCGCCACTGGAGGGCGTGCCGCCGGCCGCGCTGCGCGAGCTGGTGCGCACGCTGATGATGGAGCAGCCGCTAGACGGCGATCAGGTGCGCGCGATCGCCGAGGATAGCCTGCTGTTCTCCTACGACGACGCCGAGGACGTCGATCCCACCTACCTGGAATGGCTCGCCGCCCACGGCCTCACCTATCCCTCGTCGCGCGGCGTGCCATCCTTCTTTGCCATTGCACCGGGCGGAGGGCATCGCGAGCTGGACGCGCGTGAGGCGCACGCGCTGGCGCTGGCGATCGAGGCCATCAACCAGTTCTTCAGCAAGCACCGCCGGCTTCTCGAGACGGGGCAGCCGCCCCAGCGGCC
>JAICVS010000060.1 GCA_025935195.1 Ktedonobacterales bacterium
GGCAGCGTCACCTGCGCGTCAATCGCCACGTCGCGGCCAGGCGTCCCTTGCAGCAACAGTGCGCGCGCGGGAGCGGCCGCCGGGGCGAGGGCCATGCCGCCGGGCGCGGCGCGGGCATCGGCGCCTGGACCACCGAGATACGTCCAGCGCGGATCCAGTTGTGGCGTGAGCAGCGGATCATCGAAGGTGGTGAGCAGCGGCGCCGCGCCGAGCGTCAGCCAGGCGGAAGTGGAGACCGGGGCGGCGGTTGGAGTCGCCGCCGCCGTGCCAATGCGCGCCGCGAGCGCCGGTGGGACGGTCTGCGTCGCCGTCGCCGGGGCAGCGGTCTGAGCGGCCGGCGCGGGGGCGGTCGCTGGCGTGGTCGTGGTCGCAGGCGCGGAGACCGGGACGAGCGCGGGCAGGGAGGACATGCGCGTGGTCAAGACGCGCTGCGCCTCCGGCCGCGCGGCCAGCACGAGGCGCTGGCCGTCGGCGGCGAGCAGCCCGCTCAGCCCCGGAGCGAGGCGGATGGCCGTCAGCGAGAGCGGCGCTGAGGCTGCCGCGGGAGGCGCGATCACCGTCCAGACGGGGCTTTGCCGCTGTTGTTGTGGAGCGGAAGTGGCAGCGGCAGCGTCGCTGGGAACGGCAATAGCGATGGAGGTCTGGGCGACGCCGCGAGCATCCGCCGCGTACAGGTGCAGCGTGACGGCTGCCTTGCCAGACGTTGAATCGGCAACGGCGACACCGGCCAGCAACGTCTGGATGGTCTCCGGGGGGGTGAACGATTGGATTGACCAGCCATTGCTCTGGCCGCCGCCACGCAGCCACCAGATCGTGCCGGTACCATCCATTGTGAAGACATTGAGCGGCACATCGGACCAGATGGTGGCGGCGGTGGAGGGTTTCGCGGACGTTGGCGCCAGGTCGGGGATCGCCAGCAGCGTGCCGTTGAGCGGCGCCGCGCTCGCCGGCAGGGCGAGCGGTGTCCAGCGCGCCGGGCTGCCGTTGGCGGGCAGCGCATCCACGGTATCGGTCTCGTAGAGATGGCCGTCCCATGCGGAGACGAGCGCGAAGAGATCGCCCGATCCCCGCGCGGCGCCCAACACGGGGATGCCGCGCAGGGTCGCGCCGGCCGGCCGGCCGAGCGAAAGCCAGCCGCCGTATTGGCCGAGCGGACCCGCACGCCACCACACGTTGCCGTCGCTGGCGAGCGCGGCCACGGCGATGCCGCCAGCGAATGCCGTCGCGCTGGCCGAGCCAGCCAGGATCGCGCCATTGGGAGCGCCCAACGCCTGCCAGCGCACCCCAGGGACGCCGGGCGATGTCACCGCTGAGTAGAGCCTGCCATCGCCGCCGCGCACGAAGACCGCGCGCTCACCATCGGGCAGCGAGACCACGGCGGGCGTCTGGTCCGAGGCGAGCCAGATGCCGGCGGGCGCACCGAGGCTGCGCGCTTGCGCTTGCGGCAGGCTGGATGCCGTCGGGGATGTCGTCGGGGATGTCGCGGCCGGGGACGAGGATGGGGACGCCGGGGCTGTCGAAACCGCGCCAGCCGTTGGTGATGGGGATGCTCCGGCTGACGTGGAACCGGATGTTGAGCTAGTTGTGGAGGCGGACGACGAGGATGCGGATGGAGTTGGCAGGACGGCCAGATCGGCGAGCACGCCGGTGGTGGTTACGACCACGCCGGAGGCGAGCCCCTGGGTGTCGAGCGCGGGGAGCGGGGCCGGGGTGGGGGAAGGCGTGGGGCTGGGCGCCGGGGTGGGCGGCCGCGCCGGCGCTGGCGTGGGAGTGGGCGGGCGTGTGGGGGTCGCTTTGGCCGGGGCCGGAGTGGGCGGGGCGGGACGCGATGGCACGGCTGAGGTCGCCGGGAATCTGCCGTTGTTGCGGGTGGAGTGCAGCCAGCCATAGGTGGCGCGCGTGTACCCGGCCGTGGCGGGCCAGCGGTAGGTGGGGAGCGTGGTCGCGGGAGCGGCGGTGCCACCGACGATCCAGTGATCGCCGACATGCGTGAGCGAGAGGACGTCGCTCGGATGGTCTTGGCTGCCCCAACGCACGTTCTGCTCGGCGGTGGTGATCTGGCCGTCACGCACGGCGGCGATGACGGCGATATGGCCGTCGTGCAGTCCGTTCGGCCCCGCGGGCCAGGGACGGCCCTCAGAATCGAGCGACCCCCAGACGAGCAGGTCGCCGGGAACCGGCGCGCGGCCGGCGCCATCCGGGATGGCCTGGAAATCAGCGGGATGGTTGCCGTTCAGCCAGAGGTCCGGCGCGTTGCCGAACCAGCCATTGCGCTCGCCGAAGGCCCAGGCCGAGAAGCGGACGATCAGCTCGACGCATTGGAACGCGAGCCCGTAGCCATCGCCGGTGGCGTGGCCGGGGGCGCAGCCGGTCGCGCTCCAGTTGGCGGGAATGGCGCTGCAGCTCACGTTGGCGCCGGCGCCGCCAATCGAGGCGTTCAAGCCGTTGGCGCAGACGTCCACACCAAACCAGCCGCCGGGGGCGCCATGGCCGGGGAAGATGGTCTTGCCCCAGGCGCGGCCACTCGTCGCGGACGGATCAATCGCGGCCAGCGTCGCGCAGGCGGCGCCCGGCGCGGCATCCGCGACGGCCTGGGCGGCGCGCGGGCTCGTGACGAGGAAGGCGGCCACCAGCGCGAGCAGGGCGCACGCGCATTGACCGATCAGCAACCGCTTGCGACGTGCGCCCATGGTCCGCTCCTTCACCTGCCGCGCCAATCACGCCAACAACGCCGACTACACCAACCGCACACCACCGCACACCACCGCACACCACCGCACTGACCGCCGCACATCCAGTGTGACGTTTCACGTGTCGCCAATGTTCCGAGACGCCGCACGACATAGAGGGGGAAGGCGGGACGAGCGGGCGCCGTCCTCCCATCCATCCACCCTACATCCGGCCCGAACGAGCCGCCGCGACGGCAGAGCTTGCCGCGCGGTCCACCCTAGATCAGGCGCCCTCTATCCCACGCTGTAAGTTATACAGGTTTCGGCCGCCAAATGCCTCTGCCGAGTGGTTGGGAGTGGTGTGCCGGGTGGCATATTCCCGTCGATCCCCGCGCGACGTCTCGCTGCCAGTAATCAGGGCAGAGGACGAAATTTGATCTTCTTCTCAGTAATCACCGTGAAGTTGCCCGCGAACTGGTTGGCATAATGCGCGAAGGCGTCACCAACGATCTGAGCCTTGCGGTCGCCGCGCAACTCACGCAAACGGCACTGGACAACGCCGGCTTTCGGGGCGGGCTGCTTGCCATGATAGATATATCCGCCGAAGTCCAGATCCTCGGTGATTAAGAGCACGTCGTACTGAGCAGCGCGCACGAGGATTGGAATATCGCTTACGCTCGGAGACAACTCCGCTACGGCGTCAACAATGTGTCCATCTTGTCGTAGCTGGGCGATGATCTGTGATGCCACGCTCTCATCGGCCAATATCCTCAGAGAGGATATTCTTTCCACACTCCTTCTTCGAGGATGTCGTCCAGGTTCTCGCTACGAGCGGGTTCCACACTCTGCTGATGGACGAGTTGACGCGCATACGCAATGGCCCGCACGATCCCTTCTTTGGTCAAGTGCGGCCAATCCTTTACGATCTCGTCAATACCTTCGCCAATCATGAGTTTGTCGAGGATTTCCTCAACGGTGATGCGGGTGCCTTCGAGCGTTGGCTTGCCACGGCGTCGTGTGGGATCAATCACAATCCCCGGAGCCGGTCGAATCTCGGTTGCCACTGGCGTCTCCTCAATGTCTCCTGGTTTCCGGTTTCCGGCATGATTTTCAGCATCTCGTTCTTCTCAGCGGCCAACTTCTGGCGGTCAGTGCGCGGAGATGCCGCGGCCACCAGATGAGAGCAAGCCCAACTCGATGGCGCGCACGGCGGCGTTGGTGCGGTCGGCGGCTTCGAGCTTGGCGATGATGTGCTCGACGTGGATTTTGGCGGTGCCGACACTGACATGCAGGCGCTGCGCGATCTCGCGGTTGGTCTGGCCCTGAGCCAGCAGCTCGAGCACCTCGCGCTCGCGCTTGGTGAGCGGCTCGATGGGCGCGGCGGTCTGCGAGGCGGTGCCGGCGAGGTTGCGCATGAGCTGCATGGAGAGCTCGGGCGTGAGGAGGACGCCGCCATTGAGCACATGGCGAATGGCGGAGAGCATGTCGCGCTGGCTGGCGTCTTTGAGGAGGTAGCCGGCCGCTCCGGCTTTGAGCGCCTGGAAAAGGTAGTTGGGGTCCTCGAAGAGCGTGATGATGATGACTTTGGTGTCCGGTAACTCTTGCTTGACAGCGCGCGTCGCCGCCAGCCCGTCCATCACGGGCATACGCGCGTCGGTCAGCAGCAGTTCGGGCCGGAGCTGGCGGCAGAGGGCGACCGCCTCGCTGCCATTCGCCGCTTCGCCGACGATCTCCAATCCATCTTCGCCGGTCAGCATGCCGCGCACGCCGGTGCGGACGAGCTCCTGATCGTCGGCGATCACGATTCGCGCGAGTGGTGCCTTATTCATCACGGGGGCCTGTCTACCTGTCGAGAGGATACCGCTATCTGTAGCTATCTATAGCCATCTGTAGCTATCTGATGAGTGCGCTGGCGGACGGGGCGCTCCCGCTCACGGGAATCTCCACCAGCACGCGCGTGCCCTGGCCGGGCTTGCTCTCAATTGTACACTCCCCGCCAAGCAGTTTGGCGCGCTCGCGAATGCCGGGCAGGCCGACATGTTGCCCGCCCGCGGTCGCCACCGGCACGGACTCGGCCGCGAAGCCTTTGCCCCAGTCGCGCACGCAGAGCCGAATGGAGTGCGGCAGCCGCTCCAGCGTGATCTCGACTTCGGTTGCCGCGGCATGCTTCTGAATGTTGGTGAGCGCCTCCTGCGTGATGCGGTAGAGCGCGGTCTCGACCGGGGCGGGCAGGCGCTCGTTGCCGATGCCGTTAGTGTAGGAGACACGCCAGCCCTGCGCGCTCAGCTCTTCGCTCTGCACGCGGATCGCCGTGCCCAGGCCGAACTCTTCCAGCGCGGTGGGACGCAGGTGCGAGACGAGGTCGCGCGCCTCGCGCACGGTGCGCTGCGCCAGCGAGAGCGCGCGGCCGAGCGCCTCCTGCCCTTCGTTTGAGTTGGGATTGTAGAAGCGGGCGAAGGTCTGCAAGTGCTGGTAGGCGCTGGCGGCCACCTGCGCGATGCCGTCGTGAACATCGTAAGCGAAGCGGCGGCGCTCCTCTTCCTGTGTGACGAGCAGCCGTGCCACCAGTTCTTCGTATTGCTGCTCGCGGTCGGCCAGCGCACCGTACATGCGGGCATGGTCAATGGCGACGGCCACACGGTGCGCCAGTTCTTCGGCCAGGGGCAGGTCGATCTCGGAATAGCGCCGGCGCGATTCGGCGGTGATAAGCGAGATCACCCCTAGAACCTGCCCGCGCGTGCGCAGCGGCACCGAGATGTACGAGCGCATACCAAGCGCGCGGGTCATCTGCTGGATGCGGCTGTCGGTCACGGTTTCGGGCAGCGTATCTTCCGTGATCTCAGGGACGAGCTGCGACTGGCCGGTCTGGAGGGCGAGCTGCACGGGGCGGATGCTGTCCGCCGGGCGGGTGGCCTGGTTGGGCAGGCTCTGCACGAGATCGCGCATGGCGGGGTCGGCGTGCTCGGCCGCGAGCCGACGGATGCCGCCGTCAGGCTCACGCAGGTAGATGAAGCACCAGTCCGCGAGCCCCGGCACGGCCAGCCGCGCGACGCGGGCGAGGGTGGTGTGGTAGTCGAGCGAGCTCGACAACACTGTGCTCACCTGATCGAGGAACTGCATGCCATCGGCCAGGCGCTTGCGCTCGGTGATGTCTTCCAAGATCGCCAGCAAGCCCCAGACGCCGCCATCATCCCCATAGAGCGGGGCGACCGAGAGGGCGATGTCCAGCGGGGTGCCGTCGCGCTTCTCGCGGCGCACCTGCTCGGCCACGAGCGCCTCGCCCGCGCGCACGCGCCGGCGGATAGCGCGGAATTCGTCCATGCGGTCGGACGGCACGATCGGGTTGACGCGGCCAAGCACCTCGCGCTCAGCCCAGCCGAACAGCCGCTCCGCCGCGGGGTTCCAGCCGCGGACGGCGCCGGCCATGTCAATAGTCATGATGGCGAGCGGTGAAGCATAGATGACCGCACGCAGGGTGTCATCCACCTCGAACGCGGATCGAGCGGCGCCAGGGATGCTGTCGTCGGGGCGCCAGGCGGGAGGCGGTGGGGCGGTGATCCGCCGTGAGATGCCGAGCGCCACCTGGAGCACGTCGGTGGCGGCGGCCGGCCTGGGCATGGCGCGATAGTGCAGAAAGGTGTCCACCAGGCGGCTTTCGTCTTCGAGCAGGCCGACGATCTGGTCGCGGATCAGCACTTCCGCCTGGTCAATGGACTCGCGATGCGACTCGGCCCAACGATGGAAGGTGCGCGCATAGGCGACAAGCTCGCGGATGTGCTCATATTGGACGGGGCCGAGCAGGCGGAAGAGCGCCTTGCCGCAGGGCTCGGCGTACTCATCGAGATAGAGACCGGCGATGCAGATGAGGATGCCGTCTTCGAGCAGGCGATAGGCGATGGTGGGATCTTCGAGGGGCGCGGTGTGGCGGGTGAGCTGGTCGCATTGCTCGGCCAGCAGGGCGGGCGTCGGCGATGGAGATTGGAGGAGCAGCACGATGTCGCGCGGGGCCATGCCAAGGGAGTACAGGCCGCAGCTATGGTAGATGAGCGGATACGACACCGCGCAGAAGCGGCCGAGATAGGCGGCTGCCTTCTCTTTGAAGAGCACAGGGAGGGGATTGACGGCGAAGGTAGAGAGGATCTCGCGCCGTAGATAGTCCAACATATTTGATCGTTCATCCGCTTCAACTACGGTATGCGCTACAGTCTGATGGAGAGATGTGGGTGGGGATGTGGGCGGGGATGTGGGCGGGGATGTGGGCAGGCTACCGGTATCAGATTCCGATCGCCTCGGCTGCCACGATCGTGATAACCGCATCTTCCGTCGCCTCCCCCGCGTCCCACCCGTCTCGCGGCAGACCAGCACAGCGCGGCGAAGGCTCGAAACGCGCCGCCGACGCAGCCAGCCCTGGGGGAACGGATATGATGCCCGGTTTCGGCCCCATGCCCGTGTGCCGCTTGTTGGCCTGGCTGTTCGGTGCTGCTAGTATACTCCGCGCGGAGTACGAGGCTATACGCAATTCGACCTATCGCAGATGCTCACAGGTATGGCTTCAGCCGGATGAGCCGGACGCTCAGGATAGACGCATTCGACGACGTATTGCCGCGCATGGTGTGGCCGTTTGTTCGCGGCCAGTCGCCACACAAGGAGCCGCCCGTAGCGGCCCAACCGATGCACTCACCATAACACAGGAGCGCGGCAGTGGCGACGCGGTAGGACCATTGCATTTCCCCTAAGCTGCCATCAGCTCGCGTCGCGCGACATCGCCCATGCCTCTCGGCGAACACCTGGAGCCGAATGGGCATACGCGGGGAGGTTACAGTCGCAACGACTGGGAGACATGGGGCGGGAGATGACTGAAAGGACGAGGGCGGAAGAAAAAAGCCGACAGCGCCGGAGACGAGGTGACGAGACGCCGGCGCTGTCGCAAGGGGACCCCAGAACGGGACAGAACGGGATCGGTCGTATTGTACAACACGGCGCGTGCCAACATTGCGACGGATGGGTGGATATGTGGGAGAGATGTCGTTATGCGGCGATGCACCCACTTGTCACCTGTTCGTGTCTGTCGGTCGTGGATGGGCGGCGAGAAAGGTGTGGATGACAGGCGCGCATCACAGCAAAAACCCAGGCGCGAAACGTGTTCGCGGCCTGGGTGCGGTGATTCGTTTTGGCTCCTCGGAGAGGATTCGAACCTCTAACCTTGCGGTTAACAGCCGCCTGCTCTACCGTTGAGCTACCGAGGAATGGTGTTGTGGAGCGCGGCTGTAGCCGCTCGGTCACAACGCCCGCAGTATACATCTCGTCTGCCGGCGCCGTCAAGAGGCGTGGGCGAGGTTCCTCACCCCCAGCCCCCTCTCCTCGCGAGGAGAGGGGGAGTCGCGGCGGCACCGAGCGACGTTCCGTGAAGAACCAGGCTAGACCCGGAGACCGGCGGCCTGTGTGGAGCGCTCAGCCTTGGCGGGCTGCCGGAAGGCGCGGCGGCGCCGGCCGCCGAACCAGTCGCGATACTCGCCAGTCTGCCAGACGGCGAGGATCATGCTGGCGTTGAAGATCGAAGAGAAGGTGCCGGAGGCGATGCCGATCAGCAGCGCGAGGACGAACTCGCGGATGCTGGCGCCGCCGAAGAGGGCCTCGGCCGAGAGCACGAAGAGCACGGTCATCGAGGTGTTGAGCGAACGCGAGAGCGTCTGGATGAGGCTAGTATCCACCACCTGGACGAACGGCTCGGAGGTGCGGCGGCCGAGATTCTCACGGATGCGGTCGAAGACCACGATGGTGTCGTGGACGGAGAAGCCGATCACGGTGAGCACAGCCGTGAGGAAGAGGGTGTCCACCTTGAAGTTGAAGACCTTGCCGAAGATCGCCCAGAGGCCGAGCACGACGATGGCGTCGTGCAGCAGGGCGATGATGGCGCTGGCACCGAAGCGGAAGGAGAGCTTGAAGCTGCCGACGTGGCGGAAGGCGATGGCGATGTAGATGAGGATGGCAGCGGCGGCGAGGGCGACGGCACCGATGGCCTTGGTGGCGGTCTCACCGGCGACGGCCGCGCCGACGGTGCTCTTCTGCTCGACGTAGACGGCGCCGTATTTCTGCTGGAGGGTGGCGAGGATGGTGGTCAGGCTGGCCTTGTTGCCGGTCGCCTCAGGGGTTTCCACCAGGTCTGTCTGGGTGTTGACCTCGTAGGTCTGGTTGTTGGCGCCGAGCTCGGTGGTCTTGACCGAGACGGGGAAGGTCGTGCCAGAGCCAGAGGAGGTGGACGAGGCGCTGGGGGTGGCGGTGGCAGCGGGCGTGGCGGCGGAGCCGGCGGCGGCGGTCGCCTTGGGGGCGGCCTTGACCGTCACCGTGAGCTGCATCGAGGGGTGGAAGGTGCAGGTGATGTGATAGGTGCCGGCGCTGGGGAAGGTGACGGGTGTGACATCACCTGGGGTCAATGGCAGGCCGGTGGCGCCGAGCTGGCCGGGGGCGCCGGCCGCCTGGCTGAACGTGCCGCCGGTGCCGGTGACGAGGTTATGGGTGCCACCCCGCGAGTTGTCGAAGGTGACGGACTGACCAGCCGTGATGGTGACCGATGTCGAGCCGTTGAAGCTGGTCGGGCCGAGTGTGACGGTGGCCGCGGACGGCCCGGTGGTGGCCGAGGGCGCCGCCGGGGCAGTGGTCGTCCCGTTCCCAGTGACACTGGGCGGCAGGTCGGTGTCCGGCAGATTCTTGAGGGCGGTCTGGATGGTCTTGAGGTCGGCCGGCTTGAGGGCAGTATCGAACTTGAAGACGATCAGGCCGAGCTGCTGCTTGCCGCCGATGGGAGCCGAGTATTCGGTGTCCACCTTGGTGGCTTTAGGCAGCTTGAGCTTGGCGTCGCCCAGGCGCTTGACGACCTCGGCTTCGAGATTGGTGCCGATGGGACGGCTGAAGGTGATATAGAGGAACTGCGAGCCGGTGATGGAGCCCGTGCCGGTGGCGCCAAGGTCGGTCGAGGCGAAGGTGGCGACGTCGGTGGCGCCGGCTTTCTGGAAGACGGTCGTGAGGTCGTCCACCTTCACGTTGGCGGAGGGCTGCTGGAAGCGCAGGTCCACCGTCGTGCCGCCGGTGAAGTCAATGCCCAGATTGAGGCCGAAGGCGAGCAGGGCCAGCAGCCCCGGCACGATGACGGCGCCGGAGATGGCGAAGAAAACGTAGCGATAGCGTGTCAGATGAAACACTGTGTCTACTCCTCAGCCCCACCGGTCGCACCACTGACGCCGGAGCGCCCGGCCGTAGGTGTGCGGCCGTTGCGCGAATTGGTCACTGCTTCGAGGGTGTCGTCACCGCTGAACTCGGCGTCATCGTCCATATCATCGCTGTCATTCCCATCGGTAGCGGCGACCGCCTTACTGGCGACCGCTTTGGGCGGCACGAGCGACGCGCGCGCGGCGGTGGGACTGACGCGGGAGACCGGGCGATTGTAGCGCGCGATGGGCAGCGCGGCGCGTGGCAGGCCATACCAGGCGGGATGCGAGGCAATGCCCGAAAGGATCAGCAGGTGCAGGAAGTTGCGTGTCACCAGCACGGCGGTGAAGAGGCTGATCACGACGCCGATGCCCAGGTTGATGGCGAAGCCGATGATCAGCGTCGCGCCGAAGGTGTTGCCGAACCAGTACAGGATGAAGCAGGTGATCAGCGTCGAGGCGTTGGAGTCGCGGATGGAGGGCCAGGCGCGCTTGAAGCCGATGTCAATGGCGGCGGCCATGGTACGCCCGGCGCGTAACTCTTCTTTGACGCGCTCGAAGATCAGCACGTTAGCGTCCACGGCCATGCCAACGGTCAGCACGGTGGCGGCGATGCCGGGGAGCGAGAGGGTGATGCCGAGCAGCTTGATGATCGCGAAGAGGAAGCCGGCGTAGAGCACGAGGGCCATGTCGGCGAGCAGGCCGGGCAGGCGGTAGTAGAAGAGCATGAAGAGGATGACCATGCCCAGGCCGATGATGCCGGCGATCTTGCTCTGGTCCAGCGCCTGCTGGCCGAGGGTGGGGGCGAGCTGGCGCAGACTGGCGACGGTGAGCGGCAGCGGCAGGGAGCCGTACTTGAGCAGTGAGGCGAGGTCCTGGGCTGAGGCGAGGTTGGGGATGCCGGTGATCTGGCCGTTGCCGGTGATCTGGCTCTGGATGGTGGCCGACTCGATGACCTTGTTGTCCAGCGTCACGGTGAGGAACTTGCCGACGTTCTGCAAGGTGTAGTTGGCGAAGTCGTTGCGCGCCTGGCCTTTGAAGGCGAACTGGACGATCGGCTGATTGGACTGCTGATCAATGCCGGCCTGGATGGCGCCGGTGTCGAGCTGGTCGCCGGTGAAGACGATCTTGAATTGGCCGGAGGCGCAGGTGGCGCGGCAGGTCTGGCCGGTGACGTCGGTGCCGACGGGTACCTGGTTGGCGCCGGTGTCAATGATGTTCATCTGGCCGGTCTGGCCGAGCAATTGGAGGGCCTGACGGTCGTCGGTGAGGCCGGGCAGCTCGATGAAGACGCGGAAGTTGTCGGCGGTGCGCACGACGGCGTCGTTGACGGCGAGGCCGCCGGCGATGCGCCGCTGGAGGTTGTCCACGATGGCGCTCATGGCGGCGCCGCGGTCGCAGTTCTTGTTGGTGTCTGGGCAGTTGACCTGCATGACGACCTGGATGCCGCCTTGAAGGTCGAGCCCCTGATTCACCGTCAGCGGGTTCTTGTAGCCGCCGAAATCAATGCTGGGAGACTTACCGAAGCCGAAGTCCACCCAGAACGTGCCGACGGCCAGCACCACGATGAAGATGAGGAAGAGAAAAGTGCGACGATGCATGAGCTGCTGTCTCCCTCGCTACCCGGCCTGGGTATCGGCGCGCTGCTGACCACCACCACCACTTGCCGGCCCAGGAAAATCCGTGCCTCTGACGACGTGTGCGCCGCCGTGCGGGCGAGTGCTATGTCAAGTCAGGACAGTATCAGGCGCAGTATAGACGAGAGCGCGGGGCGTGTCAATTCGCATGGTACGCACGCGATCCGCTTGGCGCCTGGGCTGGCAGGCAACGAGCGCCTCACCCTCCCGCCCCCTGGAATGGGGAAATCTCCTGATGCTGGATAGACGAACGAGGGATGGCCGCGGCAACGGGGCGGGGGACGATAGTCGCAAGCATCCACCAGGCAGGAATACCACTCCTCCGCGTCAGCAAACACTGTAGCCCCGGTGACCTGTACGGTTGCCGGGGCTTCAATCTCCTGGGCAGCGTGTTGTTCAAACAAGCTGCCCAGGCTGGCTTTCTGACTGATTAAGCTGAGAGAGCCGGCTCAGGCTTGGGTAAAGTGCTCGATCAAGGGAGTCCAGGCTCCGTTGGTGTTGGTCCACCCCACGGCCCAGACATCTCTCGAGGAGACCGCGGCCACCCCTTGCAAACCACTAGCGGTGCCGGGGTCAGGCGTGGACACGACGCTCCAGGTGGCGCCATCCCAGTGCTGTGTCTGCATGAGCCCGCCGCCATCCACCGCCCAGGCATCAGCCGGTCCAGACGCTGTGACCCCGTACAGCGTGGAATCTTGCAGCGCCAGGCCGACGACCGTCCAGGCCGTCCCATCCCAGTGCTCGGTCACCGAATCATGCGTACCACCCTCACCAACCAGCGGATTTTCCTGGTCCCCTACTGCCCAGATATCTGTCGCCGAGACGGCCGTGACCGCACGCAGGCTGATGCCGCCCCCATTGGCATTGGCAATCGGGGCCGCTACAGTGGACCAGGCGGTTCCGTCCCAATGCTCGATGATGTCGCCCCCGCCCGCAGCAGGCGTCCCCACGGCCCACACATCGTTGGCCGCTACGGCGGTGACGCCCTGGAGCGCGGTCTGTCCTGGGTTGGGCACCACGGACCAGCTCGTCCCGTTCCAATGTTCGATCAACGACTCGTACGGGCAGCACGCGGCGCCACCCTCCCCGCGCTGGCCGACGGCCCAGAGATCATTGCTGACGACGCCGGCTATCGAGTGAAGCTGGTTCACCGCCTGATCTGGGTCGGGGCTGGGCACGATGCTCCAACTGATGCCGTCCCAATGCTCGACGAGAGTAATATCGGCGGGCGAGACGGTTCCGGAGGGATTCTCGCCGTAGCCCACCGCCCAGACATCGTTGGCGGCCAGCGCAAAGACCGCATCCAATTCCACCTCGGAGTAGGTCGAAGGGGGATTCGGGCTGGGCACGATGCGCCAGCTCGTGCCATCCCAGTGTTCGATCAAGGTCTGTTTGGCGTACGCCGGACCACCCGGCTGCGGGCTAAAGCCCACGGCCCAGATGTCGGTGGCGGAGACAACCGCGACCGCGTTGAGCTTGGCGCCAAACGTGCTGTTGGATACATCGATGGCAGGGCTGGGGACGACCTGCCAGGTTCCAGTGACTGGCACAGGTGTAGGCGTGGGACTGGGCGTCGCGCTGGCCGTGGGTGTAGCGGTCGGGATGGGAGTCGCGCTGGCCGTGGGTGTAGCGGTCGGGATGGGAGTCGCGGTGGCGGGTGGGGTCGGTTTGGGTTTCGGCCTGGCGAGCACAGTAGAGCTGAGGTTCATCTGAGACCACAGGCTCAATCCAGCAAGCAACACCACCAGGCCAGCGATCCGGAACAACCTGTTCCTCTTAAGATAGCTCATGCAATGCACTTCCTCTCGTGGAATCAGAGAAGTGCGCGGGTGCGCGCTCCACCACGCATTTCGTGACATCCTTGAGTATGTTGCCAGCTTCTTACAGAACCCTTAACGGTACACGCTCACCAACACTCAGTAATCGGTGGATGGATGTGAAGAGCGGAAGACAAGAAGCAGCTCAAGATGCAGACGCTTCCCATGCTCGCGGCTAACAACACCCGCTCCGGAAGCTATCTGATCACGCGGGACCGGCTCGACGCGGCGTTTTCAAGAGATACTGCCGCGGATGGGCACAGGGGCGCCATTTCAATGTAGACGCACGGCGGTTCGCGGCGCAGTGCGCAGCGATGGCGGGGCGGCGGGCAACGGACAACGCCTGCTGCGGACGAGGCTCAGCAGGCGTCAGACATCACTACCAGCCAGTTGGCGCCGGCCTGTATCGGATATCTCCCACACACCATGAGGCGAGTTAACCTTCATGAAACCATTCCTGACCAAACGGTCACGAGCCCATTGGCCGGTGTTGCGCCACCGCGGTTCCGCGGTCGAGTTGAGGAGATCATAATCTACTGGTTTGAGTGTAGAGCGCATGATCTGCTCTACGCGAGTAAGCACATCGCTCATTCTAGCGCTTCCACCCATCTCAACTAGCGCCTTCAAGATGGGCGTATAGTATGCCTTTTCCGGAGTGCGCAATCCTCGTTGGAGACGGCCAAGATTCCGACGCTCTGTTATTTCTTGCGCATTGACGCCTTGATCTTGCTCGGCGGTCATATCTGATGGAAGTAGGAGATCCCATTCATCGCGCAAAGCTGCGACTTTGTGCCTTATCTCCTTCAGTTGGTCAGCACGCTTGATAGCCACACGAGCAGACTCGATATCTCCCCTTTCAAAAGCTCGTGCGCCTGATCTGTTCGTCGCTTCAACCTCGTCCTCAATTTCCTCCAGAAGCATCTCAAAGGCTGTGAGTGCAGGCGTTGGTCTGGTTTCGCTCATGTTGCATCTCCCAATCTGATAATCTGGCAGAAAGTGACGCACTCAATCAGGCGGCCTTCATCAACCATCCATCCTCTGGAACCTAACCTCCGGCATGACTCTCTCCCCTTCCTCGCCCTCCTCGTAGTCGGGGAGCGGGGCGGCTTTGAGGTGGAGGGCTTCGCGGGCGATGTGGCCGTTGGGGAGCTGGCGCAGGCGGTAGGCGGTGGCGTAGCTGACGCCCTCGGCGAAGAGATCGAGGTTGGGGCTGGCGATGACGAGGCCCATGCCGAGCTGCTGGGCGAAGCGGATGACCAGATCGGCGTTGCGCTGGTCCATGCGCGCGAAGGCTTCGTCATGCATGAGCAGGCGCAACGGGGCGTTGGAGACGGCGAACTGCATGGCGGCGGCGGTGAGCAAGAGGACGTAGACGGGCACACGCTGCTCGCCGCCGGAGCCGAAGCCAGAGACGGCGCTATCCCACGGGCGGACGCGGGCGTCCAGGTCGTCGGCATGCAGCAGGGAGATGTCCACCCAGCGGCGGTAGTCGAGCTGCTCCACCAGCGCCTCGACGGAGGTCTGGGCCTGCCCTTTCATCTGTTCATCGAGCCAGGCGGCGAAGATCTGCGTGAGCTGCATCTGCACACCGGCGGGCATGGCGCGGCCGTGCTCGACAAGCGCGGTGGCGACGGCGACGTGGTCGAAGGGGATGTCGGGCAGGCGCGCGAGGCGGACGGAGAGCTTGAGCGAGAAGCGGGTGTTGCGGGCGAAGAAGCGCGCGTGCTTGAGACGCTCGTTGAGGCTCTCGATGATGGTAGTGGCGCGGGTGAGCTGCTCGACGAGGTGGCTGACGACCTCGCCGAGGATGATGTCGCGCACGACGCGGGTGACACGCTCTGTGAGCGTGTCTTGCAGCCGCGCGACGGTGACATCGAGGAATTGCAGGAGGAGGCGGGCGTCGCTGGTGCCTTCCAGACGCGGGGTGACATCCAGCAGCCAACCCTGCGGGGCGAGGGCCAGCTCGCGCTTGACAGGCGGGCGCAGGCCGAAGCGGTCGTCGCTGCCGACGAGGGCCTGGTACTCGGCGACGACGACGAGGAAGGCGTCTTGCTCGCGCTCGGCGGCGCTGTAGGCGCGCGGCAGGTCGTCGTCCAGACGGGTGCGGCTGTCGCGGCCACGGGTGATCTGGCGCACGTAGCGCACAGGGTCGTCCACCTGGTTGGGGGGCAGATCGAGGCTGTCGGCGACGGCGCGCAGCAGCGCGCCGTAGGCGGTGTTGCGGGCGTCAAGGTGTTTGGCGGCGGCGGCGGCAAGCTCGGCCTTGGCGGCACGTTCCTGTTGGGCGGCTTCGAGGCGGTGGAGGGTGATGCCCCTGGCGATGCCGGTCTTGCGCGCCTGCTCCTCGGCCTCTTTGAGACGGCGCTGGAGCTGGGTGATGCGCGCCTCGACGTTTTGCAGGCCAGCGGCCTGGAGCGCGCCGCGCGCCTGATTGAGCAGGCGTTGCGCCTCTTGCACCTCGGCGTCCACCTGATCGCGGTGTACGCGGGCCATGCCGTAGACCTCGCTCTCGGCACCGTGGGTGTCCTCAGCGGAGCGCAGGCGCGTGCGCAGTTGATCGAGGCGGGCGCGGGTCTCGGCGGCGCGCGTGCCGGCGTCCTGGATGGTCTGGGCGAGGGTGAGGCGGGCACGGCCGAGGTGGGCGGGATCGGCAAGGGCAGTGTAGGCGCGGGTCAGGTCGGCCCAGCGGGCGCGGGCGTCTTCCTCGTCGGCGGCGGCGTCCTCAGCTTCGCGGCCAGCGGCGGTGAGGCGGACGGTGGCGGTGTCCTCGGCTTCGCGCAGGGTGCGGACCTCGGCGCGGCGCTGCTCGACCTCATCGAGCATGTGGGCGAGCTCAGCGAGGCCGCGGGCGCGCTGTTCGGCATCGCGGGCGGCTTGGCGCTCGGCCTGGAGCAGGGTGCGCTGGTGATCCAGATCGCTGGCGAGATCGGCGCGCTCGCGACTCAGCTCCTCACGGCGGGCGGCGGCGGCGGCCTGGCGGCGGACGACGCCGATGAGCGCCTGCGAGCGCGTGGCGCGGCGGATGGTGCCGGCGAGGCCGCCGAGGCGATAGCGGCCGTCGGCGCAGAGGTAGTCGCCGCCGCGCTGCGGCTCGCGCGCGAGCGTGACCTGGCCGAAGGCGGCATCCAGATAGCGACGCAGATCGGGGTGGGAAGTGACGAGGACGGCGGCGAGCGAGCCGCGCTGCGCCTTGCCGCCGTCCGGGTCGGGCAGCAGCAGGTGCCAGTCGGCCTCGGCGCCCAGAGTTGCGCGGACTTGCTCGATGGGCGCGGCGGCGGTGAGCAGGGTGAGAACATCCAGGTGATCCAGCAGGCCCTCGATGGCCTCACCCCAGGCGACGCCCTCGCGGGCGAGATCGAGGTGACGGTAGGCGGGGGCGGCGGCGCGATCCAGGCCGATCAGGCGGGCGAGGGCGCGCTCGCGCTCCGGGGAGAGCGGCGGCAGCGGCTCGGTCTGTGTCTGGGCGATCTCGGTCTCAATCGCCTGGAGGCGAGACTCGATCTCACCGATGCGGATCTCGATGCGGGCGGCGCGGGCGCTGGCCTCGCGGACCTGGGTATGGGCGGCTTCCTGTTCGTGCTGCGAGGCGACGACGAGCGGCGGCAGCACCATCGTGGAGGGTTCCTTGCCGGGGGCGTCACCCAGGCCGGCCGGCCAGCGCTGCAGCATACGATCCCAGCGCGCCCAGAGCGCCTGGCGCGCGGTCTGCACGGCGCGGGCGGATGCCTCGTGCTGGGCGCGGGCGTCGCGCTCGATCTGGCGAGCGGCGGCGGTGGCGACGGCAGCCTGTTCGATGCGACCGGCGTGGACCTCGAAGCCGGCAAGCTCATGGTCAGTCTCGGCCCAGGCGGCGTGCAGCGCATCGGCGCGGGATTGGTCCCCCGGATCGGCGGTGACGCGCTCCCAGGCGTCGCCCAGGGGTGCGGGCAGGGCGCCGAGAGCCTGGATGGCGCGCTGGCGCAGCTCGGTCAGCCGCACGGCGGCGGCGGAATGCTCGGAGTCGAGAGAGTGGCGGGCGGCGGAGACGGCTTGCTCGGAGCGTTGCAGGCGCTCCTCGGCCTGGCGCAGATCGCGGGCGGCGCGATCCTGGGTGTGCTGGGCGGTGGCGAGCGTCTCATTGGCGCGGGTGACGGCCTGGACGACCTCGCCCTGGTGGAGCTGGCGCAGCGCGTCGAGCTCGCGGCGGGCGGCCTGCTCTTCGGCGTAGGCGGCCTCTTCGTCGGCCTCGGCCTGGCGCGCGGCGGATTCGGCCTCGCGTTGCGCCTCTTCGGCTTGGGCGAGCGTGGCGGCGGCGTCATCGCCGGCCCAGGCGGCGCGCAGCCAGGCGAGCGAGGCGTGATGCAGCACGGCCTCGTGGTATTTCGCGCGCGCCTCCACGACGCCGGCCAGCGTCGCGCGCAGCTTCTGATACTCCTCGATGTCGCGGTGGATGCGCTGGATGCCCTCCAGGCCCTCGACAAGGCGCTCGAGATGGGGGCGATCCACGACGGGCAGGAACTCGCGCACGACGCCGCTGGGGTCGGAGACGAGCGCGTCGTCCACTTTGAGGCCGAGCATACGGTGCAGCACGTCGTAGAGGGCCTCATAGCGGCGCTGCCAATCGGCGCCCTCGATGTTGAGGAGGCGGCGGGCGACGAGACGGTTGTAATCCTCGGCTTGGCTGGCGTTGAAGACGCCGCCGCCGCTGGCGCTGCCATTGCCGCTGCCGGCGGCGTTGACGATCGCTTCGTTGGCGGCGCGGAACTCGGGCATCTGTAGCGGCGCCTGGCCGCGTGGGGTGTTCTCGAGGAAGCTGATCTGGTCGAAGCCGCCGGGAAGAGCGTAGTAGAACGGGTGGGATGAGTGGGGGGTGGCGGCGGCGGCGGCGCCATACACCCAGCGGCCCTGGCCCTCGTGCTCGATCTCGACGGCGCAGTAGCCGACAGTGCGCTGGCGGCGCCAGCCCTTGTCGGGGCGGTCTACGCCGTGGGGGTCGAAGAAGAGGATGGTGTTGCTGAGGGTGCGCTTGCTGGCGCGGCCGCCCTCACGCGCGGCGGCGTTGAAGACCTTGCTGGAGGTGGGGAAGAGCGCCCAGTCTATCGCGTCGAGGATGAGGGATTTGCCGGAGCCGTTCTCGCCGATGATGGCGAGCATGTCGCCCATGACGTCGAGGATGGCGTTCTCGTGGCCGTGCCAGTTGATGAGGCGGATGCGGCGAATCCAGGCGCGGCCGGCGGCTTTGCCGTTAGCGTAGCCGTTGCCGTTGGCGCTGAGACGGAGTGCGCTCATGCGTCACCTTCCTCGGGGTTGAGCTCGTCGTGGAGGACGAGGCCGGCGGGCGGGAGGAAGCGGTCTATGAGGTCGGTGAACTCGTAGACACCGCTGTAGTCGCGCTCGTCGAGCTTGTAGCGCTCGTCGGGGCGCTGGCGGTCGTCGGCGCCGATGCGACGCAGCAGGCGATAGCGCTCGAAGGCGGCGAAGGCCTGGTAGAAGGCGCGCTGGTTGGCGCGCACGCGCTGCGCGGCGCCCAGGCGCGGCGGCTGGGGCGCGGCGGCCTTGCCGCGCGGGCGGCTCGTCGTGGCGGCAGTGGCGGTGGCGGTGGCAGCAGCGCCGGAGGCGGATTTCTTGCGCGGGCGGCTGGCGGCGGCGACCTCGGCCAGGTCGTCGTCGTCGGCGTCGTCGGCCTCGCCGCGTGTGGCAAGCGCTTCGTTGATCACGCCCTCGTCGAAGCTGAGCCAGGGGGATTGGCGCTGGCCTTCTTCGGCGACGTAGCGGAAGAGCTCGGCGAAGCGGAAGGTGTTGGCGGACTCGCCGGATTCGAGCAGGCGCACGCTGCGGTAGGCGCGGATGAGGCAGGCGTAGGCAGTCTGCTTGCGCGCGGTCAGCTCGAAGATGTCTGCGACGCACAGCTCGCGCTGGCGCGGCGGGGCGGGCCAGTAGGCGCGCGCCCAGCGGCCCAGGCGCAGCTCAAGATGCGCGCCGAGCTCCTCCTCGAAGAAGCGCTGCTCCTCGGCGAAGTGCCTGGAGAGCCAGGCAAACTCATCCGCCGCTTCGTCGGCGAGTACAGCACTCTGCTCGATGAGCATGCGGCGGACGCGGCGTGCCAGCTCTTGCTCGCGCGCTCCGGTGTAGGTCGCCATATCTCTCTCCACATCCAATGAAGCGATGAAGCGGGCTTACGACTCCGAACTGTCTTGGTTTTTACCTTCTGGAAGCATTAGTTGTGCAAACAAGCCTAGCCGATCCTCCTCTTCAATTTTGCGGCGGCGTGCCTCCTCGCGCTTGAGTTGCTGGATGCTCATCTCTGGCACAGGCAATTGTTCTGGCGGCTGCACGCCTGCGTCTTCCATCGCCTTTCGCACGATATGTCCGGCACGATGGTGGGTAGTATTGGCGGCATCCTTTCTCTGGACACCTTCGCCGTGGAGCATCTCACGGGCGAGCGCCGCACGGAAACCGTTCGCGGCCAATTCTGTGCTGCCCATATAGTCCGCGATATTCTGGTTGCGATTGAGCCCTTTACGGGTGGCGATGTCACGCGCCGTTTCGCCGTTATAAAGACCACGGTAGCCATGATCCTCGAATATCGCGAAGTCTTCTGGTGTAATAACACCCGCGTCGTGTGCCGCCTTGAACAGGTCTCGGTGGTAGCGCTTAAGCTTGTCGCGTTCTGTCAGGCGTAGGCGAGCTTCCTCGCGATATTCCGATAGCTCATCCCTCCGCGTACGCACAGCAAAATACGTTTGTCCAAGCGCGACGATCTCTTTTGAAGGATCGGCGTTCTGCACGATGAGGTAGCAGGCATAGCGCGAGAGGTGAAAGTCCTGAATCTGTCGCTTCGCCCCCTTTCCGATCTCGATCATCTTATTGGTTTCAATGAAATGATCCTCGACATGCTGGCTGCTCTTTGTACAAGCGATTTCCGCGCGTTTAATGACAGATGCGAAGTTCTGCCATAAGGCGTAGTCAAGCACCTGTGCAAGCTCGCGTGCTGACCAATACTCGCCATGCTCATCCACATGCTTGATCGCCTCGAAGGGGGAGATTCGCCCTGATGATGCGAAATCATTGGTGGTCATGCGACACTCCTCTCGTTGCACAGAGCCGACCGCACGGCCACATCAAGGAGACCGTGTGTTGCCATGATACCCGGCGGGGTGTGATGGACGGGCGGGGATAGCCCGATCTGCCCCATGGCGCGGGGCGAAAGTCCTGCCTGATCCATCGTCTGTTGTGAGGAGCGGGCTGCCGTGCCAGGGTTTATGGAGAGTCCTGCGGCTGGCGGCGGTTCCAGCCGAAGGGCCAGAGACGCTTGCCGGCGGTGACGGGGGCGCGCTCCGGCGTGGGATGGGGTGCGCGCGCGGCGGCGGGCGGGTAGGCGCCAGGGCCTTCGAGCGGGTGAGTCGGGCGGGCAGGCGGCATCTCGATGGCGGGCAGCGGGCGCGTCGCCGGAGCATCGGGATCGTCCAGCGGATGGGTGCGCGGCACGTTCGCGGGAATAGCGCCGCCGAGGACGGTGGGCGTGGTGGGGGCGGCGGCGACCGCGGCAACGGCGGGGCGCGGCGTTTCGCGGGCGGAGCGGGCCGGTGTGCTGGCGGCAGGACGGGCGGCGCGGACCACGTCTGCCTCGCGCTGGGCGCGGGCGGTGGTGGCGAGGAAGCGGTAGTTGTCCAGCTCAACCTCGAAGTCCGGCCCGCGCAGGAGCGCGCGCGGGGGCAGAGCGGCGGCGGGCGACTGGATGCGCAGACCGAGGCGGCGCAGCGGGGCGCTGTCACGCGGAAGCCAGAGGAACGAGGCGAGCAGGCGCAGCTCGTCGAAGGATTCGAGCGTGCCGAGGGCAGCCGCTGATCCGGCGGCGATCAGGCGCTCGATCAGGCGCGCGCGGGCTTCTTCTAGCTCGCGCACGCGCGGATCCTCGCCGGGATCCCAATCCTCGCCGGTGACGAGGGCGGAGGGCGGCGCGGGCGGCGCGGGACGGTGGCGCGGGCGCAGCGACTTTTGCCAGACGTCGTCGTCCACCAGCGGCAGGGGCGAGCCGCCGTGATGGGAGAGCCAACGATCCAGGCGCACCTGGGCGTCGCTGGCGGGCGGCTGCGCCACCCAGACCGCCGCGTGCATCGCGCCGGAGGCGTTCCAGAGATATTCGCGTGCGCGCAGCGCGGCGCTTGGACGGCCCTCGGCCAGATCATGCGCGCGGCGCAGCAGCGCGGCGATGGCCTGCGTCTGCTGGAGGCGGAGCGAGATGGCGGAGTGGATGCGCTCGGTGAGGTCCACCAGGGCGAGACTGATCGCCTTGGCGCCCTCGCGCCAGGAGCCGGGACCGCTGTCGGCCATCAGGCGCTCGAAGATGCCCAGCTCGCGCACCACGTCGGCGGCGACAGCGTCCAGACGCTCGCGCAGCTCGTCCTCGGTCTCGCCGAGGCCGACGCTCCATTCTTCCTCACGGATGCGCAGGGTCTCTTGCAGGCGGCGGACGTTCTCGCCGTCGTGGCGCTCGTCGCGCAGCAGCACGAGGCGCTCACGCACTCTGGCGGCGCCCTCAGCGGCGACGCGGAAGAACTTCTCATGCAGGATGCCGAGGCGGTCGGCGATGTCGGCCAGCACCTCGGGGCGGTTGCCGTCCACACGCAGGGAGCGCAGCTCGCGGGCGAAGTCGCGCGATTCGGTGATGATGCCGTGGAGCGCCTGACGTAGCGACTGCCAGGCAGTGTGGCAGCGCAGGGGATCGGTGTCCTCGTATTTCAGCTCGTCGAGCAGGGTGTCGAGCGCGGCGATGGCCTGAGCGAAGTAGTTGGCGGAGAGGCTGACGTAGCGGCGGCGCAGCGCGCGTTGCACGTCGTCCCAGTGGGGAAGGAAGACGCGCAGCGAGCGGGCGAGGGCGTAGTCGCGCTCGACGCGGCGGCGCAACCCGTCGCGCTCGGCGCGCTCGGGGGCGAGGCCGCCATCCACGGCCTGCCAGCCTTCGAGCTGGCGCAGCACCTCGACCACCTCGCCGCGCGGGTCGTCGGGCATGGGCTGGGTGCGCAGGCGCAGCACGGCTTCGAGGTCGGCGGCCAGCTCGTCCACGGAGACGCCGACGCGGCCTTCCATCTCCTGCTCGCGCAACGAGGCGATCAGGATGGCGCGGCGCTGCTGGCGGGCGCCACCCTCCTCACCGACGAAGGCGCGCAGATACTCCGGCGGTCCGGCGATGAGCATCTCCGCCGCCCGCGACAGTTCCGCGATACGCTGTTCGTCGCTGCCCACAGGGTCCACACGATCCTCCGTGCCGCTCCCCCTGCGGCAGTGGAACGTCTGTTACAGCTTAGGTAGCGAATTCTACCGTTCAGCAGCGTGAGTATAACACGCGGCGCGGCTCACGCCGCCCGCACGCCAATGCGCCGCCCAAAGGTACCAAGGAGATGCCAGGAGATGCCGCTCTGATGGGCCAGGGAGAGATGCGTGAGTGGGCGGCAAGACGGCATAGAGCAGCAGAGGGCGGCTGATCAGGGCTGTGTCATCAGCAGGTGCGGGCCGACCACTTGCCAGAGCAGATCTTCGAGGGCGGCGGCGGGCGAGGAGCCATGACCGACGAGGAGACGGGGCTGAGACTGAGGCTGTATGCGGGTCAGCGATGGCTCGGCGCGCGCGGAGTGGATGCCGGCGTAGCAGGCGCGGGCCTGGGGGTTGGACGCGGGCGGCACGGTACACCATTCGCGAATGACGTCGGCATGGGCGTGCGCGCGGATCGCCGCGCGAGCCTGGTCCGCGGTCAGGGTGTAGCCGCCGAAGAGGCGGATGGTATGTTGGCTCTCCATAGCGATCGTGGTTGCCTCTGAGTCGTCGTCTCGCGGCGCGGATCATCGCCGCGCGCCCATCACACAAGACGCGCTGAGTGGGCTGATCTGTACAACGCGAGCCGACATCATGGGGTTCTGTGCGGTCGCGCGCGTGGCGGCAATGTCACGGGCATGCGAACAGGGCCGGGGAGGTATCCCGGCCCTGTGGCGGTGACGCGACGACGAGAGAAAGAGATGTGGCGGGGGATGCGTCAGGAGTAGGAGAGGTCAATGTCCATCTCGAAGTCGCGGCCGATCTTGATGACCTCCTGCCGCTGCGATTCGACGAGCTGCAAGTCACGGCTGCGCATGGATGAGGTGGCCCAGGCGCGCTCGCGCGGGCGCCAGAGCAGGTGTTGCATGAAGAGCGGCCACATCTCGCGGGCGGCGCGCTCGATGGCGCGTTTGGTCTTGCCGTTGGCGCGCTCGAGCAGGAGCTTTTCGTAGACGACGCCGGAGCCGTGGTGGATGCCGTCGTCAATGGAGAGCTTGTTGCAGATCTCGGCGAGGATGGTGTTCGGGGCGGCCGAGGAGATCTGGTGGAAGCGGGGGATGACCAGCCCCTCGAAGGCGACCTGGAAGAGGAAGACCTTCTCTTCGATGGTGTCCACGTTCATAGTGAGCTGGCCGAGCTTTTCGAGGAACGGGTCCGGCTCGCAGGTGCCGCCGACATCATGGGCGAGCTTGAGCCAGGCTTCGGTATGCCGCGCCTCGTCGGCGGTCATGGTAGTGTAGTAGAGGCGGGCCTCCTCATCGGGGGCGGCGCAGAGCAATTGCACCGAGAGCTGGACGGCGATGAGGTCGGCCTGGAGCTGCTGAGTGACGACCGAGCGCCACATGCTGTGGCGGCGGGCACGCTTCTCGGCCGAGCCGGTGCCCTCTGGCACGGGCACGATCTGGCCCCAGGAAAGCTGGCGCACGTCCCAGGCCTGGCGCTTCGCCAACTGGTAGTAGCGCTGCATGCCCTCCGCCGTCACCTTCGCCGTCGCTGCCTGGACCGCGCTCGTATCCGCTACGTCTATGGACACTCCAGCCCCCTTCTCGATGCTGCCTCGATCTCGATACTATCGGCTCAACCGCGCGCCGTTGGCGTTATCAGCGTTGTCAGGCGCGCGCGGGTGCGTGGGGAGCATCATGCGCCCCACTGTGGCGTACTCTACCACCTCAACGCTGCCCGACCGCATCACAATCACGTCACGCGCTGCGCTCTGTCGCGCCGAGCCGGGTGCGCCGGAAGCGGGCCGGGCAGTCGCGGGCCATTCTACCATGCTCGTCCGTACATGTCACCCTGGCTGGCAGA
>JAICVS010000214.1 GCA_025935195.1 Ktedonobacterales bacterium
AGGGCAATGGCGTTTGCAACAGACGCTAGGCGCTACCACCTTTCAGACGCTCGATCAGGGGCAGGTTTCCATCGATCCGGCAGGGCACACCACCATCGCAATTGAGGCACGGGATGGAGAACTTCTCGGATTCATCAACGGGATGCAGGTGATACCCCAGAGCGGCATCGCCGTCGCCTCACCGGGCGTAGTGGGGTTGCTAGTCGAGTGCGATCACGCTGGCTCCTCGCCCGTGCTTTACTCGAACTTTGAGCTCGATGGTTAGCATGGCCGACGTAGGCAGGCTAACGGCAGGTGTACACTTGCTGGCTGCCGCTACCACTGCTCCCAATGCACCACCTCCTCGAACGGCCGGCGCCCGCCCGGCCGCACGACGCCTGGCCGCGTCTGATCGGTGGCGGGATAGCCGAACGAGAGCGCCACGTCGCAGCGCATCCCGTCCGGCAAGCCGAGAATGGCGCCCGCCCGCTCCGGCTGGTAGATTGTGGCGATGCACGAGCCGATGCCCAGCTCCCACGCGGCCAGCTGCATGTACGCTGCCGCCTGCCCCAGGTCGAACAGAATCCACTCGCGCCGGTCCGCGCTGTCGGGCGCGACCAACGCCACACCCAGCGCCGCGCCCGCCAGGTGCCCCGCGAAGTCGCCCGTCTCGGCGAGCTGCTTCAGCGTTCCTTTGTCGCGCACGGCGACGAAGCTCCACGGCTGCGTGTTCTTCGAGCTTTGCGCGCGCCGCCCCGCGTTCAGGATGGCGTGGATCGCGTCCTCCGGGATCGGCTGATCGGTGAAGCGGCGCACGGCGCGCTTGGTGCGAATGGCCTCTTCGACGCTGGACATCGGCAATACCTCATGGGTACATGGGCGAACGATCGGTGCGCGATCTGGTGCGGCCACACTATACTACTTTCCAAAGTGAAGGGCCGCGCGGCGGAAAGGATGTGACGGCGATGGCGGAAACCTCGCACGAGACGGCGCGGCCAGCGCCGCTCTTCGGCATCAGCGTCGCGCCGTGGGCGCGCGACACGCGCCACATCATCGAGACGGCGCGACTGGCGGATGCGCTCGGTCTGGACCTGATCGGCATCCAGGACCACCCGTACAACGGCGGCTTTCTGGATACCTGGACACTGCTGGCCGCGCTTGGCGGCATGACCACGCGGTTGCGTCTGCTGCCCGACGTGTTGAACCTGCCGCTGCGCCCGCCCGCGCTGCTGGCGAAGGCCGCCGCCACCCTCGACCTGCTCACGGATGGGCGGGTGGAGCTAGGGCTGGGCGCGGGCGCCGCCTGGGATAACATCGCCGGCTATGGTGGGCCGCGCCGCACGCCGGGCGAGGCGCTGGCCGCGCTGGAAGAGGCGATCCAGATTCTGCGCGCGCTCTGGGAGCCATCGCCTGGCGGCCAGGGAAGCCAGGGGAGCCAGGGCGTGACCGTCGCCGGCCGGCACTATCAGATCACCGGCGCGCAGCCCGGCCCCGCGCCCGCGCATCCCATCGGCATCTGGATCGGTGGCTACGGCCCGCGCATGCTCGATCTCATCGGCCGCCGCGCCGACGGCTGGATTCCGTCCGCGCCCTACCTCGCGCCCGCAGAGCTGCCGGCGAAGCAGGATGCGATTGACGCGGCGGCGCGTGCCGCTGGACGCGCGCCCGCAAGCATCCGCCGCGCGTACAACATGGGGGGCGTGGTGCTGGCGCCGGGCGATATGGTGACGCGGCCGGCACGGCCTGGCGTGCTCGTCGGCCCGGCGGCGCTGTGGACCGAGACGCTGATCTCCTACTACCGCGACCTGCGGCTGGACACCTTCATCTTCTGGCCGGCCGGAGGCCAGCACGAGCGCCAGATCCGCGCGTTTGCCGAGGAGATCGCCCCATCGGTGCGCCAGGCCGTTGGCGCGTGATCCCATCCCCACTCCTCCATTCCGCCCGAGCTGTCATCTTGCCGCTAACGAATCGCGCCTTCCAGCGTTCTTCTCTACATGATGATATGGCGGACGCTTGGCCGGCGGACGTGCCGGCCTGACCGCCACGGGTGGTGGCGCGCCGCGCTGGATCAGGTGCGGATCGCGTGGGCGGTGTGCGCAAGAGGGAGTTGTGATGATGAAGCTGGCAAGACGAATCGTGATCGTGGCGACGGTAGCGGCCGTGCTCGTCGCCGCGGCGGCGCTGGCGACGCACGGCGCGCGGGCCGGGGCGCCGAAGTCCGCGCCCGCGTTCACCAACACCCCGCTGCTATTGCCCAACGGCGATAGCGAGCCGGCAATCACCATCGGCAGCGACAGCACGATGGTGGTCAGCGGCCTCTCGTGGCAGCTCTTCCAGACCAACATCTGGAAGGGCGCCTTTGGCGCGACGCCGGCCTTCCAGGGCGGCATTGACACACAAGTGGGCGCTGGTGTGGGTGGCGGCGACGCCGACACCGAGCTCGGCGCGACCGGCACGCTGCACACCACCACGCTGATGTTCTTCTTCAATCCGGCGACGAAGCTCAAGCAGCTCGGCGTCTCGGCGATCACCTGCCCGCGCGCCGACACCTCCAACACCTTCGCCAACTGCACGAGCCAGATCATCGACACGACGCAGGCTGACCGATCCTGGGTCGCCTCCGACGGCAAGACCGTCTTCATCTCCTACCACGACTCCGGCAGCAGCACGACCGTCCACATGCAGCGCTCGGACGACGACGGCTTCACCTGGCGGCGCGTGGGCGATCCTATTGTCGGCCAGGGCGGCGCCACCGGCTCTGCGACCTTCAACAACGACAACGGCCCGCTTGCCGTCGATCCGGTCGCGCACATCGTCTACGATGTCTACTCAGCGGGGCAGGCCAGCGTCCAGAAGGGCACGAGCGGGAACTTCAACCAGATCTTCGTCTCGCGCAGTGCGGACGGCGGCCAGACCTGGACGGCCTCGCTGGTCTTCACCGCGCCGCTGTTCACCGCGCTCAACAACGTCTTCCCCACCGTCGCGGTCGATCCGCTGACGGGTACGGTCTATGCCGCCTGGTCCGACGCGCACGGCGTCTCCATCGCCAGCTCCAGGGATCACGGCGCCACATGGTCGGCGGCGCAGACCGTCAACACCGGCGCGGCGGCGACGGCCGTCTTCCCGGCGTTGGCGGCGCGCGGCGGCACGGTTGACCTGGCCTACTACGGCACCAGCGCGGCCAGCAAAGACGATCCCGGCGCGGTCTGGAACACGTACTTGGCCCAGTCGAAGAACGGCTCCGCCTTCGTACAGACGCAGATCACCGCGCATCCCAACCATGTCGGCGTGATCTGCACCAACGGCACGGGTTGCGCCGCCGGCACGCGCAACCTGCTCGACCTCTTCGAGGTGGCGATTGACCCGGCGAGTGGTCGTGCGGCGGTTATCTACACCGACGACACGCTGACCACGGATAGCTCCGGCAGCCCGCTGCCGCAGATCACGCTCGCACAGCAGACGGCGTAGCCTGCCACGCGCGGCTTCTGCCGTCATTTCACATAGTGGCGCCCGGTGAAGGGAGCGATGAGGCTCTCGCGCCGGGCGCCGCTTCATGTTTGGCTGTGATGGCGCCGCTTGACGGCGCGCGGTCACGCGCGGCATAGATGGATCGGGAACGGATCGAGATCATCTACGTGCGAGCCAGGAGAGATGCGCGATGGCGGATGAGCATGCCGGCGAGCGCCCGGTGGCGGTGAGCGTAGCCGGACCTGGGCAACACGACGCACTAGGCCAGCCGGGCGGCTCGTGGTACGGCTGGTGGCGCGGCGATCCGCTGCCGGCGCTGCCACCGCTGGATGGGCTGGCCGTCGAGCGGATGGATGACGCCCGCGTGATCGCCGCAATCGCAGGACTGAGCGAAGATGAGGCGCACCGTCGCCTGACGACGGGCAACCGCGCGTACGTCGCCCGCATCCACGGTGCGGCCGTCGCTCACGGCTGGTCCGCCACGCATACGGTGGAGATCGGCGAAATCTCGCTCACCTTCACGCTGCCACCCGGCGATCACTACCTATGGGCCTTCGCAACGGCGCCGGACTGGCGCGGGCGCGGCATCTACCCGCGACTGCTGCACGCCATCCTGCGCGCCGAGATGGACGAGGCCGCGCGCTTCTGGATCGGCCATGAGCCGGGCAACACCGCCTCCGCGCGCGGCATCCTCAAAGCCGGCTTCACGCATGCCGGCGACCTGCTCCTTCTCCCCGGCGGGCGCCTGGCGCTGGTGCCGGCAGGGCCGCTGGAGCGGGCGCGCGCAGGCGCGGATGTGCTGGGCGCGGCGCTTCATGTGTGAGACGGGTTTCGCCTCGGTCTTTGTCGTTCGTGGTAGGGCGCCTCTCCCCCATCCGCCGGCGATATGCCCTCTCTGATTCCATCTTAGCGATACAGCCCATTTGGATCGAGCTGGTCGCGCATGCGTCGCAGCTCCTCTGCGGTCGGCGGCGGCGTCTGGGCCACATCCGGCGCCACATCCAGCGGCCAGCCAACCTCCGCCCGCACCGCCTCCAGTGTCACGCCGGGGTGCAGCGAGGTCAGCCGCATCGCGCGGTCGGGACCGCCGAAGTCGAAGAGCGCCTTATCGCTGATCACCAGGCTCGGCCCACCGCCCGGCATACTCAGCCGCGCACGCGCCTCGCCGCCATCCAGAAAGCCAGGGCTGGTGCGGAAGTCCAGCCGCTCCACGAACGCACGCCGCTTCAGCCGCATAATGTAGCAGAGCCGCCCCGCGTGCGTCGCGATCTCCACCGCGCCGCCGCTGCCGGGCAGCCGCGTCTTTGGCCGTGCGTACTCGCCGATCACCGTCGTGTTCAGGTTGCCGAAGCGGTCAATCTGCGCCCCGCCCAGCAGCGCCACGTCCACATGCCCGCCTTGCAGGTACAGCCCGAACAGATCGGCCATCGAGACGGCGGAGAGCGCGCCCGTCACCAGCGTCGGATCGCCGATCGAGAGCGGCAGCCGCGCCGGCCGCGCGCCATACACGCCCGACTCATAGATCAGCTCTAGGTCCGGCGCGACGGTCAGCCGGGCCAGGTTGCAGGCGATGTTGGGCAGGCCGACGCCGACGAAGACCGTGCGCGCCCCAGCCAGCGCGCGGCTGGCGGCGGCGATCATCATCTCGTTCTGCGTGTAACCCGGCGTGCCAGCCGCCACTGGCGTGTCAGATGTGGCGCTTTTGCTCATGAGTAGGCTCCGTAATTCACCGGCGCGGCCGGCGCGGCCCCGGCCTTCAGCCGGTCCAGCCTCTCCGTGCCGAGCTTCGCCAGATTCGCGGCGTGGTCGGGCAGCCCGTACACCCACTCTTCCAACCATGCCTCGGTCTGGTCGCGGTCGCGCGAGAGCTTGTCCCAGGCCAGGTAGAAGGCGTTGTCACGGTCGTAATAGCCCTGCACGTACGAGGGGTGCGCGCCGAACGGCCGCTCGACCACGGCATCCACGATGAGGCCGGGGATGAGCGTGCGGTTCGGATCGGCGCGGATCACCGCCTCGTCCACGATCTCCTCCACCACGACGATCACCGCGCGGCTGGCGAAGGCGATCTCTTTCTGCACGCCGAGCAGTCCCCAGAGCTGTGTGTTGCCGGCGGCGTCGGCGCGCTGCGCGTGCAGGATCGCCACATCTGGATGCAGCGGCGGCACGACGGCGATTGGGCCGTCGCCATAGGGGCTTTCCACGAAGCGGATGCGTGCGTTGGCTTCTGGCAGGTCCGAGCCGGCGTAGCTGCGCAGGGGATAGAAGGGCAGGCGCGCGGCCCCGGCCAGGTAGCGCGCCACCATGCCGTAATGCGAATACTCCTCCAGTTCCAGCGGCGCCGGTACGCCATCCTCGACAGCGCGGCGGATGGCGTGCAGCGGCCCCACGCCAGGGTTGCCCATGTAGCTGAAGACCAGCTTACGCGCGACGCCCGCCGCGATCATCTGGTCGTAGATCACGTCCGGTGTCATGCGAATGAGCGTCAGGTCGCGCCGGCGCTGGCGGATGATCTCGTGGCCGGCGGCGAAGCAGATGAAGGCCGTGAAGCCCTCGATGGCGACGGACATGCCGTCGCGCACGTGTTCCGCGATGGCGTCGCTCATACCG
>JAICVS010000136.1 GCA_025935195.1 Ktedonobacterales bacterium
TGCCATCTGCTCATTCAGAAATTTGTTTAGGCGCTTCTTTCGAAAGTTCAAGTACGTCTGGTCCCAGAATGCCGTAAACCTGAGTACGAGTTCAACATCAGACATGCGTGGATCAGGCTCTTGCAAGCCAAACAACTCTAGGAACGGCCTGAACTTGGCTTGACGTTTGAGGAACTCGTTGAAATCTCCACGATATACGCAGTTGCGCAGCTCCTGGTCATTCAACTTTGCGGCACCCATATTCAAACGTTCAAATACCTCAAAGCGAATGTCGGGATGCGATTCCTTGCGGATCTGAACGACGGAAAGAGTATAGTTCTCTAAGTGCCGTTTCATCTCCCGGCCTAAGTCTTCATAGCGTACACCATTCAGATCCTTGCGGTGTTCTAGCCCAGATATAGCATAAGCATTGTCCATATAGCGAAACAGTGATGTGAGACGCTGCTGCCCATCTATGACCGCGAACGTGCCGTTTGGCTCCTCTGCAACATAGATGAGCGGGATAGGCACATTAAGGAACACGGACTCTATAAGCCGACTTGCCTGTTTTGCAGACCAGACGTAATTCCTTTGGAAGTACGGTTGGACATTGAGATCCCCGATTTTCCACTGACGGTGAAGCTCGAAAATACTTGCCTCCAGCTTCTGCGTATACACGACGCGCTGGCTAATGGGCAGGGTTGAAACATCTTCGTCATCTTGGTCGGACGGACTGTCGCCGTTGTTCTCAGTATTTTCGCCTTCTAGCCCTCCAGGCACGTTGATGGTGAAATTATCTTGATCTCCCTGACACTCAGGGCAAGTCCATTCAGATGGTAGGTCACCAAATTCTGCCCCACTCTGCTCGCTCGCTCGGTACACCCAGCCGCAAGAGTTGCAAGCGTATTCGATAGTACTCATATTCTTCGCTACCTGCTCCTTCTATGCATGATTCCTGGGGCCTTCTCTGAACTTGTGCCTACACCATTATCGCAGACTTCCCTGTGCGATCATTCACAATAAGGACAAAATGGCTAAGCTGTGGACATTTCTCGTGAGACAATCGGGGCAGGATGGTCTACTCTCATGAATCTCGAGGTGCATGCCACTTCTCAAGCAGTGCTATAGTAGCCGCGGGACGATTCACGTGAGGGAGAGCGAATGGGCGCGACGATCCTGGATGGGCGGGCGCTGGCGGATGCGTTGCGCGCGCGGCTGGTGGCCGAGGCGGAGCGCATCACGCGCGAGCGCGGCCGCCCGGCGAACCTGACGCTGGTGGCGGCCGGCGAAGACCCGACCGCCGCGCTCTACGCCGGGCAGGTGGCGCGCTCGTGCCTGCGCGTGGGCCTGGATTGCGTGCTGCGCACCTTCCCGGCGGATACGAGCGAGACGACGCTGCGCGCCGAGATCGCCGCGCTAGGCGCGCGCACGGACGTGGACGGCGTGGTGCTGCTGCTGCCGCTGCCCCGCCACATCCGCCAGCGCGTCGTTACCGAGGTGCTGCCGCCGGAGAAAGACGTGGACGGCCTCGGCCCGCGCAACGCTGGCCACCTGATGCTCGGCTTCCCCAGCTTTGTGCCCAGCACGGCCGACGCCGCGCTGGAGCTGCTGCGCTCGGCGGAGATTCGCTTGCGGGGACAGAATGTGGTCGTGATCGGCCGTAGCACCGTCGGCGGCAAGCCAGCGGCCTTGCTCTTCCTGCGCGAGAACGCCACCGTTACGCTCTGCCACTCGCGCACGCCGGACCTGGCGGCGATCACGCGCCAGGCCGACATCCTCTTCAGCAGCGTTGGGCGCCCGCGGCGTGTCACGGCCGAGATGGTGCGCCCCGGCACGGTCGTGCTGGATGCCGGCATGAACGCGCAGGCCGGCCGGCTCGTCGGCGATGTGGACTTCGCGGGCGTGCGCGCGGTGGCGGGAGCGATCACGCCCGTTCCCGGCGGCCTCGGCCCGCTCACCAACCTGATGCTCATCCGCCATACGCTGATCGGCCCAAGCTGAGACGCCGCGGACAAAGCAACGGGGCGGGAAACTCATCGTCTCCCGCCCCGCCGCGTTCTCCATACACCGGCCGCTCACACCCGTGGCCCGGTCACGCTCACGCCGCCGCGTCGTACACATCCAGCGTCGTCGCGTCACCCGGCATCCAGACGACGGACGTGGTGCTGCAGCCAGCGATCAGCGCCGCGCCAAGCTGCCCATCCACCGGCAGGGAGCGGCGCGCGGCCAGATCGTAGGCGTGCGCGTGCGCGTCGCTGTGCCAGACGAGCAGGTTGCCCTGTGCCTGTACACCCGCCACATCCGCGCGCGGGCTAACATCCCACTGCTGGCCGCTGATGAGGTCGCGCGCTTCGAGCGCGCCGTTGAGCCGGCCCATCAGCAGCTCGTCGCCATCCGGCGAGTGATCGGTTCCAGCTGCCACGTTCGCCAGCGCCCGCCGCGAGACCTCCACCCAGACCAGCGCTGTGCCGGCGACCTGTGGGTGGAACGAGGTCTCATCCTGCGAGACCTCCGCCTGTTGCCCGGCGTCATCGTCACGCCAGACGGCGCTATGCAGGCCGTTCGCGCGGTCGTACCAGACGTCCGCCCAATAGGCGGCGCTCCCAACGGCGGAGGGATCGGCGAAGAGATGGCCCGGCGCGCTCGACCGCGCGATCACGCGCGCCACCGGCGCGTGGCCGGCCGGATCGGCCAGATCAACGCGCAGCAACACGCCCCGACCCGCGGCCGTCGCGCCCGCGATGAGCGCCGTGTCGCCCTCGGCCCAGACGCCGCCGAACGTCACCGGCGTATCCGCGCCGTGCGCCGCGCCGTCCACCAGCGTATAGCTCGCGCCAGCGCCGCTCGCCGTCAAGGCCGCCGCTCGCAAGCTCCAGCGCGCGGACGACATGCCGCCGCCCACGCTCCAGATCGCCCAGTGATCCGTCACGGCGCGCACGGCGAGCGGGTCATGCGAGGGAGTAGCAAGGAGCTGCGCGACACGACCGCTATGGCGGTCGCGCGCGAAGAGCATCGCGCCGCGCGAGGCGTCGGCGGCGCTGTAGACCAACCAGGCGTCCGTCGCCATCGCGCCGGTGACGGCGCTGTAGCGCGCGTCCAGCGGATAGCGAGCGACCGTGGGTTCCGGGCCGCCCGCGAGGCGCGTCGCCGCGCGGTCGAGCGTGGAGGGATCGAGCGCGGGCAGCAGCTTGGCGGTGACGAAGCTGAGCAGCAGCACCGCCGCCACCAACGCGACACGTGGCGCCAACCGCACGCGCGTAGGCCGTGGCGGACGCGGCGCCAGGCGGATCACGGGCAACTCCGGATTTGTCGCGGCGCGCGAGAGGCGTGCCACCTCCGGGGCCAGCCGGAGCTCCTCGGCGCGGATCGCGGCGAACACCGCCTCACGGAACTCCGGCGGCGGGGTGATCGAAGGCAGGTGGCGTATCAGCTCGCCCGTGCGCCGGTAGTCCACCTCGGCGCGGCGGCAGTCGGCGCACGCCGCCAGGTGGCGGCTGAAGGCGGCGAGGTCGGCCGTGGGCCAGTCATCGTGACGATACGCGGCCAGCATGCGCCGCGCCCGCGCGCAGGTTAGCGGTCTCCGGTCTCTTCTTTGCCGGTCTCTTCTTTGTAGAGCGCGATGAAGCGTTCGCGCGCCCGCATCAGGCGCATCTTCACCGCCGACGGGCTGACGCTCAAAAATTCGGCGATCTCCGCGCATGAGAAACCTTCGTGCTCGTAGAGCAGCAGGCAGGTGCGATACTTATCGGGAAGGCGCTTGAGCACGCGATCCACGATCTCGCGATCGGCCACCTGTTGCTCGAACCGGCCGCCGTCATAGCTATTCGCGAAGGCGCCCGTCCCACCGGGGAGCACCTCGTCGGCGAGGCTGGGCTGCTGGAGGGGGGTGGTGGAGTCCGCCCC
Source organism: Ktedonobacterales bacterium (assembly GCA_025935195.1). Taxonomy (GTDB): domain Bacteria; phylum Chloroflexota; class Ktedonobacteria; order Ktedonobacterales; family JADMIN01; genus JAICVS01. The sequence continues at coordinate 3,883 of JAICVS010000136.1, forward strand.
CGGCATGCCGGCGCCCACGCCGCGATCCTCGTTGAACAGCGACAGCGGCAGCCATGAGATCAGACGCCGCCGCCGCAGCGCATCGGTCGCCGTGTTGGAGGCGATGCGATACAGCCACGACGAGAGCGCCGCAGCCTGAATGGTCGTGCCGGACGCGAGCGCCCGGTACGCTTTCACGAACACGTCCTGCGCGAGATCGTAGGCCTGTTCGCGATTGCCGACGAGCCGGTAGATGAAGTTCGTCAGCGGTGTCTGGAAGCGGGTGAAGATTTCCTCGAAATCCGCAATCCCGACGACCGGACCCGCCGGCGCGACTTCAGTCACCGCCGCCGCTGCCGTCGGCTCCGCCTCCACGGGCGCGAGCGCCAGCGCTGCGGGAGCGTCCGGATGCGGAGCGCGCGGCGGTGACGCCGTGCGCGTCGCCACCGCGGTCGCGGCGGGCGACCCAGACGATGCGGTTCGCCGGCCCGAGCGCGCCGCGCGTTTGCGCGGTTGCCCGGCCCCATTCGGAGAGTAAGAACGTGCGGATGGTTCCATCGGTTACACCAGTAGGCCTTGCCGCGCGGAAGAGCACGAGCGCGCGTCTCTCGCATGCGCGGCCGCCGGCCCGCGGCCTCAGCTCATCTTCTTCATCAATTCAGGTGTCGGTCGGGCTTGTACCCGCGCGTGAGCATAGGATGTGGCTGAGGGGTGACATGCGGCGGCTCCGGCGCGCGGCGCTCCAAATGGAGTATACCAAAGCAAGCGCCAACGTGCTGTGAGCTACCTCACGGTCCTATTGCCTCTCCTCGTCTCCCATCGTCTACCGGTCGCAACGCCGCTCCTGTGCTTTCGCCGTTCCCACATGCTATACTTTTTATAGCGCCGGGATGCCGGGGATGCGGGCAGCGGCCGAAACACACCGAGCGGAGGAGAAGAGAACCCTCATGTCCATGACCACGCGGAAGCAGAGCCAACCGACCGATACGACGCGCGAGGAGCCGCGTGTGGTGATGTACGCGACGAGCTGGTGCGGCGATTGCCGCCGTGCCAAGCGCGTCTTCGCGGCCCTCGGCGTGCCGTTCACGGAGATTGACATCGAGCGGGACGAAGCGGCGGAAGCGGTGGTCTTGCGTCTCAACGGCGGCATGCGCAGTGTGCCCACCATTGTCTTCCCTGATGGCACCGTGCTTGTCGAGCCGTCGAATGTCGCGCTCGAAGCCAAACTCGCGCCGCTGGCGGTGCGGTAGCCCTTCGGCCCCGCCCGAACCACGTCCCGTTGCCCTGGCTGTCTGTGACGGGCGCTCGACAGGCCGCGCTGCCTGGAGCGTCCGTCTCCGTGTCTGTCGTGTGGTGTGCTGTTCGGCGTATGGCGCGGCGCCGCGCGGTCAGTGTCGCCACTGTGCCACCGTGTCGCGGCCCGCTCCTCACATTGAGACAGACGCGCCACACAAGCCGGATGTTCCGCCATAGACCGTTTGGGTCATCGCCGTTCGTCGGGTGTGGCCGATGCGTGCCTCGGCACGTTATGTTCGCGCGCCCAGGATCATGCTGTAGGAGAGGGCCGTGGGGATGATGCGCTCCAAGATAAAGCCGGCCGCATGGAGCAGGATGGCGTACTCCTCACTGGTGCGCTCACGGCCACCCGTGCGGACGAGCATGTTCAGATCGGCCAGCGTCGCATGTTGCGCGGTGGTCGAGGAAGCGACGCGGTCGGGCAGCACCGCCTCAACCATCAGCAACGCAGCTCCAGGCCGCATGGCGCGCTGACAGTTCCGCAGAATGGCGAGGGCGTGCTCGTCGTCCCAATCATGGATCACGCGCGAGAGGATGTAGGTATCGCCGCCAGATGGAATCTCGGTGAAGGCATCGCCGCCCTCGGTGGCGCAACGGTCAGCGACGCCCGCACGCTCCAACAGCGGGCGGGCACGCTCCACGACAGCGGGGAGGTCGAAGAGGATGCCACGGACCGCCGGATGCGCTTGCAGGATCGTCGCGAGTAGCTGCCCCTGGCCTCCGCCTACGTCCACGATGACCCCGCGGTCTGAAAAGTCATACGCGGCCACGACGGCATAGGACTCCATCCGCGCGACCGCCGCGAAGCCGGCACTCATTGTCGCTCGCAGATCGGGATGCTGCCCGTAGTAGTCGAACGGGTTGGGCGCGCCGAAAAGGTGGCTCATAGCCGATTCGCCGGTTTGCACGCAGTGCAGCAGGTCGCCCCAGCTACGCCAGATATTCTCCCCTCCATACATCAGCACGGCATCGCGCACCGAGTTGGGCGCATCCGCCCGCAGGCACGTGCCTAGCGGCGTCAGCACGAAGCGACCTGGCTCGTCCTCGCGGCAGATGTCGAACGCGGTCAACGCGCGCAGCAGCCGGGCGAGGGATGGGGCGTGCGCTCCGGTCTCGCTCGCCAGCTCCTCGACGGCCTTCGGTCCGTCGCGCAGGTGGTCGGCGATGCCGAGCTGGGCGGCAACGTGGACGGCCTGCGACAGCCAGTAGCCAGTCACGAGGCGCAGTAGCGCAGCCGGTGAGGCCAGGTCGATAGCGGAGAGCGGATCGGAGCGTGACATGTGAGCCTCCCGTTGTCAACAAGCGGCATCTCCCGGCGTGTGCCGCTGGCGTGGGTTCCAGTCTACCACTGCGCGCCATCGCCCGTCCGGTTCTCCTATCCACGATCCACCTCAATCTCAACCACGTGTATACGCGCCATCCCACTCGCATGTACTATCGGATTGGCCTGGATCGTCGTCAGTGGAGCGGGCAGGAATGCCCACTTCATCGCCCGGTGAGGACCACAAGGACTCAGCACACCTCAGTATCATCATGCGAACTTGGCGTATGTCGTAGACGCCCGAGCGACGTAGGGCTGTTAGTGCGCGCTTTCGGCGGGGGATGCCATGTGGGATCTGATCGAATTCATCCTCTGGGTGATCGAGGGTGAGTCTTCGAGGTCCGTGATTCAGTGCGGACCAGAAAGGCGAAGACAGATTCGCGCCCTCGGTTGGACAGTTGATCCCCTTGCACCTCAGCCGTGCGCGTGCGCATAGTGGAAGGCTGCGTTGCTACCCAACGGCTGCTTACCGAACGCGAGGTCGCGCCCATGCTCATCACGCTCACCTGCTCCGCGCCACACGCGCCCGAGGTCGGCTATCTGCTCGGCAAGAACCCCGCGTCCGTCTTCGCGCGCCCCTTCTCCGCCGGAACGGTCCACGTCTTCTATCCCGAAGTCGCGGATGACCGCGTGACCATCGCCCTGCTCGTCGAGATCGATCCCGTCGGCCTCGTGCGCGGCCCCGCCGCCCTCGCGCGGCTCGATCAGTACGTCAACGACCGACCGTATGTGGCTTCCAGCCTCACCAGCGTCGCCGTCAACACCGCCTTCGGCTCCGCGATGGCCGGCCGCGCTACCAAAGAGCATATCGAGCGGCTGGATGAGCGCATGTGCTGGCAGGTGTCGCTGCCCGCCCTCGCCTGCGACGGCGGCGTGGACCTCATCACGCGCATCTTCGCGCCGCTCGGCTACACCGTCGCCACTACACGCCTACCACTCGACCCGGCCTTCCCCGGCTGGGGCGAGGCCGATCTCTACAGTGTCCACCTGGAGGGCGAGCAGACCGTCCAGCGGGTGCTCGGCCACCTGTACGTGCTGCTGCCCGTGCTCGACAACAGCAAGCACTATTACGTCGGCGCGGATGAGGCCGACAAGCTGCTGGCCCACGGCGGCGCCTGGCTCGCCGCGCACCCGGAGCGCGAGCTGATCGCGCGGCGCTACCTGCGCTACCAGCGCCCGCTTGTCCAGTCCGCGCTGGCCCGCCTGGCCGAGAGCGATCCCGCGCTGGCTCCCGACGCCGCGCTCGCCGACGCGGCCGCCGCTGCCACCGATGGCGATACCCCGGCGCCGCCCGATCCCATCGAGGCGGCGCTTGGCCTGCACGAGCAGCGCTTGAACGCCGTGCTGGTCGCCGTACGTGAGATCGGCGCGACCTCGCTCGCGGACCTGGGCTGTGGCGAGGGCAAGCTGCTCGCCCGCGCGCTCGACGAGCCGGCGCTCGCGCGCATCTTCGGCATGGACGTGTCCACCCAGGCGCTCGCCCGCGCCCGCCGCGCGCTACACTTCGACACGCTGCCGCCGGCCCGCCGCGCGCGCATCGAGGTCGCTCAGGGATCATTGCTCTACCGTGACCGCCGGCTGGAGGGCTTCGACGCCGCCGCGCTGGTCGAGGTGGTGGAGCACCTGGACACCCCGCGCCTGCGCGCGATGGAGCGCGTCGTCTTCCAGTACGCCCGCCCGCGCCGCGTGATCGTCACCACACCCAACCGCGAGTACAATGTCCGCTGGCCCGCCATCGGCGCGGAGCGCCTGCGCCACCGCGACCACCGCTTCGAGTGGACACGCGCCGAATGCCAGGCGTGGGCCGAGCGTGTCGCCGCGACCTACGGCTACCGCGCCGCGCGCCAGGAGCTTGGCCCGGTTGATCCCACGCTCGGCGCACCGTCGCAGCTCATCATCTTCGACCGGCTGGACGACAGCACTACTCCCACCCCTGCCCCTGAGCAAGCCAGCGAGTGAGCGATAGGTGAACATCACGTGAAAGGAGCCCGCGCTTGACCCCGGAAGCTGCTTCCATTGCCGCCCTGCTGGAACGGCTCAGCCGCGATATGCTCGCGCAGCTCGACGGCATCCCTGAACGCGAACTGAACCGCACGCTGCCGCTGCCTGAGACCAACTCGCTCTACGCCCTCGCCACGCACACGCTCGGCGCCGGCGAATACTGGACGCTGGTGATGGCCGGCGGGCGCGACATCCCGCGTGACCGGCCCGCCGAGTTCCGCGCCAGCGGCGCATATCCCGATCTGGTCGCCCGCTGTGAGCGCTGGCTCGCGGACCTGCGCGCGGTGTTCGACCAGCTTCCCGCCGCGGAGCTGGATCGCGTGGCGGACATCGCCACCGCGGCGCGCCGCCCCTGGATGGGCAACCCCTTCACGGTACGCGACTGCCTGCTGCACGCCCTCGAACACACCGCCCTGCATCTGGGCCACATCCAGCTCACCGCGCAACTGCTGCGCGCTGGCTGGACTGAAACACCTGACGGCGAGCATCCTTGAGCGAGCGAACCACGACGAGAGAAACCGCGAGATGACGAGAGGCGGAGCGGCGGCATGACGCACGACATGGCGGACGAGACACACGACGAGGAGAGCGCTACGACGGCAGAGCAGCCGGATTCTCTGCCCGCGCCGGCACGCGAAGGGATGCGGGAACGGCTGCTCAGCATCCCCAGCCCCAGCCTTGTCGCGCTGATCGGCCCGTCCGGCTCCGGCAAGAGCACCTTCGCCGCGCGCCACTTCGCGCCCACCGAGACACTCAGCTCCGATGCCTACCGCGCCATCGTCGGCGACGATGCCAACGACCAATCCGTCACCGCCGCCGCCTTCGCCGCGCTGCACGCCGTCGCCGCCATCCGCCTGCGCCTGGGCCGCCTCACTGTCGTGGACGCGACCAGCGTCAAGCCGCGGGACCGCGCCGCGCTCGTTCGCCTCGCCCGCGAGCATGACGTGCCGGCTGTCGCTGTCGTGCTCAACCTGGACGAGCGTACCTGCCTCCAGCGCAACGCCGCCCGCGCGGATCGCCAGTTCGGCGCGCACGTCGTGCGCACGCACATCCAACAGCTGCGCCGCGACCTGCGTGGGTTAGAGCGCGAGGGCTTCCGCCCCGTCACCATCCTCAACACGCCCGCCGAGGTGGATGCCGTGCGCGTCGCGCGTGTCCCACTGCCCACCGACCGCCACGACGACGCCGGTCCGTTCGACATCATCGGCGATTTGCACGGCTGCGCCGACGAGCTGGCCGAGCTGCTGGCGCTGCTCGGCTACCAGCCCGATGCCGCCGCCGGCTACCACCATCCCGGCGGCCGGCGCGCGATCTTCCTCGGCGATCTGGTGGATCGCGGCCCCAAGGTGGTCGAGACCGTCACGCTGGTGCGCCGCATGGTCGCCAGCGGCGCGGCGCTCTGCCTGCCCGGCAACCACGACGACAAGTTGTATCGTCACCTGAAAGGCCGGCCCGTCCAGATCGCGCACGGCCTGGCCGAGAGCATCGCCCAGATTGACACGCTGCCGCCCGACGAGCGTGCCGCTTGGACGCGCGACTACCGCGAGTTTGTGGACGCGCTGCCCTCGCACTACCTGCTGGCCGGCGGCGATCTCGTCGTCGCCCACGCCGGCATGAAAGAGGCGTACCAGGGCCGCGCCTCGCGCCGCGTGCGCGACTTCGCACTCTACGGTGAGACCACCGGCGAGTCCGACGAGCTCGGCCTGCCCATCCGTGGCGATTGGGCCGGCGACTATCGCGGCCGCGCCGCCGTCGTCTACGGCCACACCGCCGTCTACGCCCCCGCCTGGCGCAACAACACGATTGACATTGACACCGGCTGTGTCTACGGCGGCCGGCTCACCGCACTGCGCTGGCCGGAGCGCGCGTTGGTCAGCATCCCCGCCCACGCGACGTACGCCGAGCCGAAGCGCCCGCTCGCCCCGCCTGACGATGGCACACATGAAGATTCCACCGATACGCTGCTGCGCATCGAGGACGCGCTGGGCAAGCAGATCGTCGCCACGCGCCTGGCCGGCAACGTGATCGTCGAGGAGGACCGCGCCGCCGCCGCGCTCGAAGTGATGAGCCGCTTCGCGCTCGATCCGCGCTGGCTGCTCCACCTGCCGCCGACCATGTCGCCCAGTGAGACGACCACCCAGCCCGGCTATCTGGAACACCCCGCTGAGACCTTCGCCTACTACCGCGCGCAGGGTGTCGCCCATGTCGTCTGCGAGGAGAAGCATATGGGCAGCCGCGCCGTGCTCGTGCTCTGCCGCGACGCCGCGGCCGCCGCGCGCCACTTCGGCCTGCCCGCCGAGACGCTCCCCGGCGCCTGCTACACCCGCACCGGCCGCCAGTTCTTCGAGGACGAGGCGCTGAACCGCGATCTCATCACGCGCCTCACGCACGCGCTCAGCGCCGCCGGCTTCTGGGAACGCTTCGCGACGGATTGGGCCTGCCTGGACGCCGAGATTCTGCCCTGGAACACCAAGGCGCAGGGCCTCTTGCGTGAGCAATACGCGCCGGTCGCCGCCGCCGGCGCCGCGTCGCTGCCCACTGCCATCGCCGCCGTAGAATCCGCCGTCGCGCGCGGCCTGCCCCTCGCGCCGCTGCTCACGCGCCTGCGCGAGCGCCGCGAGAGCCTGGATCGCTACGCCGCCGCCTATCGCCGCTACTGCTGGGAGGTGAATGGGCTGGACGGCGTGCGCGTCGCCCCGTTCCACCTGCTCGCCACCGAAGGCGTGACCTACTTCGACCGCGATCACCTCTGGCACATGGCCGAGCTGGCGCGGCTGACTGAAGCCGATCCGCTCTTCCTCGCCACCGCGCACCATGCGGTGAACGTGCTCGACGGCGACGACTGTGCCGCCGCGACCGCCTGGTGGGAGGAGCTGACGGAGCGCGGCGGCGAGGGCATGGTTGTCAAGCCGCTAGAGTTCGTCGTGCGCGGCAAGCGCGGCCTCGTCCAGCCCGCCATCAAGTGCCGCGGGCGCGAGTACCTGCGCATCATCTACGGTCCCGACTACACCGAGCCGGCCAACCTGGAGCGCCTGCGCCAGCGCGGGCTGAACGCCAAGCGCGGCCTCGCCGTCCGCGAGTTCGCCCTGGGCGTCGAGTCGCTGGAGCGTTTCGTGCGCCGCGAGCCGCTCTGGCGCGTCCACCAGGCCGTCTTCGCCGTGCTCGCCCTCGAATCGGAGCCGGTGGACCCACGGCTATGATGCTCGTGCCCCGTCCCACTCCCTTTGACACATCCCATCCGCCGCGCCTATGCTGACGGCGCATGCGCGCCCGTGGACTGCGGCGCGCGTCAATCTCCTGTCTCCCGTTGCTCTCAATCGCGACGGAATTGCGACGGCAGACAGACCAGGGAGGGGGACTCCGTGCGGCAGCAGCGCCGGCTCAAGAAGACACCCA